>CAUJJS010000251.1 GCA_963205415.1 Pseudomonadota bacterium
ACGTTGCGGTGCACGAACACCTCGCCCGGCTGCAAGCCCACGATTTCATTGGCTGGCACCCGGCTGTCGGAGCAGCCGATCCACAGATAGCGTGGCATCTGCTGCCTCGCCAGCCGCTCGAAGTACTGCGGGTCCAGGGCCGCGCAGCGCGCCGACCAGGCACGGTTGTTCTCAAACAAAGGGTTCAGACTGGACATGGCTTTTCTCCAGTGCGCCATCAGCGGCGCTGCACATTGGCTTTCCGTTCCCGGCAAAGGCGGGCGGGCTGCCGCGCCCGGCGACGTGCAAATCTGGGTTCACGCGCTGCATCCGGCCGTTGGCAATCAGGTGAAGTGCCGAGCCTATGACCACAAGGTCTGCGATCAGGGTTTTATGGAACATGTCAGCCCCCGCGCCAGCGCGGTGGGCGCTTTTCGTTGAAGGCCTTGACGCCTTCGAGTCGATCGGCCGACGACACCAGCACGTTGTAGGCCGTAATGTCGAGCATGTAACCGCTGTGAAAGTCGATTTCGCCGCCGCGCGAGGCGGTCAGTTTGGCGTAGCGGGTGGCCATCGGTGCAGCCCGCACGATTTCGCGCGCGTCGGCCAATGCGGCGGCCAGCGCCGTGCCCGGCTCGGCCAAGTCAGTTACCATGCCCCATTCGGCGGCTTCTTCGGCTGAAAACCTTTGTGCGGTGAGCAGCAGCTTCTTGGCCCGCCGTACGCCGACCGCGCGCACCAGGTTCTGGATGCCACCGCCGCCAGGCATGATGCCGCGCCGCAGTTCGGGCAGCGAAAACACCGCCGCGCGCGAGGCGATGATGTAGTCGCACATCAGCGCCAGTTCGCAGCCACCACCATGCGCGTGGCCTTCGACGGCGGCGATCACCGGTTGCGGAAAATCCTTGACTGCCAGAAAGACCTCTTCGGCGAGCTGGTGCTGGCGCCGCCACTGGCCGTCGGTCATCCCGTCGCGCTGCTTGAGGTCGCCGCCGGCCGAGAACGCGCGGCTGCCGGCACCGGTGAAGATCAGCACGCGCAAGGCGTCGTCAAAAGCCAGTTCATGCAAGGCCTCGCGCAACTCGACGAACATCTGCGTGTTCATCGCATTCATCACCTCGGGCCGGTTCAGCACCAGAGTGCGAATGCCGTCAGTGGGATCAGTGTTGGGCGCGGCTTCGACGCGCAGGGTAGTGTAGTCCATGGTCGGGAATGGCGGCTTTAAAGCGGTCAATAGGATCGGGGCATGCCCAGCAGGTGCTCGGCCACCTGCGCCAGCACCAGGTTGTTGGAAATCGGCGCGGTCCGAAACAGCCGTGACTCCTTCCACTTGCGCTCGATGTCAAACTCGCAGGCTATGCCGTAGCCGCCAAAGGTGCTCATCGCCGCCTCGGCCGCCTCCCAGGCGGCTTCGCTGGCCAGGTACTTGACCATAGTCGCTTCGCGGCCGCAGGGCAAACCTGCGTCGAACAGCGTGACGGCCTTGTTGCGCATCAGTTCGGCGGCTTCGATGTTGATATGCGCGCGAGCGATGGGAAACTGCACCCCCTGGTTGGCACCGATCGGACGGTCGAAGACGACACGCTCGCTGGCATAACGCGAGGCCTTTTCGACAAACCACTTGCCGTCGCCGATCGCCTCGCTGGCCACTAGCAGGCGCTCGGAATGCAGCGAGTCGAGCAGGTAATAAAAGCCCTTGCCTTCTTCGCCGATGCGGTCGTCGTCGCTGACCTCAAGGTTGTCAATGAAGACCTCGAACGTGTGGTGGTTGATCATGGTGCGGATCGGCTTGGCCTTGAGCGAGGAGCCAGCCTTGGCGATATCGACCAGAAACAGGCTCAGGCCGTCGGTCTTCTTGGCCGATTCCTCGAACGGCGTGGTGCGCGCGATCAGCAGGTACATGTGCGAGTGGCTGTAACGCGACGTCCATATCTTCTGGCCGTTGATGACATAACCGCCGGCCACCTTGCGCGCGAAGGTCTTGATGCGCAGCGTGTTGGAGCCTGCATCGGGCTCGGTCACGCCGAAAGCCTGCAGGCGCAGGCTGCCGTCGGCAATGCGCGGCAGCGTCTTGCGCTTTTGCGCCTCGCTGCCATGCCGCAGGATTGAGGCCATGGTGTACATCTGCGCATGGCACGAAGCGCTGTTGCCACCGTTGCGATTGACCTCTTCCAGGATGGTGCAGGCATCCATCAGCGACAGCCCGGAACCGCCGTATGCCTCAGGGATCAGCGCGGCCAGCCAGCCTGCCTCGATCATGGCATCGACAAATGCCTCCGGATAGGCGCCGTCCTGCGCGCACTGGCGCCAGTAATCGGGGCCAAAGCCGTCGCACAGGGCTTTCACGGCGGAACGAATCTGCGTCTGTGTTTCCGTGTAGCTGAAGTCCATGGGTATCCCCTGAGGGCTCACCTTCTGAACACGCCGAATTGCGTGTCGCGCTGGGGCACGCGTATCGGCTGCTTGAAGCGCTCCCGGTCTTCATCGATCCAGCTGGCACCCGCGCACCGGTGGATGGTCCCGCGCACCATGGTCAGCGTGGCGGCGGGCTGTTCGGGGCTACCGCAGCCAGCGCCGCAAAACGCTGCAGGTGGTGGTCGGCGCTGCCGAACAGGTTGCAAAAGAGGGTGAGACGGCGGAAGTAGTGGCCAATGTCCAGCTCCTCGGTCATGCCCACCCCGCCGTGCAACTGCACCGCCTGCTGGGCGACGAAGCGAGCTCGCTCGCCAATGGCCGCCTTGGCGGCCGACACGGCGCGCGAACGAGTCACCGCATCAAGATGCTCGGCATGCAAGGCCGCCATCAACACCAGGGAGCGAGTGGCTTCGACGGCGGCAAACATATCGACCAGACGGTGCTGGATAACCTGGAAGCTGGCAATCGGCACGTCAAATTGTTTGCGCGTACTGACGTATTCGCCAGTCTTTCGCAGCAGCGCGCCCATCGCGCCCAGGGCATCGGCGCAGGCGGCCACAATGCCCAGATCGATCAAGTGCTCCAGCAGCGCAAGGCCTTCGCCTTCGGTGCCGAGCAGCGCGCCCTCGCCGAGCACGACATCGTCGAGCCGGAGATCGCCGGCCCGGCTGCCGTCATAGACCTTGTACCCCGTCACCTGCACCCCCGGCGTGCTGGCCCCGACCAGAAACAAGCTGATCCCCTGGCGCTCATTGACCGCGCCCGACGTCCTGGTCACGACGACAAAGCCGTCCGCCCAGGGCGCGCCCAGCACGCCGCTCTTGCGACCCGACAGCACCCAGCCACCGCCCTTGGCCGTGGCGCGGGTCTGCACATGGGCGAGGTCGTGACGCGCATCGACCTCGGTGTGCGCCAAGCTGAGAATGAGTTCGCCCGAAGCCAGTCCTGGCAGCCACGTCGAGCGCTGCGCCGGGCTGCCTGCGCGCGCCACCGCCTGCGCACCGAGCACCGTGCTGGCAAGGTAGGGTTCTACCGCCAGCGCCGCACCCAAGGCCTCGGCGACCTGGATCGTCTCGACAATGCCTCCGCCGAAACCGCCATCCGCTTCGGGCAGGGCCACGCCCAGCCAGCCGAACTCGCCGAATCGCCGCCAGTGCTCGCGGCTCATGCCAGGCTCGGAGGCGACGATTTTGTTGCGGGCATCGAAACCGTACTCGGCGCGCAAAAATTTCTGCGCCGCGTCACGCAGCATCGTTTGTTCTTCAGACAAATCAAAGTTCATGCGGTTTCCTTTAGCGTGCGCCGCCGGCCAGAAGCATCTTGGCCAGTACGTTCTTCTGCACCTCGTCGCTGCCACCGTAGATGGTGGCAGCGCGTGAGAAGCAGTAGCGCGGCATCGCATGCGCGTAGCGCCCGTGGCCCAACTCGCCGCCCTCGTGCCAGGGCCACGCCATCTCGGCGGCGATTTCCACGTCCAGCTCGGACAAGGTCTGCTGCACCGCCGTGCCCATGGTCTTGAGCAGTGAGGATTCCGGCCCCGGCGCCTTGCCTGCGGCAGTGGCCGCGAGCACACGGAAATTGGTGTATTCAAGCGCCATCAGTTCAATCTCGGCGCGCGCCAGCCTGAGGCGCATCGCGCCATCCTCGGCCAGCGGTCGGCCGCCCGAGCGGCGCTCACCCGCTGCGGCGTGCAGGTTGGCCAGATGCGCCTTGCAGTCGGCCACGCCGGCGATGCTGGTGCGTTCGTGCGTCAGCAGGTACTTGGCAATGTCCCAGCCCTGGCCCTCACGGCCAACCAGGTTTTTCCTGGGCACGCGAACGTCGGTGAGGAACACCTGGTTGAGGTGATGCTCGCCGTCGATCGAGACGATGGGCTTGACCTCGATGCCAGCACGGTCCATCTCGATCAGCAGGAAGGAAATCCCTTCCTGCTTTTTTCCGGTACTAGAGGTGCGCACCAGGCAGAACATGTGGGTGGCCCAGTGTGCGTAGGTGGTCCAAATTTTCGAACCGTTGAGGATGTAGTCGTCGCCATCGGCCACGGCCGTGGTCTTCAAGCTGGCCAAATCCGAGCCTGCGCCCGGCTCGGAATAGCCTTGGCACCACCAGTCTTCACAGCGACGGATGCGCGGCAGGTACTGCGCCTTTTGCTCAGGCGTTCCAAAGGCGACCAGCACCGGCCCGAGCATGATCACCCCCATCGACAGGCCGACCGGCGCGCTGGCCGCCGCCCGTTCAAGGTCAAAGATATAGCGCTGCGTTGGCGTCCAGCCCGGCCCGCCGTGCTCCTTGGGCCAGCCGGTGACCAGCCAGCCCTGCGTGTCGAGTCGGCGCTGCCATTGAACGATGTCGTCCTTTTGCAGCATCTCCCCGGTGACGGTCTTGCGCTTGAGCTCGGCTGGCGTGTGGGCCTTGAACCAGCCGCGAACCTCTTGCTGGAACGCCCTGTCTTCCGGGCTAAAATCAATGTCCATCATGTGCCTTTGTGCGCTGGTGGTATGCGTTTCAGATCGAGATGCCGCCGCCGCAAATCAGGGTCTGGCCGCTGACGTAGTTCGATTCTGGAATGCACAGCAGATAGACCGATCCGGCCGCTTCCTCGGGCGTACCGCCGCGACCCAGAGGAATAGTGCGCTCCATCATTTCCAGCAGATCAGGATTAACACCGACTTTGATCTTGTGGCCTTCCACGTCAATCGAGGCATCGCCGGCGGCCGAAGCTTCGGTCAGCCGCGTCTTGATCATGCCAAAAGCGACGGCATTGACGTTGACCTTGTAGCGCCCCCACTCCTTGGACAGCGCCTTGGTCAGACCGATGATGCCGGCCTTGCCGGCCGAGTAATTGGCCTGGCCGGCATTGCCGCCGGTGCCGGCGATGGACGAAATGTTGACCACCTTTCGAAACACCTCCTGCCCTGCTTCGGCCTCCTTGCGCGAAGAGGCACGAATGAACTCCGCAGCCGCACGCAGAATCTTGAACGGCGCGGTCAGGTGCACATCAATGATCGCGTTCCATTGCTCGTCGGTCATCTTCTGGACCACGTTGTCCCAGGTGTAGCCGGCGTTGTTGATGATGATGTCCAGGCCGCCGAAGTTGTCGATCGCGGTCTTTACGAAGCGATCAGCGAAACCGTCGGCGGTGACGCTTCCTACGCAGGCCACGGCGGTGCCGCCAGCGGCCTTGATGTCGGCCAGCGTCTGCTCGGCCGGCGCTGCGTCGAGGTCATTGATCACGACCTTGGCACCTTCGCTGGCGAGCTTCATGGCGATGGCGCGCCCAATGCCGCGACCCGATCCGGAGACGATCGCAACTTTGCCTTCGAGTTTTTTCATGATGTGTGTCCTTGCTTGTGATTGAAAGAAAAGAAATATGTAAATTGGGCCGCCCGTCCGCGGCCCTCAGTTCAGGGCCACCAAGGCCTCACCCGCCAGCGTGATTTCACCCGTGGCCTTGGCCGCGCTGATTTGAACGCGCACGCAGGGGCGACCGGCGTGTTCGAGCGTTTCGACCACCTTGCCGCTGCAGCGCACGCGGTCACCCAGGTGAGTCATGGCTGCAAAGCGAACGCCATAGCTGAGAATCTGGCGCTGCGGCACCCATTCGGTGAGCGCGCGCCCGAGATAGGCCATCGACAGCATGCCTTGCGCAAACACGTCCTTCATGCCCGCGCCGCGCGCGAAGTCGATGTCGATGTGGATCGGGTTGTGGTCGCCCGAGGCGCCGGCGAACAAGGCCAGGGTGGTGCGGCTGATTGGTGGCAACTCCAGCACGGGCATGTCATCGCCGACCTGGATCATTTTTGTTTCAGAGTTCATGGCTATTCCTTCAGGCGTGGCGCACGACGATCACTGAGTGCAAGTCGGCGACATGTTCGCCGAGCTGATTGGTGACCTTCGTGTCGTTGACGACAAACTCGAGTGCGCCGTCCTTCTTGTCGTAGATGTCGGCGACCCGGGTCTGGAAGCGCAGCGTGTCGCCAGCGCACACCGGGGCGTGGTAGTCGAAGCGCTGCTCGCCGTGCAAGACCTCGCGCAGATCGATCTTGAGCGTGTCGAGCAACTTCATCAGCACGCCCGAATCGCTCTCGGCACCAAAGATGAAGGTCGGTGGCGCAACGACGTTGCGGTAACCGGCGGCCTTGGCGGCGGCATCGTCGAGGTAAATCGGATCAGCGGTACCGATCACCTCGGCGAAGAAGCGAATGCGTCCCTTCTCCACATCCCATAGCGTAGGCGGCACCTCGTACCCGATGAATTTTTTGTCAATCATGGGATTCAAGCTCCTGGTTTTCTTGTGTTTGCGCTCAAGCGGCCTGGTAGAGCGTGACGACGCAAGCGCCGCCCAGCCCGAGGTTGTGCTGCAAGGCCACGCGCGCGCCCTCGACCTGGCGTTGATCCGCCGTGCCGCGCAGTTGGTGAGTCAGCTCAAAACATTGCGCCAGGCCGGTGGCGCCCAGCGGATGGCCCTTGGATAACAGTCCTCCCGACGGATTGGTGACGACCTTGCCGCCATAGGTGTTGTCGCCGTCCAGCACGAACTTCTCCGCGCCCCCCACCGGACACAGGCCCAGGGCCTCGTAAGTCAGCAGTTCATTCTGTGCGAAGCAGTCGTGCAGCTCGACCACATCCACGTCGTCCGGACCGATGCCGGCTTGCGCATAAACCTTTTGCGCCGCATCGCGCGCCATGTCGAAGCCGACCAGGCGCATCATGTCGTGCGATTCGAAGGTGCTGGGGAAGTCCGTGCTCATCGACTGGGCGCGGATGGAGACGCGGGTGTCTAGCCCGTGCTTCCTGGCGAAGGCTTCGGAGCAGATCACCGCGGCGGCGGCACCGCAGGTCGGCGGGCACGCCATCAAGCGCGTCATCACGCCGGGCCAGACGGCTGGTGCGCTCATCACGTCGTCAACGCTGACTTCCTTGCGGAACAGCGCGAGCGGGTTGTTGGCGGCATGGCGGCTGGCCTTGGCGCGGATGTGGGCGAAGGTGTCCAGGCGCGTGCCGTATTTGTCCATGTGCGCCTTGCCCGCACCGCCAAAGTAACGAATGGCCAGCGGGATTTCCGGGTGACCCACCAGTTCGGCGGTGGCGCGGTCGAATTCTTCAAAGGGCGTGGGCCTGTCCTCGAACTGAGCCTTGATGGCGCCTGCTGCCATCTGCTCAAAGCCCAGCGCCAGCACGCAATCGACCGCACCGCTTTCAACCGCCTGGCGCGCCAGGAACAGCGCGGTCGAACCGGTGGAGCAGTTGTTGTTGACATTGACAATCGGTATGCCGCTCATGCTCACTGGATACAGTGCGCGCTGGCCGCAGGTGGAATCACCATAAACGTAGCCGACATAGGCCTGCTGGATCATGGGGTACTCGACTCGCGCGTCGGCCAGTGCCTGGCGCACGGCCTTCTCTCCCATCACGTGATAGGGCTCACTGGCGCCCGGTTTGGTGAACGGGACCATGCCGACGCCGGCGACGATGACTTTATGACTCATGACTCTCTAACTCCTCAAGTTGAAGCGTCGGCTGACGCTGATGAATGGTCACGCCGCATGCGGCGTGACGGGATGCTTGCCAAAGCTGAAGCGCCGAACCACCGGGATCACAGGCTTGCCCATTGGCGCTCGATCTCGTGGCGCTGTATCTTGCCGGTGCTGCTGCGCGGAAACACGGCGGCATCGACAAACCGAATGTCCTAGGGATCTTTGTAGCCGGCCAGTTGTGCACGGCACCATTGCAGCATGGCCTGCGCGTCCGTGGCAGCTCCTGGCTTGAGCGCGACGAATGCCACGGGTACGTCGCGCCAGTGCTCGTCGCGGAGAAGCTGTTGAGGCAAGGCGCACGCGGTGCGTCATTTCGGCATCGGCCAGTACACAGGGCAAATCGACCCACACGCCGGTCAAACGTTCGGCAGCCCAGCACTCCCCTTGCATCTTCGACAGCCGTCGATTCGGCACTGACGACCGCCTGCTTGTGCCGTAGGTCGGCCAAGGCCAAAGAAAAAGCGCCGATTCCGTCTCCCATGAATACCGCCTCCAGTTCTGGTAGCTCGATTGAGTGTCCGCACCGCATTTTATCTAACGCTTGACAGTTTTGCAACGCCCCTGTAAATTTGCGGCAACCTAAAAAGTTCTCGTTGGCGCCGGTCCGATCTGGCGCGCGTCGTGACTCATTGACCCACAACCCAAACACTGATTGGCACCCCCACATGGTCGCCCCCCGCAGTTTCATTCTCTCCGCCGACGACCGCGCCGTGCTCGATGCCGCGGACAAGTTCGCCCGCAATGAGTTTGTGCCGCACGCGCGTCGCATGGACGACGAGGAATGGTGGCCGCCGGATATTTTTCAGAGAATCGGCGCGGCTGGCTTCATGGGCGTCACCGTGCCCGCCGAGCATGGCGGCGCCGGCATGGACCTGTTCGGTTCGGGTTTGATCTGCCAGTCCTTCGCGCGCTGGAACCCTGCCATCGCGCTTTCGTGGGCGGCGCACGACAACCTGTGCGTCAACAACATCTACCGCAACGCCAGTGAAGCGCAGCGCCGCCAATACCTGCCCGGTCTGTGCGACGGCAGCAAGATCGGCGCGCTCGGCCTGACCGAACCTGGCGCCGGCTCGGATGCGCTGGGCGCCATGCGCACCAGCGCACGCCGTGTGGGCGACCACTACATTCTCAACGGCACCAAGATCTACATCACCAACGGCCCGGTGGCCGATGTGCTGCTGGTCTACGCCAAGACCGCCCCGGAACTCGGCGCCAAGGGCATCTCGGCCTTCATCGTCGAAAAGGACTTCCCCGGCTTCAAGGTGGCGCAAAAACTGGTCAAGATGGGCTTTCGCGGCAGCCAGACCGGCGAGCTGGTATTCGACGACTGCCGCGTGCCGGCGGCCAACCTGGTTGGCAAGGAAAACGAAGGCGTCAAAATCGTCATGAGCGGGCTCGACTTGGAGCGCGCGCTTGTGGCCGCGCTGTGCGTCGGCATCTGCGAACGCGCGCTCGAATTGAGCGTCGAATACGCCAGGACGCGCGTGCAGTTCGGCAAACCTATCGGCAGCTTCCAGATGGTGCAGGCCATGTTGGCTGAGATGTACACCGAAACCGAGGCGATGAAAACCCTCGTCTGGCGCACACTGGCCGACGTCAATGACCTCGAGATCGGCGGCGGCGGACGCGGCGAAGCCCACAAGCTCACTGCGGCCTCCATTCTCTTTGCTGGCGAGGCCTGCAACCGGGTGCTCAACAAGGCCATGCAAGTCCATGGCGGGGGCGGCTACATCTGGGAGTCCGAGATCAACCGGCTGTTCCGTTGCATCAAGATCCTCGAGATCGGCGCCGGAACATCCGAGGTGCGCAAATTGATCATCGCAGAGGAGCTGCTGAAAGGCTGAACCCGCTTGCGGACCGCCGCACGATGCTGGCCGAGGCCACACCACGATACGAAGGAGACACATGGAAGCGACACCGACAATCCGCTACGAGCAGCGCGGCGCCACCGCCTGGATTACCCTTGACCGGCCCGACGCGA
>CAUJJS010000252.1 GCA_963205415.1 Pseudomonadota bacterium
CGTTCCACCTACGAAATCATGTCGCCCGAAGACGTGGGCGTTTCCAAATCCTCGCTGGTGCTGGGCAAGCACTCAGGTCGTGCCGCACTGGCCGATCGTTTCAAGGCACTGGGCCACGAGCTGGAAGAAGACGCCCTCAACCGCGCCTTTGCCGCGTTCAAGAATCTGGCCGACCGCAAGAAGGAAGTGTTCGATGCCGACCTGGAGGCCATTGCCATGGGCTCCAACGGCGATGAAGTCGGCCCCTGGCAGCTGCAGAGCATCCAGATTGGCGGACGCATCGGCCAAGGCGCGCACCCCGAAGCGGTGATCGAAATCGTGCACGAAGATGGTCGCAGGCTTCAGCAAAAAGCCTTGGGTGACGGCCCGGTGCATGCCCTGTTTTCGGCCATCGAATTCGCCACCGGCTTCCACTTCGGCTTGCTCGAATACAACGTCCGTTCGCTCTCCACCGGCGAAGACGCACAGGGCGAAGCGCGCGTGAAGGTGCACGCCGAGGGCCGTGACTACCACGGCCGTGCGATTTCCACCGACGTGCTCGAAGCCAGCGCCCTGGCCTACCTCGAAGTGGTCAATCGCTTTGAACGCCGGCGCATCCTGATGGCGCGCAGCGAAGCGGCCTGATCGCGCCTGACGGCGCGCCGCGCGGGAATGGGGGATGGAGAATCGGGAATCGTTGGAACGTCCGAGAAAATCCGATATCCCATGCTCCGGCTCACCACGAGCCACCCAATCCCGCGCCACCCGCTCCTGACCATTCCCTATTCCCCATTCCCCATTCCCGAAAATGAACACCCTCATCGACAAACTCTGGGACGCGCACTGCGTGCGCCCGGAAACCGCTGCAGCGCCGGCCTTGCTGTATATCGATCTGCACCTGATCCACGAGGTCACATCCCCGCAAGCCTTTGACGAGCTGCGTGCGCGGGGGCTTGCGGTGCGCCGTCCCGAGCGCACCTTGGCGACGCTCGATCATTCCACCCCGACCCTGCCGCGCCGCGCCGATGGCTCCTTGCCCTACAAGGACGCCGCCACCGAAAAACAGGTTTCGACGTTGGAGAAGAACTGCGCCGAGTTCGGCATCACCTTGAATGGCTATGGATCGGGCAAGCGCGGCATCGTGCACGTGATGGGGCCCGAGCAAGGCGCCACGCATCCCGGCATGACGATTGTTTGTGGCGACTCGCACACCGCCACCCACGGCGCATTTGGTGCACTCGCTTTTGGCATCGGCACCACCGAAGTCGGCCATGTGTTGGCGACGCAATGCCTCTTGCAGCGCCGTCCCAAGACGCTCGCCGTCACCGTCAACGGTCGCCTGCGACCGGAAGCCACCGCCAAGGATCTGATCCTGCACATCATCGGCGTGCTGGGCATGGATGGCGGCACCGGACACGTCATCGAGTACCGTGGCGAAGCGGTGCGTGCGCTGTCGATGGAAGAGCGCATGACGATGTGCAACATGAGCATCGAAGCCGGTGCACGGGCCGGCCTCGTCGCACCGGACCAAACCACCTTCGACTGGCTGCGCGGGCGACCCAAGGTGCCGCAGGGCGCGGCATTCGATGCCGCCGTCGAACACTGGAAGACCTTCGTCAGCGACGAGGGCGCGGGCTTCGACCACGAAATCCTCATCGATGCCGACGACGTGCGCCCGACCATCACCTGGGGCACCAATCCCGGTCAGGTCGTGGCGGTTGATCAGCCGATTCCGAACCTCACCGACGAGATCGCCAGCCGCAGTCTCGGTTACATGGGATTCGAGGCCGGAAAATCCCTGCTCGGCACCCAAGTCGATGTGGTCTTCATCGGCTCTTGCACCAATGCCCGCCTGCCGGACCTGCGCGCCATGGCGCAGGTCTTGCGCGGCCGCAAAGTGGCCGAGGGCGTGCGCATGTTGGTGGTGCCCGGTTCCGATGCGGTCAAACGCGCCGCCGAAGCCGAAGGCATCGATGCGATCGTGCGTGCCGCCGGCGCACAGTGGCGTGAGCCGGGCTGCTCGATGTGCCTTGCGATGAATGGCGACGAGGTCGCTGCCGGCGAGCTGTGTGTATCCACCTCCAACCGCAATTTCGAAGGCCGCCAGGGCAAGGGTGCGCGCACCGTGCTGGCCAGCCCCGTCACCGCCGCCGCCTGCGCCGTGACCGGTGTCATCACCGATCCACGCAGCTTGAGCCCACGCACCGAGGAGGTCGCCTGATGCACGCCTTCACCCGTTTCGAATCCGTCGTGGCCGTGCTGCCGCAGGAAAACATCGACACCGACCAGATCATCCCGGCGCGCTTTCTCACCACCACCGAACGCGCCGGCATCGGGCGTGGCTGTTTCGCCGATTGGCGCTTCGACGACCAAGGCCATGAGCGCGCGGAGTTTCCTCTGCACCGTCCCGAGCTACGCGGCGCCGGCATCCTCGCCGCCGGTCGCAATTTCGGTTGTGGCTCCTCACGCGAACACGCGCCTTGGGCGCTGCTGGACTTCGGCATCCGCGTGGTGATTTCGACCCGCATCGCCGACATCTTCCGCAACAACGCCTTGAAAAATGGCGTCCTGCCCATCGTGGTATCCGAGCCCGATTGGCAGGCCGTTGCCGCCTGTGAGGGCCAAAAGATCGTGGTCGATTTGCAAGCCCAACGCATCCAATTGGCCGATGGTTCGACCATCGCCTTCGAGGTCGAAGCCTTTGCCCGCGAGTGCTTGCTCAACGGTGTGGACCAGTTGGGCTATCTGCTGTTGCAAGAGTCGGCGATTGCGGCGTTTGAGGCGGGGCGGGCAGCTTGATGCCTTATCCCACACGCGACAGATCGCGATGCGAACACCCGCCGACGCTTCGCTGGTGGGCGCGTGGTGCCCGTTGGTCGCGCCGAGTAGCGCAGAAAGGCGGCGGGGAAAGGCGTGATTGTTCGAGCACAGGGATGTGCGAGTTCACGCCGGCCGCCGACTTTCGAGCAACGCAGGGCACGGCGTTTGCGCAGCAAACGACGCACGACCATCGGGTGTCCTTCTCTTTGGTTCCTTTCTCTTGGACAAGCAAGAGAAAGGAACTCGTGCAGACCGAAGGGCTGTGCGAAAGCTTTTTCTCCCATCACTCGATCCAATACCCATGAAAGCCACCATCACCCTCCTCCCCGGCGACGGCATCGGCCCTGAAGTCATGGCCGAAGCGCGCAAGCTTCTCGAAGCCGTAGCCACCCGCTACGAGCATGAGTTCACTCTGGATGAAGCCCTGATTGGTGGCGCGGCCATCGATGCCACCAGCGATCCCTTGCCGCCCGCGACGATCGAAAAATGCGAGCGCGCCGATGCGGTGCTGCTCGGCGCGGTCGGTGGGCCGAAATGGTCCGATCCCAATGCCAAGGT
The DNA here is from genome assembly GCA_963205415.1 of Pseudomonadota bacterium. Taxonomy (GTDB): domain Bacteria; phylum Pseudomonadota; class Gammaproteobacteria; order Xanthomonadales; family Xanthomonadaceae; genus Denitratimonas. The sequence goes on from CAUJJS010000252.1 coordinate 3,358, forward strand.
GCGGCCGGAGCAAGGCCTGTTGAAGCTGCGCGCTACCCTCGGCGTCTATGCCAATCTGCGCCCGGTGGTGCCACATCCCGTGGCGGCCAAACACGCGCCACTCAAGCCCGAGTTGCTCGAAGGCGTGGACCTCCTGTTCGTGCGCGAGCTCACCGGCGGCGCGTATTTCGGTGAAAAGGGCCGGGAACAGAACGGCCAGGTGGCCTTCGATGTGGCGCGCTACTCGGTGTCCGAAGTCGAGCGCGTCACCCGCAGAGCCGCGCAGCTTGCACGCGGCCGTCGCAAGAAGATCACCCACGTGGACAAGGCCAACGTGCTGGAAACTTCGCGTCTGTGGCGCAGCGTGGTGACGCGCGTGCTCAGCGAGGAATTTCCCGACATCGCCTTCGAGCATGTGCTGGTCGATGCAATGACCATGCACCTTTTGCATCGCCCGGCCAGCTTCGATGTCATCCTCACCGAGAATCTCTTTGGCGACATCCTCACCGACGAAGCCTCGGTGCTGGCCGGCTCCATGGGCCTTTTGCCTTCGGCCTCGATCGGCGACGGCAAGAGCGGTCTGTACGAACCCATCCACGGCTCGGCCCCGGATATCGCCGGCCAAGGCATCGCCAACCCCTATGCCACCTTGTTGTCGGTGGCGTTGTTGCTGCGCCATTCGCTGGGGCTTGAGGCCGAAGCGCAGGCGGTCGAGAACGCGGTTTCTCAGGCACTGGATGCCGGTGTGTTGACCCGCGACCTCAGCGCGACCGGCGCGGTGTCCACGACGCAAGCCGGGCAGTGGGTTTGCGAACGACTTCGAGACTCCGCATGAATCGACCGCACCCCGCCGCCCACGACGACACCGCCTGGCTACGCGCCATCCTGACGGCGCCGGTGTACGAAGCCGCCGAACGCACCCCGCTCGATCCCGCCCGTCGCTTGTCGGCGCGGCTGGGCGAAAACATCCTGCTCAAGCGCGAGGACGAGCAGCCGGTGTTCTCCTTCAAATTGCGCGGGGCTTACACCCGCTTGGCGCGCTTGAGTGCCGAAGAACGTGCTCGCGGCGTGCTGGCGATTTCTGCCGGCAATCATGCCCAAGGCGTGGCCTTGGGTGCGCGTAGGCTCGGCTTGGATGCGGTGATCGTGATGCCGGCGACCACCCCTGCGATCAAGGTCAGCTCGGTGCAAGCCTTGGGGGCGCGCATCGTGCTGCATGGCGATTCCTATGATGAAGCCGCCGCCCACGGCATGGCCCTGTTGCAGGCCGAAGGCCGCACCTTGATCCATCCCTACGACGATCAGGATGTGATCGCAGGCCAAGGCACGGTGGCGATGGAATTGCTGGCCGACCATCACGGCAAACTTGATGCTGTGTTCATCCCCGTCGGTGGCGGCGGCTTGGCTGCCGGCATGGCGACGTACTTGAAGGCGCTCGACCCCTCGATTCGCGTGATCGCGGTGGAACCGGACGATGCCGCCTGCCTCAAGGCCGCACTGGCCGCCAACCAACCGGTGCGCTTGGAGCACGTCGGCATCTTCGTCGACGGCTGCGCGGTGCGACAGATCGGTGCACTGCCCTTCGAGTTGCTGCGCACGCGGGTGGACGAAGTCATCACCGTGGATGCCGATCAGGTCTGCGCGGCGATCCGCGATGTGTTCGAGGACACCCGCTCCATCGTCGAACCGGCCGGTGCGCTCGCGGTGGCCGGCATGAAACGCTGGTGTACCGAAAATCCCGGCTCGGGCCGCACCCTCGCCGCAGTCCTGAGCGGCGCCAACATGAATTTCGATCGCTTGGGCTATGTCTCCGAGCGTGCCAGCGTGGGTGAGGAGCGCGAGGCGATCTTCGGCGTCACCATCCCCGAAGTGCGCGGCGCCTATCTGGACCTGATCCGCACCATCGGCCAACGCGCCGTCACCGAATTCAATTACCGCTATCACGGTGCGCGCGCAGCGCAGATCTTCCTCGGCGTGCAACTCAAGAATGGCGCGATCGAACGCCAAGGCCTTGCGGCTGCACTGCGCGCGGCCGGCTACGGCGTGGCCGATTACACCGATAGCGAAGTCGCCCGCCAGCATGTGCGCCACATGATCGGCGGCCCCACCGGCATGGCGCGCGAGCGCCTCTTCCGTTTCGAGTTTCCCGAGCGTCCCGGCGCCCTGTTGCACTTTCTTGAAACCCTCGGCAGCCGCTGGAACATCAGCCTGTTCCACTACCGCAACCACGGCGCCGCCGATGGCCGGGTGCTGTGCGGATTCGAGGTCGACGAGGCCAACGATGCGGCCTTCGCCCTGGATCTCGAACGCCTTGGTTACTGGTATCAGGAAGAAACCACCAACCCCGCATTGGCGCAGTTCGTGAGTTTGCAGCGCTTGACCACAGCGGCGACGTGACAGGCTTACTGTTGCACAGGTTCTGGCTGACCGAGCGTTCGCCATCATCCGATTGAAGAACTTCAGTCGAAAGTTGCGCCGGTAGCCTCTTCTGGGGTATTCATGGTGGACTTATCCACTGTCGGCATTGCCTGCTTGGGGAACGAATGAGGAAGCTGAGCATCTGGTGCGCGGCACTTTTGCTGGAACCTGATTAGCCCCCTTCCTCAGCCGTCAGTCTCAGGCCATGAGATGAGCACGGCCCACTATGGCTCCAGACCCAATCAGCGAGGAGCCCATCATGGCCATCAATGCAGTCCAGTTCCAACACGGCCTGTCGATGTCTGA
>CAUJJS010000253.1 GCA_963205415.1 Pseudomonadota bacterium
CACGCGGCGGCCGCCCAAGGCAGCCACCGGAACTGGAAAACTGTGTTGTGGGGTGGACTTACTGCATGCGCACGATGCGAATGTCCGCAAGATTGCGCACATGCCGCGGGCCGGTCTTGATGTCCTGCCCGGAGATCAACAGGAACTGGCCCTCATGCGGGCCGAGCGGCTGGCCATCTTTCTCCCAAGCCACCAGCACGTCTTTGCCGATGGCGGTGTTGTAGAGCTCGTTGTACGAGAAGGTCACCACGTAGCCGTCGGTGGCGCGGGCCACGACCACCATGGTTCGGGCGTCCTTGTGGCCTTCGAGCTTGAGGCCGACGGTGTCGATCACGTCCGTCAAGCGCACGCCACGGAAGTTCTGCACCGTGGCGACGGTGGCACCGGACGCGCACACCACATCCACCGGCCCGCTGTTTTGGGCCGCCAGCTTCTGGAGCGAAGCCAGATCGAAGCTTCGCGGCGCGGTGACTGCGCCATCGATCTGGAGCGCGAGGCTGGGTTGATCCTTGGCGGCGTGTGCGGCGGCGCTTGCGGGCGTGGCTGGCGCGGTTTCCGCGGTGGCCAGTGCACAAACGGGAAGCAGAAGAGCCAGAAACAGAGCATTGCGGCGTTGCATGGTCGAACCTCGCTATAAAGTGAACTACATATCGAGGTGTACGATACCGGCTGACGGCAACAAAAGCTTGACTCAAGTCAAATCAGGCGCACGAGGCACTGCCAGGATGCGCGTTGCGCGTGACTCGGGCGCGGGCGCCGGTGGGAGGCCTCAGTGCGCTTGCAGCGACACCAGATCGCCTTCGCGATCCACCGCCAGAAAGCGTGCGATGCGGCCGCCCTTGATCTGCTCCACCATCATCTTCAGCGGTTGCACGGCTTCATCGCTGCTGGGCGCATGGCCGCCGCGACCGGGCATGGCGGCCACGAAGAGGATGTCCCAGCGTTGGCCGGTCGCTTCGGACTCGGCTTTGAGCGCGGCAAAATCGGTGATTTCTTCCGGGCGCTTGTCGACACAAATGATCGGCGCCAAGGCGCCGCCCTCGCCACGCTCGAAGGCTTCGCGTTCGGCCGGTGTCGCATCGCGCGGAAGTTCGGCAACGGCAAATACCAGCAACAGGCGTTGCGGTTCGGATTCGGCGCGGGCGGTATTCAACAGATCGGCAAAGGTCTGCATTGCGAAATGGGTGTTCGATGGGGTGGCACAGTTTAATGGCCCGCCGCTAACCGCGCGCGTTCCAACACTCAGCTTGGACCGCGACCGCTCAACACGGAGATGACGCGGCGAGCGGCGCCAAGAAAGGTAACGGCCCAAGCCACCAGTGCCACGCCGAGAAACCAGATCGTGATCGGTTGCAGAAAGGTCAGATCCATGGCGCGTGCCAGCGCGTGGGTGCACGCGGTGTACATGCCCAAGGGAAACACCGCGCCCCAGTACAGCGGGTCATAGCGCAGTGGGAAACGCTTGTAGATATGGCGCCACACGCCCAGCACCAACAACATCGGAATCCACCAAGTTCCGGTGGCCCAGTAGAAGATCGTGAAGCCTTTGAGAAAGGGCTTCACCGATTGCAAGAAGGGTGCATCCGGGCTGTTGAGGATCAGGAGCGAACCTGCCAAGGTCGAGATCGCCATCGCACCCATGTTGATCCAGTAGGGCGGTGAAAGATCGCCGGGCAGAAATCGGAAGAAGGTGTAGCGATAGAAGATCAGCGACATCATCCAGATGTAGAGCATCCCGCCCCAGAGCCACATCGACAGCGCAAAGAAGTTCAGTTCGAGTTTCCATGGCTGACCAATGTGTGTCGCGAGCAGGGCGCCGAGCACCGCCAACGACTGGGTGGCCACTACCGCCAGCAACCAACCGCCACTGATGCCACGATCCAATGGCGGCTTGTCTTCTTTCACCGTGAGGATGGTGAAGATGGCGTAGGTCAGCAGCAGCCACAGCACCACGGCCAAGACCCACAGTCCGGCCGCCACTTGAGTCAGGCCGAGTAGTTGCAAGCACTGTGCGCCGAGCACACCGGTGGCCGCCACGGTCGTGAAAAAGGTCGGGCCGGTCAGGTGTCCGAACAGGTCTTGGAGAAAGGCGCGGGTATGGCGCAGCACTCTCGCCACCGTCAGTACCCAAAGCAACACGTAAACCAGTACGTTGAGCACGAACAAGCCCAGCGCCACACGCTCGAAGCCGTGCATCGAAGACGCCAATGACACGATGCCGGTGGCCATCACCATGCCGAACCAGGCCGGTGACAAGGTGGCCAGTCCACGATCGGCTTGCTCGGGGGACATGTGAGACTCCGTGATCGTGCGCGGCGGTGGGGATGGGGTGTGGTCTCAGCGCACGCTAGCGCACGCCACGGCGAGGAAATTTGATCGAAGTCAGATTTGCTGCAATCAGGCCAATAACGCGGCGGCCTTGATCTGCGCCCAGACCGACATGCCCGACTGCAACTGCAAATGTTCCAAGGAGCGTTGGGAGATCAGCGCCAGCAGCATCTGTCCGTTTGCATCCAGCTGCACCCGCCGTTGTCCGTGGGCTGCGGGAGTGATCGTCACCACCGTCGCCGGCAACAGGTTGAGCACGCTGGAATCTTCGTGCCGACTCAAGGTGAGGCTGACATCGCGGGCACGGATGCGCACACGGATCGGCGCAGCATCGGGATGCACAGCTGCGTGCACCCAGAGCGGGCCGGCGGCCGTGGTGAGCGCCAGCAGGCCATGGGCATCACGTGCTCGCACGCGTGCTTCCACCACGACTCCGGCGTCTTCGGCCAGCAGCGGCGGCACGTCGGGGTGGTTGAGGATGTCGAGCGCCGCACCGCTGGCACGCACCTGCCCTGCTTCCAGCAACACCAGATGATCGGCCAGACGCACGGCCTCATCGATGCTGTGGGTGACATAGAGCATCGGGATGCCGGCTTCGCGTCGGATGGTTTCCAGCAGCGGCAGGATCTCGGCGCGGCGATCGAGGTCGAGCGCGCTCAAGGGCTCGTCCAGCAACAGACAACGCGGCTGGGTGACCAAGGCGCGAGCCAGGGCCACGCGCTGGCGTTCACCTCCGGACAGGCTCGCCGGCTTGCGCGACAAAAGCGCGGCCAGCCCCAGGGTTTCGATCCAGCGTCGCAGCACGGCTTCGGTCGAACCGGCACGCCGCCAGCCATAACGCAGGTTGCCTTCCACGCTCAGATGCGGGAGCAGGGCGGCGTGCTGGAACACCATGCCAACGGCGCGTTGATGTGGCGGCAAGAGGTGGTGCTCGTCTTGCCAGCATTGGCCACCGATTTCGATGTGCCCGCGTGTTGCCGGTTCCAGGCCGGCGATGGCGCGCAGCAGGGTGCTCTTGCCGCAGCCCGATGGCCCGAACACCACGCTGATGCCCCGCGCCGGCAGGCACAGATCCACATCCAGCCGGAACGCGCCACGCGCAAGCTGCACCGCAATGCGCACGCTGTCAGCGGCCTCAGCCATGGGCCAGCGCCGTGCGTCGGCCGAGCCACTGCATCACCAGCAGCACGGCAAAAGAAAACACCAACAGGCCTGCCGCCAGCAGGTGCGCCTCGTCGTAGGCCATGGCCTCGACCTGATCGTAGAGCAGCACCGACAGCACTCGCGTCTGGCCTTCGATGTTGCCACCCACCATCAACACCACGCCAAACTCACCCACGGTATGGGCAAAGCCCAGCAGCAAGGCGGTGATGATGGCCGGGCGCGAGAGCGGCAACACCACGCTGAAAAAGCGATCCATGGGCGAAGCGCGCAAGCTTGCGGCGGTATCCAGCAGGGCGGCATCGATGCTGGCGAACCCGGCTTGCAGGGGATGCACCACGAATGGCAAGGAGTACAACACCGAAGCCAGCAACAAGCCGGGAAAGGTGAAGGCCAAAGTGCCCAAGCCGAGCGCTTGGGTGACTTGGCCGATCGGGCCGTGCACGCCAAAACCCAGCAGCAGATAAAAACCCAAGACCGTGGGCGGCAAGACCATCGGCAGCGCCACTACGGCACCCACCGGCACGCGCCAGCGCGAGGAGGTGCGTGCCAACCACCACGCCAGCGGCAGGCCCAGCACGAACAGGATGGCCGTGGTCGCCGTGGCCAGCTTCAAGGTCACCACGATGGCGGCAAGCAGAGGGCTCATGGTCGGTCGTGGTGGTGAAGGCGCGCGTCAGTCATAGCCGTGTGCGCTGATGAACTGACGTGCGGCATCGCTGCGCAGATAGGCCAGAAAACCGATCGCGGCGGCATTGTGTTCACCGCGTTTGAGCAAGACCGCACTTTGCACGATCGGGCTGTGCCACGTCGCCGGCACCGGCCAGATCGAATACCCACCCTCGGCGGGCAGTTGCAGGGCCAGCGACCACGGCACCAAACCGGCTTCGGCGTTGCCGCTGGTCACGTATTGAGTGGCTTGGGCGACGTTCTCACCCAGCACGCGCGCGCTGGCCATCGCGTCCCAACGCCCGATGTGCACCAGCACCTCGCGGGCGGCTTCGCCGTAGGGCGCAAGCTGCGGATTGGCAAGGGCGAAGTGGGCAAATTCATGCTCACGCAGCACGGTTTCACTCGCACCCCCGCAGCGGGCCTTGGCGCAGATCAATACCAAGCGACCGGTCGCGTAATCCTGGAGCGAACCGGACACGGCCAAGCCTTCATCCAGCAGTCGCTGCGGGGTGGCGCGATCGGCCGAGAGCAGGGCATCAAAGGGCGCGCCGTGTTGAATCTGGGCATAGAGCTTGCCGGTCGATGCCGTGCTGATGTCGATCCGGTGGCCATGGGCATCCTCGTAGCGCCGCGCCAGTTCCTGCGCCAGCGTGCCGAAGTTGGACGCCACCGCCAATCGGGCCGAAGGCACGTCCTGCTCGCCGGCGTGGGCGATGGGTGGTGCGAGGCAGGCGAGCAGCAGCAAGGCGAAGCCGAACATCCCGATGTACCAGCGCCGGACTGCGGTGTGTGGTGTTGAAGGCATGGCGGGTGTATTCAGCAGGATTGAGTCGAGCATGCAGGCGCGGAAAGGTCGATCAAGGTGTGGATGTGGGCGTCGGGACCACAACCGGGGCATCGTGGATCGCGTGCCAGATGCAAGCGATGAAACGCCATCGAGAGCGCATCAAAGCACAACAGTTGCCCGATCAACGGGGTGCCGATGCCCAAGATCAGTTTCAGCGCCTCGGTGGCCTGCATCAGGCCCACCATGCCGGGCAAGACTCCCAGCACGCCGGCCTCACTGCAATTGGGCGCATCGTTCGGGCCGGGTGGTTCGGGGAACAGGCAGCGATAGCAGGGCGAATCCTCGCGACGCGGATCAAACACGCTGAGCTGTCCACTGAAGCGTTCCACTGCGCCGTAGATCATCGGCAGGCGCAAGCGGTGGGAGGCGGCAGCCAAGAGGTAGCGCGTCGGAAAATTGTCACTGCCATCGATCACCACATCGTGCCCGTGCAACAGGCGTTCGGCATTGGCCGCGTTCAAACGCTCGCGCACAGCATCGATGCCGATGGCGGGATTGAGTGCGGCCAACGCGGTGCGCGCCGAGTCCACCTTGGCCACGCCCACGCGTGCATCGGTGTGGAGCACTTGGCGATGGAGGTTGGAGCGCTCCACCACATCGTCATCGATCAGGCTCAATCGTCCGACCCCGGCGGCCGCCAGATACAGCGCCGCCGGTGAACCCAGACCGCCCGCGCCAATCAGCGCCACGCGTGCTGCGGCCAAACGCCGTTGCCCCGCCACGCCCACCTGCGGCAAGCACAGTTGTCGTGCATAGCGTTCACGCGCATCGGCATCGAGGCCATCCTCGGCCATCGGCAGGCCTTCCAGCTGCCAGCGCGACAAACCGCCCGCGACCGAGGCGACGTTGAGATAGCCCAGTTCACCCAAGGCCGCTGCCGCCGTGCGCGAGCGTTGGCCCACGGCGCAGATCAGGATGATGGCCTGTGCAGGATCAGCAGCGAACTCGGCGATGCGCGCTGGCAATTGCGCACGCGGCACGGGGATCGAACCTTCCGCCATGCCGGCAGCGCACTCTGCCGCCTCACGCACATCGATCAGCACCGCCCCACGCGCCTGCGCAGCGCGTGCCGCGCTCGGCGCAAGCTCGCAGATCGCGAACGGTGTGGCACTGGGTTGGGCGGGTGAACTCATGCGCGCAGCGACGCTTCGCAAGTCAGACGGGCGGCCATGGTACTGCGCCTGAGTTCGTCCCACTTTCCGCCCCGAGGTTTGACTTGCCTCAAGCTTGGGCGGCAAGCGCTCTGCTACGCTGCACGCCCTTTCCCGCCGCGCCCGTCGATGCGCGGTGTGTGTTGTCAAACGGAGCCGATCGTGAACGATCCGCAGACGGCCCAGAGCCGTTATTTCATGGCCGATATTCGCAGCAAGCGACCCACGCGCCGGCGGGCAGTGGCGGTGGGCGAGCTGTGGGTGGGTGCCACCGCATTCGAATTGATCGCGAACAAAGGCTTGCCCAAGGGTGATCCCTTGAGCATGGCCGAAATCGCCGGGCTGCAAGGCGCCAAACACGCCTCGGCGCTGATGCCGCTGTGTCATCCGCTGCTGCTGGAATTGGTGCGGGTGCGACACCAATTGATCGCCGAACGCCATGCCGTGCGCCTGTATTGCGAGGTGGCCACCGAAGCGCGCACCGGGGTCGAGATGGAAGCCTTGGCCGGCGTCAATGCCGCACTCTTGACGGTGTACGACCTGACCAAGCCGGTGGAGCCGTCCTTGAGCATCCAGGGCGTGCGCCTGTTGTTCAAGGAAGGCGGCAAGAAGGGTTTGTGGGTCCATCCCGATGGCATGAGCGCCGAGGAAATGCAGCACTATCAACCGCGCCCCGCAGCGCGGCTGGAGGGTGTCTCCAGCGCGGTGGTGACGCTCAGCGACCGCAGCCATCGCGGTGAAACGGTGGACGAATCCGGTCCCTTGATCGTGGAGCGGCTGACCGCGCTGGGCGCCACGCTCACCGCCATCGATCTTCTGCCCGATGGCATCGAGCCCTTGGCTTCGCGCCTCAAGCAGCTCTCTGGCGAGGGCGTGCGCCTGTGCCTGTGCACGGGCGGCACCGGCCTCAGTCCGCGCGATCTCACGCCGGAAGCCTTGCTCGCCGTGGCCGATCGCCGTCTGGAACCCCTGGCCGATCTGTTCCGCGTGGAGAGCGCCAAACACACGCCCTTGGCGTGGCTCAGCCGCGCCGAAGTGGTGCAGGTGGGCGCGATGTTGGTGATCGCCTTGCCCGGCAGCCCGAAGGCGGTGAAGCAAGGCCTGGATATTCTGATGCCGATCCTGCCGCATGCCTTGGCGATGATGGACGGGAAGGCCCACCCATGATCGATTTCGACGGCGCACGCGCGCAGATTTTGACCCTGGCGCGCACCACATCGCTTGAAACCTGCTCGGCACGCGATGCACTCGGCCGCGTGTTGGCCGAGCCGGTCGTCAGTGCCGAGAACTTGCCGCCTTTCGACAACTCGGCGATGGATGGCTTTGCCCTGTTCTCGGGCGGCGTGGCATTGGATGTCGGGCGCGAGTTCGCCGTGCGCGGTGCCCTGATGGCTGGCGATGGTCAGAGTGAAGCCTTGCGCGATGGCGCCCATGCCTTCGAGATCATGACCGGCGCGCGCCTGCCGGACGGTGCCGATGCGGTGGTGCCGGTGGAGCAGGTTGCCGTGTTGGAACGCGATGCCGCCGGCCATGCCACGCGCATTCGATTGGAAGCCACGATCGAAACCGGACGGCACTTGCGCCGCGCCGGCGAAGATGTGGCGCAGTGC
>CAUJJS010000254.1 GCA_963205415.1 Pseudomonadota bacterium
TACGTGGCCTTGTACAACCACCAGCTGCCCCAGTCAGCTCTCAAGAGCTTGACGCCACTGCAGGCCATGAAACAGTGGTACACATCCCATCCGCATTTGTTTCTCAGGCGACCTTATGATCGTCCGGGATGCGACAACTAATCATGATTTTCGACGACGATCAAATTGCGCTGCGTAATGTGGCGCGCCGTTTTGCCCGCGAAAAGCTCAGGCCCGATTACCAGAAGCGCGAGTCCGAGCCCGGGCTCGACCGGGCGCTCCTTAAGGAGATGGGCTCGCTCGGACTGATCGGTGTCAACCTGTCCGAGGAGTACGGCGGGCTCGGCCAGTCTCACCTGACGGCCGGACTCATCATCGAAGAGATCGCCTACGGCGATATAAACGTCAGTTACGTGCAACTGATAGGCTCATTGTTGGGCCTACTTGTCCAGCGTCACGCCAAACCTGAACTGGCGCGCCACTGGGTGAGTCGGCTCGTGGCGGGTGAGGCCATCGTCGCCCTGGGTTTGACTGAGCCGCGTGGTGGCTCGGACGCAGCCAATCTGCAAGTCAAGGCCCGCCGTGTCGGCAACGAGTACATCCTGTCGGGCGAGAAGACCTCGATCAGCTTCTCCACCCAGGCAGATATGATCATTCTCTTTGCGCGCACCGGCAAGCCCGAGGATGGTGCGCGCGGTGTCAGTGCCTTCCTGGTGCCGATGGATTTGCCAGGCATCCAGACCACACGCTTCAACGACGTGGGCGAAAACATCATCGGCCGCGGCTCGGTGTTCTTCGACGACGTGCGCATTCCGGCCGAGAACCTGATGGGCGAAGAAAACAAGGGTTTCATGCAGGTGATGGTGGGCTTTGACTTCAGCCGCATTCTAATCGGGTTGATGACTGTGGCGGCGGCGCAGGCCTCGATCGACGAAACCTGGGAATACATGAAGGAGCGCCAGGCGATGGGCGTGCCAATTGTGCAGTACCAGGGTGTGAGCTTTCCGATTGTCGAATATGAGACACTGATTTCCGCCTGCCGCCAGCTCTGCTACCACGGCCTGACTTTGATCGACGCAGGCCTGCCGCACACCGCGGAAGCGGCCATGGTCAAGTGGATGGGGCCGAGGACAGCTTTTGACGCGATCCACCAGTGCATCGTGACGCTTGGCCACTACGGCTATTCCAAGGATGCGCCGCACCAGCAGCGCCTGCGCGACGCGATGGGGCTGGAGATTGGCGACGGTACGGCGCAGGTGATGAAGCTCATCGTGGCACGCGAGCGTGCTGGTCGCATGGCGGTGCAGTACGCGACGGAGAACCGCAAGTGAGCACGGCGTCACCCGTTATTGTCAGCCGCGTCGGGTCGGTCGGCATTATTGAGTTGGCACGCCCTGAGAAATTCAATTGCCTGTCAATGTCCGTTCATGCGGCCATCGAGGCCGCCATCGACGGGTTCGAGCAGCCCGGCTCCGGTGTGCGCGTCATCCTGATCCGGGCGCAGGGCAAGCATTTCTGCACCGGCGCCGATCTGTATGAGGTGAAGTCGCTGCGCGCCGATCCTGCCAGGCTGAAGCATTTCATCAGCTATGGCCACAGCGTGCTCAAGCCTGGAGCGGAGCGATCTGACGGTGGTGGCGGCCTGTCAGGGTCTGACCCTGGCCGGTGGCAGCGCATTGATGCTGGCCTGCGACGTCATTTTTGCCGCCAGGGACGCGCGCTTTGGCGATCAGCATGCTCAGTTCGTCCTGATTCCCGGCTGGGGCGTCACTCAGCGCATCCCGCGCATCGTCGGGCTGCGACGTGGCCTGAACCTGTTCTTCTCGGCGCGCTGGATCGATGCCGACACGGCCCTGCAGTGGGGGTTGGTGAACTATGTGGTTGAGCCCGACCAGTTGAGCGAGGCGGCGCTGGCGTACTGCACCAAGCTCGCCACGCGCAGCCGCATCGGTATGGCGTCCATGAAGCGCCTGGCGCGCCAGGGCATGGAGGGCTCATTGGAGGTCGGCCTCCGGCTGGAAGAAGACCTGGCCAGTGCCGCCCTGATGGACGACGACGTCAGCGAGGGCCTGGCGGCGTTCGAAGCGCGCCGTACACCTTCGTTCAAGCCCTGATACTTTTTTACGAACCGACGCAAGAGCGACTATGACCATTCTTTCTTCACGTGTGTCGACTTCTGACGACGAGTTTCGGCTCAACCGCCAAGCCTACGAGGCCGTGATCGAGGACCTGCAGAGTCGTCGCCAACAGGCGCTGGGCGGTGGCCCCCTGAAAGCGCGGGAAAAACACCTGGCGCGCAACAAGATCCTGCCACGGCATCGCGTCGAAGTGCTGCTCGATCCGGGTTCGCCTTTCCTGGAGGTCGGCATGCTGGCCGGCGAAGGCATGTACGACGGCGTGCCGCCGGGCGCCAGCATCATTACCGGCATCGGCCTGGTGCAGGGTCGGCCGTGCATGATCATCGCCAACGACGCCACCGTGAAGGGCGGCACCTACTACGGCATGACCTGCAAGAAGCATGTGCGGGCGCAGCAGATTGCCTGGGCACACCGCTTGCCCTGCATCACGCTGGTGGACAGTGGTGGCGCCTTCCTGCCGGAAATGGCCAACATCTTTCCGGATGTGGGGCAGTTCGGCAGCATTTTCAACAATCAGGTTCGCATGTCGGCCGAAGGCATCCAGCAGATTGCCGTGGTGATGGGCCCCTGCACGGCGGGTGGCGCCTACATCCCGGCGCTGTGCGACGAGGCGGTGATTGTCAAGGAGCAGGGCTATATGTACCTGGGCGGTCCCGAGCTGACCTTTGCAGCGACGGGCGAGACGGTGGATGCCGAATCGCTGGGCGGAGCCAAGATGCACTGCAGTGTCAGCGGTGTCACCGACCACATCGCCGAAGATGACCGCCACGCGCTTGCCATCACGCGTGAAATCGTACGGGACCTGGGCGAGCAGCCCAAGCCACGTTGGACGCGCCAGCCGTCGCTGCCGCCGCGCTTCGATCCGCGCGAGATTTACGGCATCATCAGCCGCGACACCAAGATTCCGACCGACACGCGCGAGATACTGGCGCGCTTTGTGGACGACAGCCGGTTTCAGGAATTCAAGCCGATGTACGGCGACACCCTGCTGACCGGCTTTGCGCGCATCCATGGCCACGAGGTCGGCATCCTGGCCAACCAGGGCGTGCTGTTCCCGGACAGCGCGATGAAGGCGGCGCACTTCATTGATTTGTGCTGCCAGCGCGACATCCCGCTGCTGTTCATGGCCGATGTGACCGGTTTCATGGTCGGGCGCGCCGCCGAGCAGGCGGGCATCGCCAAGGCCGGCGCCAAGATGATCACGGCCATGGCGTCGGCCAACGTGCCCAAGTACACCATCATCATGGGCGCCTCTTACGGCGCCGGCTACCTGGCGATGTGCGGCCGTCCGTTCAATCCGACCGCGATGTTTGCCTGGCCGACCGGCCGCGCGGCCATCATGGGTCCGGATCAGGCCGCCACTGTGATGGCGCTGGTGCGCAAACAGATCAACAAGACCGAGGGAAAAGAGTGGACGCCCGAGGAAGAAGAGGCGTTCAAGGCCCCAGTGCGCAAAATTTACGAAGATTTCCAGCCAGCCACGAATTTCTCCTCGAATTTGTGGGTGGACGGCATCATCGATCCCGTGGAAACACGCGACGCCATGGGGCTGCTGCTCGACCTCGCATCCCGTACTGCCGCCAGACCGACACCGTTCGGTGTCTTCCGTTTCTAACCAGGACGCCAGCCATGCAACGCATCCTTACCGTCTTGATGATCCAGTTCGCCGCGGGAGTCGGACATGATTAAGAAAGTCCTCATTGCCAACCGCGGCGAAATCGCCTGCCGCATTGCCCGTACCTGCCGCAAGCTGGGCTTGGCCGTGGCCACCGTGCATTCCAGTGCCGACCGTCTAGCCCGCCATGTGCGCGAGATCGGTGAATCGGTTGAGCTCGGGGGCGCCGCGCCGAGCGAAAGTTATCTGAATATCGAGGCCATCATCGCGGCGGCCAAGCGCGTCGGCGCCGATGCCGTGCACCCGGGCTATGGTTTCGTCTCGGAAAACGCGGCTTTCGTGCGCGCGCTCGAAGCCGCCGGACTCACTTTCATCGGCCCCCGGGCCGAGACCATCGAGCGCGTGGGCGGCAAAGCCAGCGCCAAGCGCGAGGCGGCCCGCCTGGGTGTGCCGGTCATTCCCGGCAGCGAAGGCGGCATGACCGACCCGGCCGAGGTGTTGAATCTGGTGCGCGGCATGACGCTGCCGGTGCTGCTCAAGGCCGTGGCCGGCGGCGGTGGTCGCGGCATGGCGGTGATCGACACGCTGGACGGGCTGGAAGGGCGCATCGAGAGTGCCATGCGCGAGGCGGAAAAAGCCTTCGGCAATGGCGAACTGATCGTCGAGCGCTACTTGCCGCAGGTGCGCCACCTGGAGGTGCAGGTGGCCGGTGACGGCCAGGGCCACGCCATTCACCTGTTCGAGCGCGAGTGCACCTTGCAGCGCCGCCATCAAAAAGTGATCGAGGAAGCGCCGTCCAACGGCCTCAGCCCCCAACTGCGCGAAGCCCTCCTGGCCGACGCGGTCAAGCTGGCCGCCGGCGTGAACTACCGCGGCCTCGGCACGGTGGAGTTCGTGGTCACGGGCGATGCGCATTACTTCCTGGAGGTCAATCCGCGCCTGCAGGTCGAGCACCCGGTGACCGAAGAAGTGACCGGCCTCGATCTGGTCGAGCTGCAACTGAGCATTGCCGACACCGGTACCTTGCCTCTGACGCAAGCCGACGTGCGGTGCAGCGGCCATGCCTTCGAGGCCCGGCTGTGCGCCGAAGACGCCGCTGCGGGCTTTTTGCCGGCCACCGGGCGGCTGCAGGTGGTCGATTTTTCGCGCGCGGGCGTGCGCATCGAGTCCGGCGTGGACAGTGGCGACGAGATCTCGCCGCACTACGATTCGATGATCGCCAAGCTCATCGCGCATGCGAGCGACCGCGATGCGGCGCGCCGGTCGCTGGTGGCCGGCTTGCGCGAGAGCACGGTGATCGGCCTGGTCACCAACCTGGAATTCCTGCAGGAACTGCTGGAGTGGCCGGAAACCCGCGATGCCACTTTCCACACCCGCCTGATCGACGAGCGCCATGCGCAGCGCGGCGTGCCGGCGCCCGCCGCGCCCTCGCTGGAACATCTGGCCGCCGCCGCCCTGCACTGGCTGGCGCAGCAGCGCGCCGGGTCGCCCGCGCTGGGCTGCTGGACCCTGTGGGACCACTTTACCGGCTGGCGATTGACGATCGGGCCGGTGCGGGCCGCGCCCCAGCCGACCCTGGTGTTGAAGGCGGGTGCGACCGAGTGGCCGGTGCGTTTTTCGATGCGCGACGCCCACGGCGCCTGCACCCTGGTCATCGGCGAGCAGGAAGTGAACGCCTCGCTCCAGCCGCTGGCGGCCGGTCGCTCCCTGCTGCAATGCGGTGGGCGAGCGCTGGAGCTGACGATCCGGGGCGATGCGCAGCAGGTCGAACTCGCCAGTGCGCTGGGCAGTAGCGTGTTCACGGCGCAACCCTATCTGGGGGGCGCCGCCGGTGACGCCGCAGCCGACGGTCAGTTGGGCGCGCCGATGATGGGCAAGGTGGTCGCGGTCAAGGCAGCGGTCGGCGAGACAGTCGCCCTTGGCCAGACCGTGATCGTGCTCGAATCAATGAAGATGGAGCTGCATGTCACGGCGCCGTTCGAAGGAAGCGTGAGCAGCCTGCGCTGCCGAGTGGGCGATATGGTCGAGCGCCACCAGGTGCTGGCCGAAGTCACCGCCGCTTGATTTCCGAGGAGTTTTACCATGAGTGATTTACCGGCATCCGTCGAGTTCCATGAGGAGGGCCCGCGCGAGGGCTTCCAGATGGAGCAGCAAACCTATCCGCTGGCCGATCGCGCCGCGCTGATTGAGGCGTTGGCGGCCTCGGGCCTGAAGCAGATCCAGGTGGCGTCCTTCGTCAGTCCGCGTGCGGTGCCGCAGATGGCCGATACCGCCGAGTTGTTTGCCGCCATCGCCAAGCGTCCCGGCACCCGCTACACGGCGCTCTGGCTTAACGACAACGGCTTCGAGCGGGCGCGCGCCTGCGAACAGGTGGACCTGGACGGCAAGTTGATGTTCTACACCACCGAGTTGTTTTCGCAGCGCAACAACAATTGCAGCGTGGCCGAGATGCGCGAACGCCAGCTCGGCTGGCTCGACCGCTACATCGCCCTGGGCATTCCGGTGGAGAAAGCCTACGTGATCACGGCTTTTGGCTGCAATCTTGGTGGCGCAGTGCCGCTGCCGGCCGTGACCGATCAGGTCCGCTGGCTGGTCGATGCCTGCGCCGACCGGCGTGTGCCGCTGCCGGCCGTTTACTTGGCCGATACCATGGGCTGGACTCATCCCGAAGAAATCAAGCGCCGCGTCGGCGCGGTGCGCGAGATCGTGCCGGATGCCCGCATCGGATTGCACCTGCACGACACGCGCGGCGTCGGCGGCGCCAATGTCTATGCCGCCTTGCAGATGGGTGTGCGGCTGTTCGACAGTTCGGTCGCCGGTCTGGGCGGCTGTCCGTTCGCGGGCCACCAGCACGGCGGCGCAGCCGGCAATATCTGCACCGAGGACATGGTGTTCATGTGCCAGGAACTGGGGATTGAGACCGGGGTCGACCTGGAGGCGCTGATCGAGGCGGCGCGGCTGGCCGAGCGCATCATCGGCCGCACCCTGTCGGGCCATGTGATGCACAGCGGCTCGCTCGCTGCAATGAAAGGATGACACAGGTGACACCACTTGAAAGCCGTATCGACATCCGCAGCGATGCCTACCACCAGGCGCTGGCGCACGGTCGCACCCAGGTCGAGACCTTGCGCACCCGCCTGGCCGAAGCGGCCAGCGGCGGGCGTGACGCGCACATCCAGCGCCATCGCGCGCGCGGCAAGCTGCTGGTGCGCGAGCGCATCGACTTCATCGTCGATGACGGCAGCGCCTTTCTCGAACTCTCACCGCTGGCGGCCTGGGATCAGTATGGCAACGAAGTGCCGGGTGCGGGCATCGTCACCGGCGTCGGCATGGTGGCCGGGCGGCCCTGCATGTTCATCGCCAACGACGCCACCGTCAAGGGCGGCTCGTTCTTCCATGAAACCGTCAAGAAACACATCCGGGCGCAGGAAATCGCCCAGCGCCTGCGCCTGCCCTGTCTGTACCTGGTGGACTGCGGTGGTGCTTTTCTGCCGGAACAGGACCGCGTGTTCCCCGACAAGGACCACTTCGGCAACAGCTTTCACCGCCAGTGCCGCATGTCGCAGGCCGGCCTGCCGCAGCTCTCGGCCGTGTTTGGCGGCTGCACTGCGGGCGGGGCCTATATTCCCGCGCTGTCGGACGAAGTGGTGATGGTGCGAGGCAATGCGCGCATTCACCTCGGTGGCCCGTCCATCGTCAAGATCGCGATCAACGAAGTGGTCGATGGCGAAACCCTGGGCGGCGCCGAGATGCACAGCCGCGTCTCCGGCGTCAGCGACCATCTGGCCGAGGACGAACACCAGGCGCTGGCCCTGCTGCGCCAGATCGTCGCCAGCCTGCCGCCCGAGCCGCCCATGGTGCCGCCCTTGGTGCCGCGCGCACCCTTGCACGACGCGGCCGAGCTCGACGGCGTCGTGCCGGCCGACCCCAAACAGCCCTACGACGCGCGCGAAATCATCATGCGGTTGGTGGACGGCAGCGCCTTCCATGAGTTCAAGCCGCTGTGGGGCGAGACGCTGGTAACCGGCTTTGGCGCCATCCATGGCCAGCCGGTGGCCATCCTCGCCAACAACGGTGCGCTGCTGGCCGAGTCGGCCCTCAAGGGCGCGCACTTCATCGAGCTGGCCAACCAGCGCGGCGTGCCGCTGCTGTTTTTGCAGAACATCCCCGGCTTCATGGTCGGCACCGAGGCCGAGCGCGGCGGCATCGCCAAGCACAGCGCCAAGATGGTATACGCCATGGCCTGCGCGCGTGTCCCGAAGCTCACGCTGGTGGTCGGCGGCTCCTACGGCGCCGGCAACTACGGCATGTGCGGGCGCGGCTTCGAGCCCGAGTTCCTGTTCGCCTGGCCCAGCGCCAGAGTCGCCACCATGAGCGCCGACATCGCCAGCAACGTGATGACGGAGCTGGCGCGCTCCAACCTGCGCGGCCCGGCCGACGAGGCGCGGCTGCTGGATACCGAACGCAAGGTGCGCGAGCAGTACGCGCGCCAGAGCGACCCCTATTACGCCACCTCCCGGCTGTGGGACGACGGCCTGATCGAACCCGCCGCCTCGCGCGACGTGCTGGGCCTGGCGCTGGCGCTGGTGGCGCGCCGTGAGTTGCCGAAAACCGCCACCCCTGTTTACCGCATGTAAGAACCACCATGAACACACCCACCTACGAGACCCTGCAACTGGCCGTCGACGCGCGCGGCGTGGCTCGCCTCACGCTGAACCGCCCCGACACCCACAACGCGCTCAACGCCACCCTGATCAGCGAGCTGCGCCGTGCCGTCGATTGGCTGGCCGCAGCGCCGGGCGTGCGCGCGGTGGTACTCACCGGCACCGGCAAGACCTTTTGCGCCGGCGGCGACCTGGGCTGGATGCAGGACAACATGAAGAAAAGCCGGGCCGAGCGCGTGAGCGAAAGCTGCGATCTGGCGCTGATGCTGCGCGCCCTGAACGAGTTGCCCATGCCCGTCATTGGCCGCATCAACGGCCCGGCCTATGGCGGTGGCGTTGGCATGATCTCGGTCTGCGACATCACGATTGCAGTTGATACCAGCGTCTACTCGCTGACCGAGGTGCGCCTGGGCCTGTTGCCGGCCAATATCGCGCCCTACGTCGTGGCGCGCATGGGCGAAGCCAACGCACGGCGCACCTTCCTGACGGCGCGCCGCATGAGCGCGCTGGAGGCACAGCGCCTGGGCCTGCTCTCTGAAGTGGTGGCGCCCGACCAGCTTGACGCCGCCGTTGAGCGCGAACTCGCCGACCTGCTGCAGTGCGCGCCCGGCGCGGTGGCCGCCACCAAGAAGCTGGTGGCCTATGTGCATACGCACGATCTGCCCACCAACATGATCTACACCGCCGACAAGCTGGCTGATGCCTGGGAAACCGAGGAAGGGCGTGACGGCATCGCCGCCTTCTTCGGCAAGCGCCTGCCGTCGTGGCGGCAGTAACCGAAAGCGCGCCGCTGATGTTCCACACTCTCCTGATCGCCAACCGCGGCGAGATTGCCTGCCGCATCGCCCGCACCGCGCGCCGCATGGGCTTGCGCACGGTGGCGGCGTACTCCGACGCGGACCGCGACGCGCTGCACGTGGCCCTGTGCGACACGGCCGTGCGTATCGGCCCGCCGGAGGCTGCGCGCAGCTACCTCGATGCCGCGGTGATCGTGGCTGCGGCACGTGCGGCCGGTGCGCAGGCCATCCATCCGGGCTACGGCTTTTTGTCGGAGAGCCTGGCCCTGATCGATGCCTGCGAAGCGGCCGGGCTCATTTTTGTTGGCCCCTCGCGCGAGGCGATCCGGCGCATGGGGTCGAAGATCGAATCCAAGCGCATCGCGCTCGAAGCCGGCGTGCCGGTGGTGCCTGGCTACCACGCCGACGACCAGAATCCTGCGGTCTTGCAGGCGGCGGCCAGTGACATCGGCTACCCGGTGCTGATCAAGGCCTCGGCCGGCGGCGGCGGCAAGGGCATGCGGGTGGTGCGCAGCGCGGCTGAATTCGCGGCTGCGCTGGCCACCGTGCGGCGCGAAGCCCAGGCCTCGTTCGGCGACGACCGCGTGCTGCTGGAGCGCTACCTGGACGAGCCGCGCCACCTCGAAGTGCAGTTGCTGGGCGACCGGCACGGGCATCTGGTGAATCTGTTCGAGCGCGAATGTTCGATCCAACGCAACCATCAGAAAGTGATTGAGGAAGCGCCCGCGCCGCACTTGTCGCTGGCCGTGCGCGAGGCCCTGTTCGCGCACGCGCTGACGATGGGGCGTGCCATCGGCTACGACAGCACCGGCACCATCGAGTTCATTCATGACAGCCGTAGCGGGGACACCTTTTTTCTGGAAATGAACACCCGGCTGCAGGTCGAGCACCCGGTGACCGAGTTGACGGTCGGCATCGATCTGGTCGAATGGCAACTGCGGGTGGCCGCCGGTGAGCCGCTCGGCTTCGGCCAGCCGGAGCTGTCCCAGCGCGGCTGCGCTATCGAGGTGCGCGTTTGCGCGGAGAATCCGGCGGCCGGTTTCGCGCCCGAGATAGGCACCCTGATTGGTTACCGCGAGCCGCGCGGCGAGGGTGTTCGGGTCGACAGCGGCGTGCGCATCGGCAGCCGGGTCACGCCCTATTACGACTCCATGCTGGCCAAGGTGATTGCCCATGCCGACGACCGGCCGACTGCCGCGCGGCGGCTCGCCACGGCATTGGACGACACGGTCCTGCTCGGCGTGCACAGCAACCTTGGTTTTCTGGCCGATCTGCTGCGCCACGACCACTTCGCGCAAGTACTCACCACACACTACATCGAACGCGCCTTTCCCACAGGCTGGCAGCCGCGCGCGGACGATGGGCTGGCCATCGCCGCTGCCGCCTTGCACGGCGTGCTGGCCAAGCAGGCGGCGGCCGGGCAGAAGTCGCTTGGGGCCTGGCAGTCGCTCGGGGCCTGGCGCGTGGTCGGCGCTGGGAGTGGCGCCGGCAGCACGCAGGTGCTGCTCGAAGACGTGCACCGCCGTGTGCATGAGGCCAGCGTGTCGCCGTTGGGCGAAGGCTGGCGCGTGCGCGTCGACGATCTGGAGCTGAACCTGGGGGCGACGCTGGTCGGCGACACCCTGGAGTTGCAGCGCGACGGCCTGACGGTTCGCTTCACGGTGGCGGTGGAACAGCACGCTACGCAGGGCGAACGCGTGTGGCTGTCTGGCCCGGGCGGCACGTGGGCCTGGCGCCGGCTCGACCGCTGGCAGCGCGCGTTCAAGGGCGCGGCGGGTGCCGATGAACGGGGTGGCAATCGCCTGCTCGCGCCCATGCCCGGCCTGGTGACGCAGGTGCAGGCCAGTGTAGGCATGACCGTGAATGCAGGCGACACCCTGGTGCAGATGGAGGCGATGAAAATGGTGCACACGCTCAGCGCGCCCACGCCGGGACGGGTCAGCGAGTTGCGCTGCCGCGTCGGTGACGCGGTGCGCGGTGGCGATGTGTTGGTGATCATGGAAGCAATGGAATCTGAGGAAAAGCAATGAACGAGCCGATTTATTTTGACGAGCAACACCGGCAGTTCCGCGACAACCTGCGCCGCTTTGTCGAGCAGGAGGTGGTGCCACAGGCTGCGCAATGGGAAGAGCAGGGCATGGTGCCGCGCGCGGTGCTGCGCAAAATGGGTGAGCTGGGTTACCTGGGCGTGCGCTATGGCGAGCAATACGGCGGCTCCAAGCTCGACACGGTGTACAGCGCGATCCTGGCCGAGGAACTCGGCCGCTCCACGTACGGCGGCTTTGCCGTGACGGTGATGGTGCACACCGACATGGCCTCGCCGCACCTGGCCAACTTTGGCACGCCAGAGCAGCTCGCGCGCTACCTGCCTGCCATCATCGGCGGCGAGAAGATCTGCGCCGTGGCGGTCACCGAGCCCGATGCCGGCTCCGACGTGGCTGGCATCCGCACCCGCGCCGTGCGCGATGGTGACCACTGGGTTATCAATGGCAGCAAGATGTTCATCACCAACGGCGTGCATGGCGATGTGTATTTCGTCGCCGCCAAGACCGACCCGACCGCCAAAGGCTCGCGCGGCATTTCGATCTTCATCGTCGAGAAGGGTACGCTGGGCCTTCGAGTCGGGCGCACGCTGAAGAAAAGCGGCTGGCTGTGCAGCGATACCGCCGAACTGGTGTTCGAGGACTGCCGCATCCCGGCGGCCAACCTGCTGGGCAGCGAGAACAAGGGCTTCTACCAGATCATGCGCAATTTCCAGAACGAGCGAATGGTGCTGGGTGCGCAGATGATGGGCGAAGCCGCGCGCGCGATCGAGTTGACGCTGGCCTATGTGCGCGAGCGCAAGGCCTTCAGCGCCACGCTATGGGACAAGCAGGCGATCCGCCAGCGCCTGGCCATGCGGGCAGCGCAGGTCGAGGCGGCCCGTCAGCTCGTTTACCACGCCGCCTGGCTCGATGCGCAGGGGCGCGAGTGCGTCAAGGAAGTGTCGATGGTCAAGGCGCTGTGCGGCGAGCTGCTCAACGACGTGGTCTATGACTGCCAGCAGTTCCACGGCGGCGCTGGCTACATGCGCGAGACACCGATCGAGCGCATGGTGCGCGACGCCCGCGTCCAGTCCATCGGCGGCGGCGCCACCGAAGTGATGCTCGAAGAAGTGGCGAAACGGTTGTGAACATGAACACCTCGCCCTCCGCCCCGATCATCGACTTGTTGGCCGAGCTGCCGCTGAAGGAAGTATTGCCCGGTATTCTGATGTTCACGCTGCCGGTGGACTACGGCATTGATCATGTCAATATCTATCTGATTCGCGATGGTGAGGGATGGTGTCTGTTCGACACCGGCGCTGATTGCGAAGCGGCGCGTGCTCTGTGGCTGCGCGCATTGGCCGGTCCGCTGGCGGCAGGGTTGACACGCATCATCGTGTCTCACCATCACCCCGACCATCTCGGTTTGGCAGCATGGTTGGCTCAGGTCACCGGGGCGCCGATCCTGATGCGTCCGGAGGAGCGCGAGGTGGCGCGCGCTACGTCTGTTCCCGATGAAGCGGGTCGCCGCCATTGCGTGGAGTTCATGTGCCGTCACGGCTTGTCGCCGAGTGATGCGCACGAGATCGTCAGCGGCGTGCTGCAGGAAAATCTGGCTTGCGACGAACCCCCGCCCAGCACCAGCCTTGAAGACGGGCAGTGTCTGGAGATTGGCGATTACCGTTTTGACGTGCTGGTGCTGGGTGGCCACAGCATTGCACAAATCTGCTTGTATGAGCCAGACTTTAAGCTATTACTCACTGGGGACCAGTTGCTCGAGCGCATCACGCCCAATGTGGGGGTCTGGCCGTACGGTGAGACCAACCCGCTGCCGCGCTATATCGACAGCTTGCGGGTGATTGCAGGCCTGCCCATAGAGCATGTGTTGCCGGCTCACCACCGTGTCTACCACGCGGGCGAAAAGCGCGCGCATGGGCTGGCTGCCCACCATCAGCGGGCACTGCGGCGTTTCAAAGCCGGCTTGCGCGAAGGCATGAGTGCTGCGGATCTCGGTGAAGCGAACTACGGCAAGCAGTCCGAGACACTGCACGGTTTCCTGGCCATGGGCGAGACGCTGGCGCATCTTCTGTGGCTCGAAGCGGACGGTCACGTGACGTCTCGCGTCGATACCGGTGTGGTGCGCTGGTCGCCCGTTCAAGGGTCGACGGAGCCGATGGTTCAAATTTTAATTTAAGGAGGTTTTTAATGGCAGAAACGATGAATTCTGAAGAGGAGTTCGCCCAGCGCTGGCAGAAGTTTGCGCATGTCTCCCCGTATAACCGGGAACTCGGGCTGCTGCCGCATTCGGTGCGGCCGGACTGGTGCGTGTTGAAGGTGGACTACAAGGATGGTCTGGTTGGCGACCCGAACACGCGAGTGCTCCACGGCGGCGTCATCACAGCCTTGCTTGATGCCGCCTTCGGGTTCTCGATCTTTGTAAAGATGCCCCAGATACGGCCGATGGCTACGCTGGATCTGCGCATTGACTACCTCAAGCCGGCCACCCCCGACAAAGCTGTGCTGGGCGGTGCGGTTTGCTACAAGCTGACTTCGGAGCTCGCTTTTGTCCGCGGCTGCGCCTATCACGAGTCACCGGATGACCCCATCGCCACCGCGGTGGGCATCTACATGTTCACTGGCGGGCGCACGGTGATCCGTAACGAGGAGGTTCCACGATGAAGTTTGCCGAAATCTTGACCCGTTGCAGGGCATCCAACGACTGGGCGCCGCTCGTCGAGTGCATTCCGTTCGCCCGCTTCCTGAATCTGCGCATTGATGTCAAAGGTGACGCGTTCACCTGCATCCTGCCTTTCGACCAGAAGCTGATCGGTAACCCGGTCCTGCCCGCCCTGCACGGCGGTGCCACCGGCGGCTTTCTGGAGTGCGCCGGCCTGTTTTATCTGCTTTTGCAGACGGAAACCCAGAGCCTGCCCAAGACGATCGATTTCAACATCGACTACCTGCGCACCGGGTTGCCCCAGGATACCTATGCCAACGTCGTGATGGTAAAACAGGGGCGGCGGGTGGTCAACGTGCGCATCGAGGCTTGGCAGTCAAGTCCAGACAAGCCCATCGCACTCGGTCATTGCAACTTCCTGCTCGGTGCATGAATCACTCTTAAGAGAAAAGTCCATGAGTCAATCTGTGTATCAATCCGTGTTTCGTCCGGGTTTGTTTTCCGGTCAGACTGTCGTCGTCACCGGCGGGGGCAGCGGCATTGGCCGTTGCACCGCGCACGAGCTGGCCAATCTCGGTGCCAGCGTGGCGCTGGCTGGGCGCCGCGTTGAGAGACTGGAAGCGGTGCAAACTGAAATCACGCAAGCCGGCGGCAAGGCCAGCATCCATGCCTGTGATATCCGCGACGAGCCGGGCGTCAAGGCCATGATCGCCGATGTGGTCGCACGGCACGGCAGGATCGATGGCCTGGTCAACAACGCTGGCGGCCAGTATCCGCAGCCGGCCAAGGACATCAGCCTGAAGGGCTGGGAGACGGTGGTGCGCAGCAACCTCACCGGTGGTTTCCTGGTGGCGCGCGAAGCTTTCAACCAGTCCATGGAGTCTCACGGTGGCGCCATAGTCAACATCATCGCCGACATCTGGGGTGGCATGCCGACCATGGCGCACAGCGGCGCGGCGCGCGCGGGCATGCTGTCTTTCACCGAGACGGCGGCCTGCGAATGGGCACACGCCGGGGTACGTGTCAACGCTGTGGCACCGGGGTGGGTGGCCAGCAGTGGCTTCGATACCTATAGCGCCGAGATGCAGATCGAGCTGCGCAGCCTGAAGACCAAGGTGCCGCTACAGCGCTACGGCACAGAGTCCGAGGTGTCGGCGGCGATTGTGTTCTTGCTGTGCGAGGCGGCGGCTTTCATTACGGGTTCCTGCATTCGGGTAGATGGTGGCGTGCCCAATGCCAGGCCCACATGGAAGTTGATACTGCATGAACGCTCCAAGCCCTTCAACGGCTTTGCGCTGTCGCAGGCGCCGAAGTGCCTGCGCGAGGAAGTGAATGGAGGATCGACGATATGAACACACCCATGCCAAGCTCTGATTTGAACGACCTGTCGAGCTACCTCGTGCCCGGTCGCTACGTGGACAGCGATCACCCGGCGGTGATTGCGTTCGCGCGCCAGGTGGCCGACCCCGCGATGATGCCGCGCGAGATTGCGGTCAAGCTTTATTACGCTGTGCGCGACCAGTTTATTTACGACCCCTACTATTTCGATACCAGCATCGATCGTCTCAAGGCCAGCCATGTGATCGAGGCGGGCCGTGGCTTCTGCATACCCAAGGCGCTGCTACTGGCGGCGGTGGCCCGCGCCTTGGGCATACCGTCGCGGCTGGGTTATGCCGACGTTCGCAACCACCTGACCAGCAAGCGGCTCTACGAGATGATGGGTACCGACATTTTTTTCTTTCACGGCTACACAGAGCTGTGGATTGACGGGCGGTGGCTCAAGGCTACGCCCGCCTTCAACCGCTCCCTGTGCGAGAAAGCCGGTATCCGGCCGCTTGAGTTTGACGGCAACGCTGATTCGCTCTTCCATGAATTTGATGTCAGCGGCCGTCGTCACATGGAGTACTTGCGTGACCGTGGTGTCTACGCCGATCTGCCACGCGAGGAAATGCTTTCCACGTTGAGCGAGCACTACAAGACCCTCGCAGACTGGGGTAAGGTTCCGGGCGGCAGCGAGTTCGCGCAGGAGATGGGGCCGACATCGTGACGGCGCGTCGAGAATTCTCCGGTTTCGCCGGTGGGCCCCTGATGGCTGACGTTTATGGACCGGTCGGCGCACCCACGGTGCTGCTGCTGCATGGCGGTGGCCAGACACGACATGCCTGGGGTAATGCAGCGCAGGTCTTGGGTGACGCAGGCTGGAACACTGTTGCCCTGGATCTGCCGGGGCACGGTGACAGTGCCTGGGCCGCTGATGGCGATTACCGGATCGAGGTACTCGCCGCCACCATGTGCCGCATCTGGCGCGAACTGGGGACGCCGTTGGCGGTAGTTGGAGCCTCGCTCGGTGGTTTGATCAGCATGGCCGCCGTGGGTCGCGCTGATGCGCCGCCGATCAACGCGCTGGTGCTGGTGGACATTGCGCCGCGCACGGAAGAAGCCGGCGTCGAGCGCATCGTCGGCTTCATGCGGGCGCAGCCCGATGGCTTTGCTTCGCTTGAAGAAGCCGCACAACACATCGCTGCCTACCGTGGCCGGGCGATGGAAGGATCAGTCGAGGGCTTGACGAAAAACCTGCGCCTCAATGCGAAAGGCCGCTGGGTCTGGCATTGGGACCCGCAGCTGATGAGCGAGGCCAATCACACCCACCGACGCGACGCGGACGGCTACGAGCGCGCCTTGCGCGGCCTGCAGGCGCCCACCTTGCTGCTGCGCGGCCAGCGCAGCGACGTGATCAGCGAAGAAGATGCGCGCGCTCTGGTGCAAACCCTGCCGCGCGCGCGTTTCGTCGAATTGGAGGGCGCTGGCCACATGATTGCCGGTGACGCCAACGATGCCTTCACCGCCAGCGTGGCGACCTTCCTTCACGAAGTGATGCCGCCGACGCTGTCCCCGCGAGTCGCAACCGAACGAGGGAGCATGAAATGAGTTTGCGCTCTTTTACGCTGCATGATGTCATCAACCGAAACGCACGCTTGTACGGTTCTAAAACCGCCTTTATGTTCGGCGATCAACGGGTGACGCACGCTCAGTACGCCGAGCGTACTGCAAGGCTGGCGGCCGGTCTGTCTGCTGCGGGCGTGTGTGTGGGTGAGCGGGTTGCCATTCTCGCCCTAAATGGTCTGGAGTACCTGGATCTGTTCGGTGCAGCGGCGCGTCTGGGCGCGATCGTGGTACCGATCAATTGGCGACTGTCGACTGAGGAGGTGGCCTATGTTATTCAGGATGTGGCACCCAAGGTGCTGATCGTGGCTGACGAATTCAGGGCGCTGGTGCCTCAAGAGGGCATGGCTGGAACGCTGGGCTATTTGCTGGGGGCGGCGCTGGCTCCGTGGCAATCGGTCAGCGAGCTGTATCGGGAGCAAGATAATCCGGTGGACCTGCCAGAGGTGGTCGACGACTGCGGCTTTGTCATCATCCACACCGCTGCCGTCGGTGGCCGACCGCGCGGTGCCCTGCTCTCGCAGGGGGGATTGATCGTTGCCAGCCTGCAGACGCAACTGGCCTGGCACCTGACCGCGGCGGACGTCAATCTGGGGGTCTTGCCGCTGTTTCACTTGGCCGCCATCGGCCTCCTGCTGGCCACGCAGCAGGCGGGTGGGGCGACGCTGCTGCTGACGCGGTTTGATCCCGCGAGCTTGGTCAAATGTATCGACGAAGACGGGGGTAGTCTGATCGGCACTTTCCCACCGATGCTGGGCGCACTGCTGGACGCCGCCGCAGCCCAGGGTTCGGCATTGGCCACGCTGCGTGTGGTTTTCGGGATCGATGTGCCCGAGACCATCGCGCGATTGCGCACGAGTTGTCCCCAGGCGACCTTCTGGAGTGGCTACGGCCAGACCGAGACATCGGGCTCGGTCAGTCTGGCGCCCTTTGACGAGCGCCCCGGTAGCGCCGGGCGTCCCACCGCGCTGAACACGGTCGCGGTGGTGGACGAACTGGACCTCCCGCTGCCCGTCGGCGCCACCGGCGAGATCGTGGTGCGCGGGCCGATGGTATTCCAGGGCTACTGGCGCTGCGAAGCAGACAACGCCTTCACGTTCCGCAATGGCTGGCACCACACCGGTGACATGGGGCGCATCGATGCCGAGGGCTACCTCTGGTACAGCGGGCGTTCACCGGCCAAGGAGTTGATCAAGCCGGGCGGCGAGAACGTCTATCCGGCTGAAGTCGAGCGCGCCATTCTGGAGCACCCGGCGCTGGCGCAGGTAGTGGTCATCGGTGTGCCGGACGTTCAATGGGGCGAGGCGGTAAAGGCCGTCTGCGTGCTGAAGGCGGGACACACATTGAGTGCCGAGGACCTGATCGAGTTCGTGGGCGGTCGCATCGCACGCTACAAGAAACCCAAGCATGTGGTGTTTGTATCGGCACTCCCCTTGGGTAGTGCCGATAGCATTGACCGCGCGGCCGTCAAGGCCGCGTACGGCGGGGCCTGATGGCCATGTCAGCCCGGTGTGCTCAAACCGCCATTGACGCTGAGCGTCTGGCCGGTGATGGCATCGGACTCCGGTCCGGCAAAGAACGCCGACGCGTTGGCGATGTCCTGGCAATGTACTGGAAACAGCATGCGCTTGCGCAGGTTCTCGATCATGCCCGTGCCATGGCCGCCTTCGAGCGCTGGCGAGCCCGGACTCCAGCGCGGCTCGGCATCCCAGATGTAGCCCATCGCCACCGAGTTGACGCGAATGCCGTCGCGCCCCAGCTCACGGTGCCAGCACGCGGCACATTTGCATCATGCCGCCTGTGGCGCCGCCAATAAAGGATTCGCCGACCGTGGCCACGCGGCCCGCGTCGGTACCCACAGCGACGATCTTGCCGCGGCCGTGCAGTGCCATGACGCGGGCGGCCGCCTGGATCGCAAACGCGCGGGTGAGCCAGTGGGCGCGGATGTAGTTGTCGAAGTCGCCGTCGCTCATTTCCTTGAAAAGGCGAAAGGACGGCGAATCCGCACTGGCACCTGCGCCGCTGGCCACCAGGATGTCAAGGCGACCGTGGCGCCCGGCAACTCGATCCACCATGGCACGAACCGCGTCGCTACTGGTCAGGTCGGCTTGTTCAAACGTGGCGCTATCCCCGTTCGCCGCGATTTCGTTGGTCACCGCCTGTCCGGCTTCGGGATTGCGGCCGTTGACGATCCCGAGCGCGCCGCGCCGCGCCAACTCCAGCGCAATGGCACGACCGATGACGGCCGTGGCACCGGTGACGAGGGCGATCTGGCCCTGAAGTTGACCGCCAGGCAAAGGTGCTGGGTTCATCCGTTGTTCTCCTGCCCTAGGTGTGAAGGTTCAATAGGTTGTTGCGGGTGTTCACCCGGAGAGGTTTTGAGAGACTGGGAATCACCAAACCCCCCGTCAACTCAAACTGCCAAACCGGATGAACACCCATAAGAATGCCCGATTGACCTACCTGCGTCGCCTTGGAGATGGTTCAAGACATGGCCGAGCGTGGCCTGAACGCATCAGATGCGGCCTGCAAACACGGGGTCAGTGCCGTGACCGCGCGCAAGTGGCTGGGTCGCTACCTGGCCGACGGCGCCGCTGGACTGCTGGACAAATCCTCGCGCCCTGAGAAGTCACCGCGTGCCATCGAGCCGCACGTGGCGCTGGCCATCGTGGAGCTGCGCAGAAAGCTGATGCTGCAGGCTCGCATTGCCTCCTACATGGGAGTGTCCAAGGCGACCGTCAGCCGGGTGCTGCGCCGAGCCGGACTGTCGCGCTTGAGCGATCTGGGGCCACAAGAGCCGGTGCAACGCTATGAACGCGACGAGCCGGGCGAGCTGCTGCACATTGACATCAAGAAGCTCGGGCGCTGGGGCTGTCTGAATTTTCGTGTTCGAGGCGCTGAGACTTGTCCACGGCGGCGGGCGTCGCTTGCGACGAACGCACGACGCGGTGGTCAAGTCGGTCGTACATCTTAAGCTGCTGTCTTTGCGAAACGATCTTCGAAGAGGATCGCAAACTGATTCATGGCTTCCTTCCAGTTGTGGGCCGCTCGGCCCCATTCGGCCGTGATGTTTCTCAAGGCCAGCCAGATCAGCTTGCTGGCCGCATCGTCGCTGGGGAAGTGGCCTCTTGACTTGATGATCTTACGCAGCCTCGCGTTGATGCTCTCGATGGCGTTGGTCGTGTAGATCACCCGCCGGATCTGCGGCGGGAACGCGAAGAACGGAATCACATGGCTCCAGGCCCGGCGCCAGGAGGCCACCACCGTAGGGAACTTCTGGCCCCACGGCCCTTGCTCGAAAGCATCAAGTTCCGCCAGTGCCGCGTCCGCATTGGCCGCCGTGTAGATCGGCTTGATGGCCGCGGCCAGCGTCTTGCGGTCCTTCCAGCTGGCGTAGTCCAAGCTGTTGCGGATCAGGTGCACGATGCACGTTTGCAGCGTCGTTGCCGGGAATACCGCGCCCAGCGCTTCGGGCATGCCCTTCAGGCCGTCGGTGACGGCGATCAGGATGTCATTGACGCCGCGGGTCTTCAGGTCGTTGAACACCTTCATCCAGAACTTGGCGCCCTCGGTGCCCTCGATCCACAGGCCCAGGATGTCGCGGCTGCCGTCGGGCAACACGCCCAGAGCCAGGTAGATGGCCTTGTTGCGCACCACCGCGTCTTCCTTGATCTTCACGCGCAGTGCGTCGAAGAACACACCGGATACATCGGTTCGAGCGGTCGGGCCTGCCAAGTGGTGACTTCGGCCATCACAGCTTCGGTGACGCTGCTGATGAATTCGGCCGAGACGTCCGTGGCGTAGGTCTCGCGCAGGAACCCCTGGATCTCGCGCATGGTCATGCCGCGCGCATACAGGGCGATGATCGAATCGTCAAAGCCGGTGAAGCGCCGCTCATGCTTGGGGATCAGAATCGGCTCGAAGCTGCCGTCGCGGTCGCGCGGCACTTCGATGCGCACCGGGCCTTCGCCGGTCTGCACGGTCTTGGCGCTCTTGCCATTGCGTTGGTTGCTCCCCGCCTCGGGCTTGGCAGCGCCGGCGGGGTAGCCCAGGTGGTGGCCCAGCTCCGCGCCCATGGCGCGCTCGATAAGGGCCTTCTTGAAGGCCATGGAGGCCGCGTTCACCGCCTCCCCGGTCATCGGCCCGGTGACGAACTGGTCGATCAGTTCATCGGGAATCTTGGGCAGCGCCGCGCTCCGGGCGGCAATGGCTGCGTTCTTCATCTTCGTTCTGCTTGGCATAAATGATCCTGTTGGTCATAGTTATGCCTCAAACACAGAAATCAGGACAGGCTCCGGGCGCTTCGACAAGGTGGGCCACCGTATCACCGGAGATCGCACCCAGCGCGCCCGACAAAGCATCGGCTGGGAGTACGTGTTCGTCGCCGTGGATGACCATACTCGCATCGCCTTCACGCAGGTGCACCCCGATGAAAGCAGGCACAGCGCCCAGGCGTTCGTGCGAGCGGCCGCAGCCTACTTTGCACGCTTGGGTGTGCCCATCCAGCGCGTGCTGACCGACAACGGCATGTCCTTCCATTCCGCGCTGTTCAGTGAGGCTTGCCTGGAGCTGGGCATCACCCAGAAGTTCACACGCGCCTACCGGCCACAGACCAACGGCAAGGCCGAGAGATTCATCCAGTCAGCACTGCGCGAGTGGGCATATGGGCGCACCTACGAAAACTCCGATCAACGCCGCGCCGCCTTGCCACTGTGGAATCACTTCTACAACTGGCATCGCCCTCATCACGGGATCAACCTCGTCTCACCTATGGCTCGTCTCTCGATTCCTCGAAAGAACCTGTTGACACTTCACAGCTAGGCGACATAAAAACCTGATTGTGTCAAAACAGCGGGCCAGGCCGATGAAGGGATTGCCCGCAGAGAACCACTTTCATCCATCACCTCCCATCAATCACCGGACTTCAAAATGGCCAACCTGACCGACAGCGCCAAGCCGCATCATTTCAAGACGCACCGACGCACCATCACCGAAACCGACATCGTCACCTTCGTCAATGTGGTCGGCTTGCATGAACCATTTTTTATCGACATGGAGTACATCCGAGAGAACATGACCGGATCGCATCGCAGCCGTTTTGCGCCCGGCCCGATGGTCATTTCGCTCGGTATGGGGCTGCTGGCGACCTATGTGTCCGGCATCATCAAGCAGGTGCTAGTGTTCTGTCCCGCAAATAACTGGCATTAGTCTTGCATGCCAGTGCGGTATCTTTGGAACGGAGATACCGCGATGAGAACAGGCAGACCGAAGTCTGAATTGGTGTTGAGTGACGAGGAGCGATCGCAGTTGCAGTCGTTCGCGCGCAGCCGCTCGTTGCCGGCGGCGTTGAGCGGTCGTGCACGCATTGTTCTGAGCAGCGCCGACGGTGAGGCCAACAGTTCGATCGCTGAGCGGCTGAGGCTGACCAAAGCCACAGTGGGCAAGTGGCGCTCGCGTTTCATCGAGCGACGCATCGCCGGTCTGTACGACGACGTTCGCCCGGGCGCGCCGCGCACCATCGACGATGAGCGGATCGCGCAGTTGATTAACACGACCCTGCACACCAAGCCGGCAAATGGCTCGACGCACTGGAGCGTGCGCGGCGTGGCCGCAGAGACGGGCATCTCCAAGACCAGCGTGCAGCGCTACTTCCAGCTCTTTGGCCTGCAGCCGCATCGCACCGAAGGCTTCAAGCTGTCCAATGATCCGTTCTTCGTGGAGAAGCTGCGCGACGTGGTGGGGCTGTACCTGAGCCCCCCGGACAACGCCTTGGTCATCTGCGTGGACGAGAAAAGCCAATGCCAGGCGCTGGAGCGCACGCAGCCGATGCTGCCCATGGGCTTTGGCTATGCCCAAGGCGTCACTCACGACTACAAGCGCCATGGCACCACAACGCTGTTTGCGGCGTTGAACGTACTCAATGGCGCAGTGCTGGCCAGTTGCAAGCCGCGCCATCGGCATCAGGAGTTCCTGTCGTTTCTGCGCGAGATCGACAAGGCCGTGCCGCCCGAGCTCGACATCCATTGCATCGTGGATAACTACGCCACGCACAGTCATCCAAAGATCAAGGCTTGGCTGGCCACCCGGGCGCGCTGGCACATGCACTTCATCCCGACCTACAGCTCCTGGTTGAATCAGGTCGAGCGATTCTTTGCCTTGATCACCGACAAGGCGATCCGGCGCGGATCGTTCACAAGTGTCAAACAACTTGTGCAGCGCATTGACCATTTCGTCACACACCACAATGCCAACGCCAAGCCGTTTCGTTGGACTGCCACCGCCGACTCGATCCTCGAAAAGTTGCATCGACTTTGCTCACGTATCAGCGGGACAGGACACTAGAAGGGCGCGAGGTTGGCCCGTTCGGCGGTATGACTGGCGTACAGGCGCGCCTGCGCGGTGCGCTGTTTCCGGGCGACACCATTCATGTCGAAGGGGAGGCCCGACTGCTCCCCACGACCTCGCGCGGCTATACCCTGATGGAGTTGCAACACTTGGTTATCAATCAGCGTGGCGAGACTATTGTTGACTTCACTGAAACCATTACTTTTCTGCCCAAGGAGGTCGGTACCCGGTGACCCTGATGGTCCAAGTTCGCGGGCGCGACAGGGGCGCACGCTGATCCCAGACCCGGTCGCAAGCCATCCGGCACGGCCAAGTTCCTTCCATTTCCATACAACGACTAGACAACATGATCGGGCCTCAACTGAGCCCCAAGCGGGTTCAACAAGCCAAGGCCGGCGCGAGTTTCGCAGTTTTGACCATGCCGCAATGAAAACAAGACCGATTGACTCAACCCGGGCCCGTGGTTAGTACAGACCGCACGGGCCCGGGATATTCAACTCCAGGAGATTTCTAAATATGACAAAACGAGAAGCTGTGATCGTCGGCGTTGCCGACCTGCCGCTGAAGGACGGCAAGGTCCTTGCGCCCATGTCGGTCCTGCAGGCCCAGGCGCTGGTCGCCCGCGACGCTCTCAGGGACGCCGGCATCGCCATGCGCGAAGTCGATGGTTTGCTGACCGCTGGCCTCTGGGGGGTGCCCGGTCCGGGCCAGTTGCCGACCGTAACGCTGTCGGAGTATTTGGGGATTACGCCGCGCTTCGTCGACGGCACAAACATCGGCGGCTCGGCCTTCGAGGCGCACGTGGCGCATGCCGCCACCGCCATCGAGGCTGGCCGCTGCGGTAGCCTGCAGAAGAGCGAGATGAGCCGCAACCTCGCCGGGCGTCCGGCGGTGCTGACCATGCAGTACGAGACGCCTTGGGGCATGCCCACGCCGGTGGGCGGCTATGCGATGGCGGCGAAGCGCCACATGCACGAATACGGCACCACCTCCGAGCACCTGGCCGAGATCGCGGTGTCCACGCGCAAGTGGGCGGCGCTCAATCCGGCCGCGACGATGCGCGGCCCGCTGTCGATCGACGATGTGCTCAAAAGCCCGATGATCTCCGACCCGCTGCACCTGCTCGATATTTGTCTGGTCACCGACGGGGGTGGCGCGGTGGTCATGACCACGGCAGAGCACGCCAAGGCGCTCGGTCGCAAGCCGGTGTACGTGCGCGGTTACGGCGAATCACACACCCACTGGACCATCGCCGCCATGCCCGACCTCGCGCGCCTGACGGCCGCCGAAGTGGCCGGTCGCGAAGCCTTTGCCATGGCGGGCATTCGGCACGACGCCATCGACGTGGTCGAGGTCTATGATTCGTTCACCATCACCGTTCTGCTGACGCTCGAAGCGCTGGGCTTTTGCAAGCGTGGCGAGGGCGGCGCCTTCGTCGCCAACCAGCGCACCGCACCGGGTGGGGCGTTTCCGCTCAACACCAACGGCGGCGGTCTGTCCTACGCGCACCCCGGCATGTATGGCATCTTCCTGTTGATCGAGGCGGTGCGCCAATTGCGCGGTGAATGCGGGCCGCGCCAGATTCAGGACGCCGTGACCGCGCTGGTCCACGGCACCGGCGGCACGCTCTCCAGCGGGGCCACTTGCATTCTCTCCACCCAGTGAACACCATGTACGACAAACCCCTGCCCGTCATCGATGGCGAAAGCCGCCCCTACTGGGATGCCCTCAAGCAGCATCGCCTGACACTCAAGCGCTGCCACGACTGCGGAAAGCACCATTTCTATCCGCGCGTCCTGTGCCCGCACTGCCATTCCGACGCCGTCGAAGGGTCGATGCCTGCGGCACCGGCACCATCTACAGCTTCACCATCGCGCGCCGGCCGGCCGGCCCGGCCTTCAAGGCCGACACCCCCTACGTGGTGGCGGTGATCGACCTCGACGAAGGCGTGCGTATGATGACCAACATCGTCACCGACGATGTGGAGGCGGTGCGCATCGACCAGCGCGTGACGGTGCAGTACGACGACGTGACCGACGAGGTCACGCTGCCGAAGTTCCGGCTGTTGTAGCGCCGAGGTTTCCCGAATGGACTTCACCATCGATCCCGATACCGTAGCGATTGCCGAGGCCGTGCTGCGCTTTGTCGAGCGCGAAGTGCTGCCGCTGCAAATGCGCCACCACGACCTGCTGGGCAGCGAACGCACCTTGTTCGATGCCAGCGGTCGCTATGTGCCCGAGGTGCTGGCGCTGCGCCAGCAGGTGCGCAAGCGCTCGGCCGAACTTGGTTTCTACACCCTGTTCGGCGACGAAACACTGGGCGGCGGCGGGCAGGGCGCGCAGGTCATGGCCCATGTGCAGGAGGTGCTCAACCACCGCGTCGGTCCGGCCCAGCCGTTGGGGCAGACGGTGGTGCTGCCGTCGCCCTTCACCAACGGTCTGTCGCCGGTGCTGCGGCACCTGAAGCCGGACATCTTCGAGAAATATTGCGACGGCATCGCCAGCGGCGACAAGACCCTGTGCTTTGGTCTGAGCGAGCCCGATGCCGGCTCCGATGTATTCGGCATGAAAACCCGCGCCGTGCGCGACGGTGACGAATGGGTGCTCACCGGCACCAAGCAGTGGATCACGAACTCGCCCTACGCTGACTACGCCATGGTGTTCGCGCTGACCGATCCCGAAGCCGCTGCGCGCCACAAGGGCGGCGTTACCGGTTTTTTCGTTGACACGCGCGCGTCCGGGTTTTCCGTGCCGCGCATCATTAACACCATGGGCCACCTGGGCGGCGATACCGGCGTCATCGTGCTCGACGGCGTGCGGGTGCGCGACGACCACCGGCTCGGCGATGTCGGGCGCGGCCTGACGGCGGCGATGGACGGCGTCAACGCCGGGCGCATGGGCATGGCGGCATCCTGCCTGGGCTTGGCCCGCTGGGGGCTGGACCAGGCGGTGGAATATGCCAAGGTGCGCAAAACCTTTGGCGTGCCCATTGCCGAGCACCAGGCCATCCAACTCATGCTGGCCGACAGCGCGATGGACATCTACGCCGCCAAGACCATGATCCAGAACTGTGCCTGGCGGGTGGACAGCGGCCGCGCCGCCACCGCGCAGGTCAGCATGGTCAAGGCATTTTCGACGGAGATGCTGGGGCGAGTGATGGACCGCAGCATCCAGATCCACGGCGGCATGGGCCTGACCAACGAACTGCGCCTGGAAGAGGGCTACCGCTTCGCCCGCGTGATGCGCATCCCCGACGGCACTGGCGAAATCAGCGACGCACCATCGCGCGCCAACTGCTGGCCCGACAGGCTGAACTGTAGGCAGCGCCGATCACCTGCAAGGCGCAACCAGGAGACAGATTGACATGATGAAAGAACACGAACTGTTTGCGGGAGGCCATCGGCTGGCCGCCACCACCTGGGGTGATGTGGGCAACGGGCAGCCGACCATCGTGATGATGCACGGTGGGTTGGACTGCATCACCACCTGGAAGGATCTGCCGCAAGCGCTGGCCGAGGCCAGTGGCTGGCTCGTGCTGGCCTACGACCGCCATGGCTATGGACGCTCCGACCGTCTGGCCGGTGGGCGCGATCCGAGCTACCGGCGCGAAGAAGCCGGGCTGGTGCTCGGCGAGGTGCTGCGGCACTTCGACATTCGCCGGGCCCTGATGTTCGGTCACAGCGATGGTGGTGCGATGTCGGTGTTGGCTGCGGCGGCGCCTCCCGAGCTTGTGTGTGGCGTGCTCGCCTGCTCGCCGACCATCGCCATCGATCAGTTCATGGTCGATGCCATGGCCGGCGCGCGCCGTGCCTTCGAAAACGAGGGGTTACGCGACAAGCTCAAGCGCCACCATGGCGACAGCACCGACGCGATGTTCTGGGGCTGGTACGAGCCCTGGGCCAGCCCGCAGGCGCTGCAATGGGACATGAGCGCCGAGGTTGCCGCAGTGCGTTGTCCGGTCTCCGTGTTGTTCGGTAATAACGATGAATATGGCTGGCGGCCCAGCGCGATTTCCTTGTTTCGCCACGGCCTGATGCCGCTTGAAGTGATGGCGCTGCCTGGAATCGGCCACCATCCTCAGCAGCGTGAGCGCGGCGAGACGATTGGCATGTTGCAGCGGCTGCTCGGGCGCATTGGGCGCAGCGCCCCGGTCGGTAGCGAGGAAACAGGCCGATGACGGACACTGCACAACCCATGTTTTCCCGTGAGCTGACTCGCCAGCTTCAATGAGCCGCCGTCAGTGCGGACCGACGCAGGCCTGGCGGGCCAGCATGCCTGCAAGCGGCGAAAGGTCGGTCAGTTCGTCGAGCCGTGCCACCAGGTCGATCAGTTCGTCGCTCTCGTCAGGTGTGAGCACGGACTTAACCAGTCGGCGAAACTTTTCCTCGAGGCGCTGCTGCTGCTCCAGCAGGTCGCTGGCCGGGCGCCCGCTGTCGTGGCGCTGGCGCAGCAAGGCGCCGCTCTGGGTCTCGATCACCACCTCGCTGAGGGTGAGCTCCGGGCATTGGGGTGCGAGCAAGACCTGCACGCGCTCACGCAGCGCCACCACCTCGGGCGCGTACACGGCCTCGTCACTGAACGCGTCCAGTCCGGCGGTGTCGACCCCGGCCAGCGCCATCGCCACCGTGTGGCGCAGACTGAACTTGGCCTCCAGCCCGGTGCGCGGCTCGGCGATGTTGCACACGCCCTCGCTGGCGGCACTGGCACGCACTGTCACCCGAAGCACGTCATCAGGCCGCAGCGCGTGTTGCAGGCGCAGGTGGCGCGCCGCCTCGATGGCGGCGTGGGTACCGTAGCAGGCGGCGTGGAACTTGAAGAGGTTGCGGCGCAGGTGCCAACTGCCGCCCGGATTGGCCAGGGCCGCTTCCAGAGATGCGGTGCCGCCGTGCGTCGCCACGAAGCCTTGCGGACATTCCATGGCGTCGTCACGGCTGGTGAAACCACGCGCGGCCAACTGGGCTGCCTGCAGTCCGTCGGCACTGGCGCGCCCGGCATGCAGGGGCTTGCACATGGTGCCGAACATCGATTTTAGCCCAGCCGCCATGGTGCTGGCGATCCCCAGCGCGGTCGCGGTGTCATCGGCGTCGAGCTGAAGCAGGCGCGCGCAGGCGGCGGCCGCGCCCAGCGTGCCGAGCGTGGCCGTGGTGTGAAAGCCGTTGGAATACTGGGCGTCGCCGCACGCCAACCCCAGTTGGCACATGGTTTCATAGCCGGCGGCGAAGGCGGTCATGAAGTCGCTTCCGCTGGCGCCGCGCGACTCGGCCAGGGCCAGCAAGGCCGGGATCAGGACCACCGAGGGATGGCCGGTGCAGGCCATGTTGACGTCGTCGTAATCGAGCGCGTGCGAGGCCGAGCCATTGATCAACGCCGCCTGTCGGCTGGAGGTCGTCAAGGCGTGCCCGACGACGGTGGCTTGGGCGTGGCCTCCCTGTTCACGCGCTTCTTCGGCCAGCATGTGAACCAGCGGCTCGCACGCGCCAGCCAGCGTCACCCCGATCCAGTCGA
This sequence comes from Pseudomonadota bacterium, assembly GCA_963205415.1. Taxonomy (GTDB): domain Bacteria; phylum Pseudomonadota; class Gammaproteobacteria; order Xanthomonadales; family Xanthomonadaceae; genus Denitratimonas. Next base: position 28,687 of record CAUJJS010000254.1, read on the forward strand.
GCAGGCATTGCCGGACCCGCAAGCGCACGTCCTCCGGTAGATCGTTGTAGCACAGGGCAGCGCTGCGTGCGGCCAGTTGCCGCGTGATGCCAGCGGTGTGGACGGCGGCCGACGGTGCGGGTCTTGTGGTCGTGGTCACGCTCACTTCAGCGCCCCTTCCAGACCGGTTTGCGCTTTTCCCGGAAAGACTGCGGGCCTTCCAAGGCGTCTTCACTGAGGTAGACGGCATCGAACGCCCGGTTGGAGGCGCGCAGCGCGGCGGTGCGGCCCATCTCGGTGGACAGGCGCACCATTTCCTTGGCCGCTCGCACCGTCAGCGGCGCATTGGCCATGAGCCGGGCCGCAAGTTCCTTGGCGCCCTGCAATGCTTGCCCCTTGGGCATCAGGCGGTTGATGTAGCCGAGTTCGTAGGCGCGCTGCGCTGTCAGCGGGTCCCCGGTCATCGCCACTTCCATCAGGATGCGCTGCGGCAACATGTGAATGACCGGCGCGGCCCACGGCATGCCGCGCCCGACCTTGGCCTCGGTGATGGCGAATTTGGCGGTCTCGTCGGCCACGCACAGGTCGCACATCTGCGACAGCAGCCAGCCGCCGGCATAGGCATAGCCCTGCACGGCGGCGATGACGGGCTTGGTGACCTCGATGTTGTCGCCGAGCACGGCGATGAAGCCTGCGGGCGGGATGCGCAGTTGCGTGTCGGCGGCTTCCACCAGGTCCATGCCAGCGCAGAAATTGTCACCGGCCCCGGTGAGGATGGCCACCTGGGCCTCGGCATCGGCTTCGAAGCGGCGCCAGATATCGAAAAAGCCTTCGCGCACGGCGCGGTTCAGTGCATTGCGGCGTTCTGGCCGATTGATGGTGATGACGGCGATGCCGTCGCTGACCTCGTAGAGAAGTTCGTTGGTCATAGGGACAGTCTCCATGTCAAGTTGTGGTTCGGTTCTTTGGGGCCGCGTGCTGCCGCGATCGGCGCAGGAGCTGCTTTGTTTTCAGTGCTTGACTTGGCGCTAATTGACGCGGGTCTGGTTCTGGACGGTAGCCGAGAGCGCGCGAAATGTTTGCGGCGAGTTCCTTCACCAGGCGCTGAAGGTCAGCAGCCGCGGCGCGACCGCGCTCGATAGGCGCGGCGATGATCAGCGCCGCGTTCACGCGGCCACCGGTCTCGAAGATCGGGGCTGAAAAACCGGCCACATCCGGTGTGACTTCCCCGATCGTGACGGCCACGCCGGTCTCTCGAACCTGCTCGATGATGCGCGTCAGTTGCTTTCGGTCAGTGACGGAGCGCTTGGTCATTGCGCGCAGGTCGGCGTTTTGCAGATATTCGGCGCGCCATGCCTCGTCCTGGAACGCGAGTAATACGCGCCCGGCGGACGAGGCAAACAGCGGTCGTGTTGTTCCGGCCGGTACGGCGTATCGAATTGTTCGCGTGCTCTCGATGATTGCGCTGTAGATGAGTTGACCCGCAGCTCGGTTTATCTTGGCGATCAATGCCGTCTCGCCGGATCTCGCCACCGCTTCGCGCAGGAACGGCATGGCCACGACGTCGAGCGAGCTGGCCGAAACCAGCGAAGCCCCAAGAGAGAACGATTTGGGGCCCAATCGATACACCGCGTCGTTGCGTTGCAAGTAGCCATGCGCAGTGAGGCCTCGCAACAGCGAGAGAACGCTGGTTTTCGGCGCATTCATCGACACGCACAGCGGAGCAAGGGCCATACCAAGGGGCTGGTCGGCCAGCAGCTGCAGCAGTTGCAGCACGCGTGTAAGCGACATCGGCACACCTTCCACCCGGTGTGCAGCACCCGTTCGTTCCTGTTGGGCGGCTATCGGATTACTCATTGGGTCAACGCTTCCCGGTCGTTCTGATATCAGAACATTTGTTTGAATATAAGAATACCGTTAGGATGCACAACCGTCAAGCGGGTTTTCCTGGCAGCGCATCGTGGAGGAAGCCCCGACTTGACCGGAGGAGACACAGATGACGAACAAACAAGACCACGCGGCACTTGCGGGGCCGCTGGCGGCGTACGGGTGATTGACCTCAGCGCGGTGCTGATGGGCCCCTACGCCACCCAGATTTTTGGCGACCATGGCGCGGACGTGATCAAGGTTGAATCCCCCGAGGGCGACTCAACCCGCTGGATCGGCCCCGGACGCCATCCCGGCATGGGTCCGCTGTTTCTGCACCTGAACCGCAACAAGCGCAGCGTGGCGCTCGACCTCAAGTCGCCGCAGGGCGCGGCCGCGATGCGGCACCTGATCGAAGGCGCCGACGTCTTTGTCCACAACCTGCGTCCGGCCTCCATCGAACGGCTCGGGCTGGACTACGAGCGTGTGTCGGCGATCAATCCGCGCATCATTTGGTGCGGCGTGTACGGCTATGGCGAGGACGGTCCCTACGCCGGCCGCCCGGCTTATGATGACTTGATCCAGGGCGCGGTCGGCATTGCCGCTCTGCAGCAGCGCAGCGGGGCGAGCGAGCCGCGCTACGTGCCATTGACGATTGCCGACCGCATGGTCGGCCTGCATGCGGCGCACGGCGTGGCGATGGCGCTGTACGGGCGCGAGCGCACCGGGCGCGTATGTCGCATCGACGTGCCGATGTTCGAGACCATGGCCAACGTGGTGCTGTCGGACCACCTGTACGGGCACACCTTCGAGCCGCCCAGCGGTGACGCCGGCTACGTGCGGCTGCTGTCCCCCGGGCGCCGGCCGTACCAAACCAGCGATGGCTACATCTGTGCGCTGGTCTACAACGACGGGCACTGGCAGCGTTTTCTGCGCGCCACCGAGCGCGACGATTTGCGGGTCGATCCGCGCTTCGCCGACCTGGCCAGCCGTACCCGGCACATTGACCATGTGTACGGATTTTTGGGCCAGACGCTGCGCGGGCAAAGCACCGCGCACTGGCTGGCGCTGTTCGAACAAATCGACGTGCCGGCGGTGCCGCTGAATACCATCGAGTCCCTGCTGGATGACCCGCATCTGGCGGCGGTGGGCTTCTTTCAGCAGGTCGAGCACCCGAGCGAGGGAGCCATGCGCACCTTTGGCGCGCCGGCGCGCTGGGTGGGTTATGACGTCGCAAGCTGGCGCCCGCGCCGCGACTGGGGGAGCACACTGAATCGGTGCTGCGCGAATGCCGCTTTGATGCAGGCGCGCTGGCGTCCTTGCTGGCCAGTGGCGCAGCGGTTTCGGTGGTGGCCGCCGATGCGGAGCTGTCAGCATGAGCGCCTTGGCATTGATCGTGACCCGACTGTCTGGCGCGCTGGGTGCGGAACTCTCCGGGCTCGACCTGTCGCAGCCGTTGTGACCGCATGACTTGGCGGCGCTGCGCAGTGCCTGGTTAGAGCACGGCGTCGTCTTTCTGCGTGATCAGCAGGTCACCTATCTTGCTGGCGATCAGCCCGCCCATGATCAAGTTCTTCACTGCGCGCGTCACTGACCACGCCGAGGAGCTATTTTTGTAACGCGGGCGATCTCTTACGTATAACCAGCGCTATCACTGCATCGATCAGTTCATCACGCGAGTGCCCCTTCTTTGCGTCGAACCACTGTACTGACCAGTTCAGTGCACCGAAGATCAAAAGGCGCGCAAGTACGGGTACCTCGACTTGCAAATAGCCGGTCAAGCACAGTTCTTGGAGCACTGGCGTCCATGCTTCTTTGTAGTCACCTTGCAGCTTTGCGATGACGTTGCGCTGCTGAGTGTTGAGAGAGCGCGACTCGTAGAGTACCGCATGCATGAAATCGCTGTTCGGCCCCAGGAGCGTGTCGAAATGCGAACGGATCAATTGCCGCAGCGTGGTTGCAGCGTCATGTTCGGAAAGCAGCACGATCGTCTGGCGCGCCAGCGCGCTGCGCATGCCTTTCTGCATCACCTCGTACAACAGCGCATCCTTGCTCTTGAAGTGACAGAAGAGTGATCCGGAATGCATGCCGACGGCGCAGGCGATGTCGCGCGTGCTCGTGCCGTTGAAGCCGTGGCGTCGAAACAGTTTGGCCGCGGCCATGACAAGGTCTTGGCGACGGTTGCCATCATTGCGCTCTTCCGGCGTCTTGCGCGGGCGGCCTCGCGGCCGCTTGGCTCCTGAGGGATCAGGTTCGGTGGGTATGACGTACATTTTCAGGAAGTGAATAAAGACGTACGATAGGCATGACGGCCATCCGCTCAATACGACTTCGGTAGGCCCAGCACGTGTTCGCCAATATAGTTGAGCAGCATCTCGTTGTTGATGGGTGCGATTTCCAGCAGGCGAATCATGGGCCATAGCGTGACGACGTCGTAGTCACGGTCAAAACCGTAGCCGCCATGGGTTTGCAGCGCGGCCTCGACGGCGGCCACCGCCGCTTGCGAGCCCAGCAGCTTGGCCATGTTGGCGTGGGCGCCGGCATCCTCGCCGGCGTCGAAGCGCTCGGCGGCGTTGTAGGTCATCAGGCGCGCTGCCTCGATCTGCGCCTTGGCCTGCGCCATGCGGTGCTGCAGTGCCTGGTAGGAGCCGATCGGCTTGCCGAAAGGCTTGCGCTCCTTCGAATAGGCCACCGCCTTGGCCAGCGCATAGTCGCCCAGGCCGATGGCGGCTCCGGCGGCCAGCAGGCGCTCTGAGTTCAGACCTTCGAACATCAGCTTGGCGCCCTTGCCGGCTTCGCCGATCAGCGCGTCGGCGGGCAGCTTGACGTTGTCGAAGAACACCATGTACTGGCGCTCGGCGGTTTCGACCTGGATGTTGAGTTGCGTCAGCTGGATGCCGGGCGTCTTCATGTCCAGCACGAAAAGCGAGATGCCGTCGGTGCGGTGCTTTACCTCGCCTGCCTTGGTGGTGCGTGCGATCACCAGCATGTAGTCGGCATCGCGCGCGCCGGAAATGAAGACCTTCTGGCCATTGAGCACCCAGCCATCGACGTCCCGTGTGGCCAGCGTGGTCATGGCAAAGCTGTTGGTGCCGGCATTGGGTTCGGTGATGGCAAAGCACAGCTTCTTCTCGCCGGTACAGGTGGGCGTGACGTATTTCTTGATTTGCTCGGGCGTGCCGTGGCGCATGATCGGCACTCGGCCCAGCCCGGTGACGACCAGGAACAGTGTGGGCACGCCTGCCAAAGCGAGCGCCTCGTTGAGCGCGGTGATCTCCAGCACGCCGCCGCCCGAGCCGCCATACTCTTCCGGGACGGACAGGCCGAGCAGGCCGAACTCGCCGAGCTTTTGCCACAGCTCATCGGGGAAGCGGTCTTCCTTGATGCACTGGAGGATGTAGCTGCGCGGGTACAGGGTGGTGACGCCGCGGGCGGCTTCCTGCACGTCGCGGATGCGCTCGCGCAGGCTTGCGGAAGCGGTGTTGGCAATGGCGGTGGTGGCTGGGGTGCTCATGGTGCGTGTCTCCGTCTTGAGTTGTTGATGGGCGTTTGTCAAAGCGCCAGGTCGGCTGGAATCGGGACTGGAAAATCGAGCAGCATCTGGGCAAAGGCTTTGCCCTGCGAGTCCATGCGAACCGAAGCGATGCCGCCGCCGCCCAGGGCTTCGTGCATCAGAAAGTTCAGCGCGTGCGTACCGGGCAAATCGAATCGCCGCACGCTGCCCTTGACCAGGTGGGCGAACCAGGCCGCCACCGCCTGCTCGGTCAGGGCCGCGCGGATGAAGGGCAAATACTCGGCGCGGCGTGCCAGGATGCCGATGTTGGCGGCGTCGCCCTTGTCGCCGCTGCGTCCCCACGCCAGTTGCACCAGCGGCACGGTGCGCGTGCCGCGCGCAAAGGCGTCGGCGGCGGGCAGGGGCCGTCGACTTGGGGCAGGGTTGCCGGGTCGAACGGCTTGCCGAGCCATGGCGGTGCCGCCACGGTCCGCTCCCCCATGTCGATGCTGGCGGCCACCTGTGCCTTGGGTACTAGGCAGGAGAACAGCCGCACCACCGGCTGCACCTTGGGCCGGCCGCCGGTGAAACCGGTGATGGCCGGGGCCGACATCAGGGCCAGCGGCGCCACTTCGCGTGAGAACAGTTCGAGCGCGTCCTTGACCGGATGGCGCACGCCGACTTTGAGCATCACCTCGCGCGCATCGGACCGCGCATGGGGGCCGTAGGTGTCCTCGGCGCCGATGGCCTCGACACAGGTTTCGGTAAAGTCTGGCCAGCCGCGCTGCGCATAGTGGCGCCGCATGCGCGCCAGCATGGCGGCGCCGACGCGCTGCCCCTTGGCGCCAGCATCGATGCCACCGATCATGAACAAGCTCATGGCCCGAAAGCCGTCGGCGTAGGTGACGCTGACCTTGGCCTGGTCGGTAGGCGGCAGGCCGCGCGCGCCCTTGACCTCGACGCGGTCGAGGCCGATCTGCGTCAGCGTCACGCCGGTGAAGTCGCACACCGCGTCAGGCAGGATGTAGGCGCGCGGGTCGCCGATTTCATACAGCATCTGCTCGCCTACCGTGGAGGGGCAGACCAGCCCGCCCGTGCCTTCGGGCTTGGTGATGACGAAGCTGCCGTCGGCGCGGCACTCGGCGATGGGAAAGCCCATGTCGTCCCAGCCCGGCACCGTGTCCCAATCGGTGTAGTTGCCGCCGGTGGCCTGTGTGCCGCATTCGATCAGGTGGCCGGCCAGGCTGCCAAGCGCCAGGCGGTCGTGGTCGGCAGCGGTCCAGCCAAAGGCGTGGATCAGCGGCGCCAGCGTGACCGCGCTGTCGACACAGCGGCCGGTGACCACGATGTCGGCGCCGGCCGCCAGCGCGGCCGCAATTGGGAAGGCACCGAGGTAAGCGTTGGCGCTCATCACCTTTTGCGGGAAAGGGCTACCGACGAACATCTCCTTGGTGCCGGACGAGCGCAGTGCCTCGACCTGCGGCATCAGGTCGTCACCCAGCACGGCGGCGATTTTCAGGTCGACGCCTTCGGCCTGGGCCGCCCCCACCAGCGCGGCGCGGCAGGCGGACGGGTTGACGCCACCCGCGTTAGCAATGACCTTGATGCCGCGACTTCAGTTCCTTCATCAGGGGCTGGAGGGTGGTCACGAAATCGGGTGCATAGCCCAGTGCCGGGTCTTTGGCCTTGGCGCGGCTGAGCAGCGACAGGTGATTTCGGCCAGGTAGTCGAACACCAGGACGTCGATGTTGCCGTGCTGCACCAGTTGGGCGGCGGCAAACTCGGTGTCGCCCCAGAAGCCTGAGGCGCTGCAAATGCGAAGGGTGGTTTGTTTCATGAATTTTTCCGGCTTTTTGGGGGAAAGGGGTCAACGCGGGGTGGTGGCAATGCTGCGCGGCCAGAACACGCGCCAGATACCCTTGGCGGTGGCGCAGACTGTGCCATTGGCATCCAGGAACTCCCCTTCTGCAAATGCCGTCGTGCGGCTGATGCGCACCACATTGCCGCGCGCCTCGAAGCTATCGCCCACGGCGGCGTTGAGGAAGGTGATGTCTAGGTTGATCGTGAACTGACGCAGCTCGAAAGGGTCAATGTCGGACGCCTCGGGCATGGCCAGCAGCGAGGAGATGATGGCCCAGCCAAGCGCGCCGTCAAACATATAGGAGATGACGCCGCCATTGAGCACGGTGTCGGAACCACCGCCGCCGCGTTGGGTGGCGAGGGCTTTAGGCAGTCGCACAATAGCTCGGCCTACTGCCGTTTCTTCAACTTCCAGCCCTTGCGCCTTCAGAAAGGGGCTATCGTTCCAGCTTTTCTTGCAAGCGGCGATGCGGTCAAGGTTAGGGGCGTTGGTATTCAAATTGGGCTCCTGTGGGTTGTCTAAAAAGCGTATGGGATTCAAAGCATCGCCAGTTGCTCGATGCGTTGCACATGGGCCGCCAATGATCGGCGCGCCAGTGGCCAGAGTGCCGCGGGGGTGTCGTCATAGGCCAGAGGTAGCCATTTGTCCAAGCCGCCCTGCGGGACGGCGCGCATGGCCGCCAGCACCCTGGCCTCGCGCCGCAGGCGGTGCGCCTTGAGCTGCGCAATGGAATGCGCCGCCCAGCCGATGACGTGGCCGTGCGCCGGCAGGATGAATTCGATACCGTCCTTTTCGCAGGCCTGCGCCAGGCGGTCCAGCGAATCGAGGTAGGCGCTCATGTCGCCGTCGGGCGGGTCGATGATGGTGGTACTGCCGCTGAGGATGTGGTCGCCCGAGAACAGCAGACCGTCTTCTTCGAGGATGACGCAGAGGTGGTTGGCGGCGTGCCCTGGTGTATGGACCACGCGCAGGGTGCTATTGTGCTCACCATCGTGCAGCATCAGGCGCTCGCCGTCGGCCAGGGCGCTGTCGGGGACGAAGGCTGCTGTGGAGCGGGCGGTGGCGGCGGAAGCCAGGCCTAGCACGGGTGGTGTCTGGCCCGTCAAGCGGGCGCAGGCTTGGGCCAGAGGCTGCGCGGCGGGGGAGTGGTCCGAGTGTGAGTGGGTGCAGACGATGGCCTTGACCCTGCCCGCCGTGAACGCCGTCAGGCGTTCGACGTGGTCCATCTGCAAGGGGCCTGGGTCGATGACGATGTAGCCGCTGGCCGCGTCGCCCACGATGTAGCTGTTGGTGCCGGGGCCGGTCATGACGCTGGCGTTGGGGGCGGTGAGGCGATGCAGGTGCCGCAACAGGGGCACCGGTCGCTCGTGCTGCCAGTCCAGCACATGTTCAAGTTGACCGTCCGGGCACACCAGCGCGAGTTCACCGTACGGCGCTTCATGCTCCATGAAGCGCTGCGGTTGACCGCTGACCAGACCACCCCGAGGGCAGGAGTTCCACCGCGGCGCGTCTTCGGTACAGGCAGCCAGGGCCTGCTCGGCCTGCTCAAAATCCGCCAGCCAGTGCAGGGTGCGGATGGTTGGAAAGATCATGAAAAAGTCGCCGGCCTGGTGCTGCGTCAGCGCATCCCGTGGCCTGACCCAGACGGGCTCGAACTGTTCCATTTCGTCGGCCACCGGCTCCTGCTGGTCGGGCATCAGCGCGGCGAAGAAGGCGGTGTCGAAACGCTTGGGCACGCTGCGGTCGGTGGTCCATCGGGCCAGCATGCGCGCCTGATCGACCGCCAGTGACCAGCCCCGGGCTTGCAGTTGCGGGTACAGCGCACGGCTACGGTCCAGCGCTTGAAGGTGGGTGCGAGTGATGGGCCTGCCATCGGCCTGCACCGCCAGCAGGATGCCCAGTTCCTCGAAGGTTTCCCGCAGCGCCGCCAGAGCCGCCGTGCGGTAGCGTCCGCCCGCGTCGGGGGCGCTTGCCAGCGTGTGTGCCTGGTGGTCGTCGGCGTCCACTCGCCCACCCGGGAATACATAGGCACCGGGCAAGAAGCTGGCTGTCGGCGAGCGCCGGGTCATCAACACTTCAACGCCAAGCGCACCATCACGCAACAGCAGCAGGGTGCCTGCCGGGTGCGCGGTGACCGGCTCTTTGCGGGGGTGGAGTTGCGATGAGGGGCGTGCCATGGGGGTGTCCGTTGAGCGTGAGGGAAGCCAGGGCTGGGGCTCAGGCGCTGGCCGAGTGGCTGCGCAGCAGCGCGTCCAGTGTGCTCTCCAGGTGCGCGATGGAGTTGCATTCGCGCGCGATGTGGCAATAGGGGGTGTAGCGCTTCATCTCCGAGTCGCCCAGGCCCCAGAACGAGACCGGCTCGGGGTTGAGCCAGATGACCCGGCGCGCGCGCTGGTAGAGCAGTTGCATGACTTGCGCCTGGGCTTGCCCGCCGTTGTTGCGCGCGTCGCCGAGAATCAGCACGGTGGTGCGGCGATCGATGTCATCGAGCAACTGCGCCTCGATGTCAAGCAGCGTCTGCCCGTAGTCGGTGCCGCTGCCGCCCACCGCCTGCATCACTTTGTCCACGGCTTGCTCGACCGGCAGCAGCTCGAAGGTGTCGCTCACCTCGACCAAGTGGTTGGTGAAGGCGAAGCTGCGCAGGTCGCTCACCTGTTCGCCCAGGCTGTGCAGGAAAAGCAGCAGAAAGCGCGCGTACTGGCGTACCGAGCCGCTGACGTCGCAGATGGCCACCACGCGCGGCCGGCCCACCACTTTGGAGCGCCAGAAGGTCTCGAACATCACGCCGTCGTAGGCGGCGTTCTTGCGCAGGGTCTTGCGGAAGTCGAGTTGGCCGCGCACCCGCTTTTTCTTGCGCCGCGAGTGGCGATCGGCCAGCCGCTTGGCGATCTTGCTGACAATGACGTGCATGCGCGCGAAATCGCGTTTTTCGATGTTGGAGAGCTTTTGCGATTGCAGGAAGTCATCGTGCAATTGTCGGGTCGGCGCCGTGCCGAAGAGCGCGAGTTTGCGTTCGACAAAATTGCGCACCTCCACGAACAACTTCTTGCGCGCAAGTTCGAGGTCTTTGGCACGCTCGGGCGCCAGCGTCTGGCGTTTAGCGTCAGAGATTTCCCGGTCCAGCAGTTCCAGTCCCATGGCCTGCTGGATCTTCTGGGTGTAGTAGCCTTTTTGGGTGAAGAACCAGATGTCGGTCAGGCCCACCTCGCGCGCGGCTTCCTGCATGCGCTTGGCCAGTGCCGCCGAGTCACCCGACAGCAGCAACTGCGACAAGGCCTGGCCGCCGCTGCCCTGGCAGCCGCCCGGCCCGCCGGAACCTGTTGCAGCCTGTTTGTCTTGGGCTGGGTCCGGCAGGTCTTGCGCGGCCATGTTTTCGAAGGAACTGAAACGGAAGAAGCGATCAAAGGCCTCGTCGTAAAGGGCTCGATCGGTGGTGGTTTTCGCCAGTGTCGTGCCCAGCGCGCTTTTGAGCAGGGTGCGGTCGCTCCAGCCCACAAGCTCCACGGCGCGCGCCGCATCGATCTGGGCGTTCAGGCTGATCTCGAGGTCGCTGCCGCGCAGCGCCTTGAAAAAGTCCTCAAGCGTGGCTTGCACGGGGAATCTCCGCGTCCTTGCGCGCTTGCTGCAGCAGGGCCGGCAGTTGCTCGCTGGCCGAGGCAATGTCCTGCTCGAACTTGAGAAAGACATTGAGCGTGCCCTTCACCATGTCCAGGCTCAAGTGTTCGGCGTGCAGCAGCAGCAGCGTTTTGGCCCAATCGATGGTCTCGCTGACCGAGGGCTGCTTCTTCAGATCCATCCGGCGCACGGCCTGAATGAAGGCCACCAGCTCGCGGTTCAGTGTTTCCGACAAGCCGGGCACGCGGCGCTCCAGAATGCGCCGCTCCAGCTTTGCCTCGGGGAAGGGAATGTGCAAATGCAGGCAGCGGCGCTTGAGCGCGTCGCTCATCTCTCGCGTGTTGTTGCTAGTGAGAAAGACGATGGGCTTGACCTTGGCCTTGATGGTGCCGAGTTCGGGCACCGAAACTTGAAAGTCGGACAGCACTTCGAGCAGGAAAGCCTCGAACTCGGGGTCGGACTTGTCAACCTCGTCAACCAGCAGCACACAGCCGCGCTCCTGGTGCAGGGCCTGGTAGAGCGGGCGCGGCTCGAGAAAGTGCTCGGAGAAGAACAGGTCGTCGTGCGCATGCAGCCGCTCGATCGAGGCCGCCAGTCCCACCGCGCCTTGCATCATCTCGCCCAGCTTATCTTTGAGTAGTTGCGTGTACAGCAACTGCTTGCCGTATTTCCACTCGTACAAGGCCTTGGATTCGTCCAAGCCTTCGTAACACTGCATGCGGATCAGGGGCACGTCGAGAATCTCGGCCATGCCCTTGGCCAGTTCGGTCTTGCCGACCCCGGCCGGGCCTTCGACCAAAATCGGCTTTTCCAGATTGAATCCCAGGTAGACCGAGGCGGAGATTTCGCGGCTGGCAATGTAGTCGACCGCAGCCAGGCGCTGCGCCAAGCCATCAATGGAATCAAAGTGGGGTTGGTAAAGTGTTTTCATGGGTTTCCTTGGGTGAGCAGCATTTTTTCGCCGGCTTGAAGTTGTCGGGAGTCGGCGATGCCGCGGGCTACGCCCAGCACCAGGCGCAGATCACGCGCCAGGGTGAGCAGGGCCGGTTCATGGTCGTCCAGGGCCGCGGCAAAGGATTCGCAGGCGCCTTGCCAGCGATCAAACAGGCGGCGCGCGCCCAGGTTGAACGCCGCCAGCGCCTCGTTGGGCCCGTGCTGGTCCAGGTGCTGGGCGGCATGACGGGCCACGGGCGAGAGGGCGTCGAGTTCGAGTTGCAAGCCACCCAGGTCCCGGGTCAAAGCAGGGGTCCGGGCGGCGCTTTGGAACCAGCGCGCCAGCGCGTCCAGTTCGGCTTGCATGGCGCCGAGCATAGTCCCCAGCAGCAGCGCGTCTTCGATCGCGCGCAGCGGTCGTGCGATGGTGTCGAAAGCCTGTCCCGGCTCGCCCAGGCGCTGGCTTTCCGGCACCCGACAGCCGACAAGGCGCAGGCCGCAATGGCCGAGCGGTGCCAGTCCGCGCACTTTGTCGTCCAGTTCGCGGGTCAGGCCCGGTGTGTTGGCCTCAACGACGAAAGCATCGAAGCGCTTGCGCCCCTCGTGTTCGCCGCTGACGGCCAGCACGATGATGGCATCGGCGGCCGGGCCGTTGCTGACGAAGGCCTTGTGGCCGTCAAGGAGCCAGTCGTCGCCGTCCTGAACCGCCCGGCAGCTCAGGTGTTTGGGGTGTGCGCCGGTGCCGGGCTCGGAGATTGCGAGTGCCAGCAGTGTGTCGCCGACCGTCATGGAGTGCAGCAGCGCACGATGCCGGTCGCTGCGCAGATTCGGCGCCAGCACGAAGCGCCCCAGCATCTGCTGCATCATCCACGCCATGCCCAGGCCCAGGCTGGCGTATTCCCGGGCGACGATTTCGGCCAGAGCGCTGACTCGCACGGAGTCCGTGACGGGCGGCCCGCCCTCGCTGTCGAACGCCACACCAAGCAGGCCGCTTTCGCCGAGATGACGCCACCAGGAACGGGGAAAGCCGTGCGCGCAGTCAGGCGCCGGCGCGTCCGACAAGGCCAGGCGCATGGCCTCGGGCAGCGCCGAGGGCGGCATGTGCTGTTCGGGTGAGGTGGCGGACTTCATCAAGGACTTCCGGCGTAAAACCCGAGCTGGCGCGCCGCTAGGTCGCGCATCACCTCTTCGGCACCGCCACCAATGGCGTTGACCTTGACCTCGCGGTAAATGCGTTCCACCTTGACACCGCGCATGAAGGCGGCGCCGCCGTGCAGTTGCACCGCCTCGCTGGCGCAATAGGCCATGGTCTGGGTCCCGGCGGCGATGGCCGCAACGCGCGCGATGTTGGCGCCTTGCTCACCGGCGGGTTCGACGCAGCCGAGGATGATGTCGTCCACGAAGGCGGTGTCCAGGGCGTTGCGGTCGCGTAGCGCCTGCAGCGCGGTGATGGCCAAACTGATGGGCGTGGTGCCGTGCAGCGCACCCGAGCTGCGGCCCTTGCCGCGCGGCGTGCGCACGGCGTCATAGATGAATGCGTTGGTCATGGTGGGTTTCCTTCTTTTTGAATCTGCGGAAGCGATAGGCAAGATGGCGGAAACGGCTGGCGGCGGGTGCTACAGCGTACGGCTGATGATTTCCTTCATGATTTCGTTGGCGCCACCGTAGATGCGCGCGACGCGCGCATCTGCATAGGCACGGGCGATCGGGTACTCCCACATGTAGCCGAAGCCGCCGAACATCTGCAGGCATTGGTCGATCACCTTGCAGTGCAGGTCGGTGGTCCAGTACTTGGCCATCGCGGCGGTGGCGGCATCAAGCTGACCGTCCATCAGCAGGCCGAGCAGGCGGTCGACAAAGACCTGTGCGATCTGCACCTCGGTCTTCATATCGGCGAGCTTGAAGCGGTTGTGCTGGAAGTCAATCACGCGCTGGCCGAAGGCCTCTCGATCCTTGGTGTAGGCCAGCGTCCATTCCAGCGCGGCCTCGGCGCGCGCCACCGCGCCGATGGCGATCTGCATGCGCTCCCAGGCCAGTTTCTGCATCAGCAGGAAAAAGCCCTTGCCCTCGCCGCCGAGGATGTTGCTGACCGGCACGCGCACGTGGTCGAAGAAGAGTTCCGAGGTGTCCTGCGCCTTCATGCCGATCTTCTCAAGGTTGCGCCCGCGCGTGAAACCGGGGCGATTGGTCTCGAGCAGCACCAGCGAGGTGCCCTTGGCGCCTTGCATCGGGTCGGTCTTGACGACGACGATCACCAAGTCGGCGTTCTGGCCGTTGGTGATGAAGGTCTTTTGACCATTGATCACCAGTTCGTCGCCGTCACGGACCGCACTGGCGCGCACGTTTTGCAGGTCGCTGCCGGCGCCCGGCTCGGTCATGGCGATGGCGCCAATCACCTCGCCGGTGGCCATCTTCGGCAGCCAACTGCGCTTTTGCTCCTCGGTGCCGTAGGCCAGGATGTAGGGTGCCACGATGTCGGAGTGCAGGCCGAAGCCGAGCCCGCTCGTGCCGGCGCGCGAGACTTCTTCAATAAGCACGGCACTGTGCAGGCGCGTGCCGCCACCGCCGCCGTATTGTTCGGGTATGGCGGGACATAGCAGGCCCGCGGCGCCGGCCTTGCGCCAGACGGCGCGCGGCACGATGCCATCGGTTTCCCAGCCGGCGTGATGGGGGATGACTTCTTCTTCCAGAAAACGGTGAGCCTGGTCCCGGAAGAGTTCGTGTTCTTCACCGAAGATGGTGCGGTTGAGCATGGGTCTGTCCTTGAAGCGTTTGACACCGGCACGGCCGACGGCTGCGAAGAGGCTCGTCCACGCGGGAACGCGCCGGAAGCGCCCAACGCGCGATAAGACCATCAACCAAACGCTTGTTAGATGTTATATTATACGGCATGAGACAGGAGCGAAACAACCTACTCCCGCGCAGAAATGCGATCCTGGCAACCGCAGCGAGCCAGTTCCGGCACCAGGGTTTCGAGCGCACTTCGGTGCGCGAGATTGCCCAGGCCCGAGGCATGACTTCCGGCTCGTTCTTCTACCATTTCTCCACCAAGGAGGAACTGCTGGTGGCGATCATGGAGGAGGGCGTTCGCGACATCATGCAGTCGGTGCGCGACGGGCTGGCTGGGGGGACTCGCCTGCCCGAGCTGCTGCTGCTGTCGATGGTGCGCAGTCACCTGAAGGCCTTGCTGGGTCCGCGGCTCGACGCGATGACTGTGCTGCTCTACGAGTGGCGCAGCCTTTCGCCGGCCGCCCAAACCCGGGTGATGGCATCGCGCGACGCCTACGAGGCCTTGTGGATGGCGCCGATCAGCGAGGCTGCGGCGCTGGGCCTGGTCGACACCGATGTCTTGCTGGTGCGCCAGACGGTGCTCGGCGCCCTCAACTGGACGGCGCAGTGGTACCGGCCTTGCGGGCGGCTGGACGTCGACGCGCTGGCGCAGCGCATGTACACGAATGCAGTTTCCTCGTGTGGCCGCATCGGGAGTGAACCGTGATTGAGCGGGCCGGATTCGGCTCCGTTCTTGCTGTTTTTGAATTGTTTATTTTTTAATCACATGGAGATAAAGTGAAGATACTGGTCGCTGTCAAGCGGGTGCTGGACTACAACGTCAAGGCCCGCGTCAAGTCCGACGGTTCGGGAGTCGATCTCGCGAACCAGAAATTGTCCATGAACCCGTTCGACGAGATTGCCTGCGAAGAGGCGGTGCGACTTAGGGAGGCCGGTGTCGCTTCTGAAGTGATAGTCGTGTCCTGCGGCCCGACCGTTTGCCAGGAGACGCTGCGCAGCGCGATGGCCATCGGCGCCGATCGCGGCGTGCTGATCGAAACCGACGCCGGGCTCGAACCGCTGGCGGTGGCCAAACTGATGCAGCACGTGGCCACCAAAGAAGGCGTGCAGTTCGCCATCTTCGGAAAGCAGGCGATCGATGACGACGCTGGTCAGACTGGCCAGATGTTTGGCGCGCTGATGGGCTGGGCCCAGGCCAGCTTCGCCTCCAAGGTGGAGATCAGCGGCGACACCGCCACCATCACGCGCGAGATCGACGGTGGCCTGGAAACCCTGGCCATGAAGCTGCCGGCCGTGATCACGACCGACCTGCGCCTGAATGAGCCGCGCTTCATCACGCTGCCCAACATCATGAAGGCCAAGAAAAAGACGCTTGAAGTGGTCAAGGCGGCCGAGCTCGGCATCGACATCGCGCCGCGCACCGTGACCCTGCACGTCAGCGAGCCCGCGACGCGCAAGGCCGGCATCAAGGTAGCCGACACGGCCGAACTCGTCAAACGACTCAGAGAAGAAGCGAAGGTGATCTGATGACAACCCTGATCATTGCGGAACACGACAACGCAGTACTCAAAGCGGCAACGCTGAACACGATTGCTGCCGCCACGCGCATCGGCGGCGACATTCATGTGCTGGTGGCGGGTCGCAATTGCGCTGCTGTTGCCCAGGCTGCTGCAGCGGTCGCGGGCGTGAGCAAGGTGCTGCACGCCGACGCGGCGCACTACGAGGGCCATTTGGCAGAGAACCTGGCCGCGCTGGTGCATTCACGCGTGCGCGCCGATGCTGGCTACACCCATGTGCTTGCGCCGGCTACGGCCTTTGGCAAAAACGTGCTGCCGCGTGTGTCGGCATTGCTGGACGCCTCCCAGGTGTCGGACGTGATCGCGATCGAATCGCCCGACACCTTCCTGCGCCCGTTCTATGCCGGCAACGCGCTGGCCCGCGTGCAATCGAAGGATGCCATCAAGGTGCTGAGCATTCGCACCACCGCCTTCGACCCGGTCGGTGCGGGCGGCACGGCAGCGGTCGAGGCGCTGGCCGCGGCTGGCGATCTCGGGTTGACCACGTTAGTCGGACGTGAGGTCGTGAAGCTGGAACGGCCGGAACTCACCGCCGCGTCGGTCATCGTGTCCGGTGGGCGTGGCCTGGGCGCGGCCGACAAATTTCACGCCGTGCTGGAGCCGTTGGCCGACAAGCTTGGTGCTGCGCTCGGAGCGTCGCGCGCCGCCGTTGACGCCGGCTACGCACCCAATGACTACCAGGTCGGCCAGACCGGCAAGATCGTCGCGCCGCAGCTGTACTTGGCGGTCGGCATCTCGGGCGCCATTCAGCACCTGGCCGGCATGAAGGACAGCAAGGTGATTGTTGCCATCAACAAGGACGCCGAAGCACCGATCTTCCAGGTTGCCGACTATGGCCTGGTGGCCGATCTGTTTAGCGCCGTGCCGGAACTCATCGCCGCGCTGTAGCGGGTGCCTGGGGCGGGTCGTCGCGGTCAGCCCGGGTAGGTCCAGCCCCGTCACTGCTGCTCATGACTGCTGGTCAGGCTTGCACCCCACTCCTAACTAACAACCGTTCTGCTACTATGCTGGGGTACCTCACGCCCAGGCCGGTCGGTACCCGACAGGTAGAAACGGTCGTTCTTGTTTGCCATCCCACTTCACTCCAAGGAAGACTCCCATGTCCGTCGAACCGCTATCCTCACGACCGGCGCCGGTGACGAGCATTGCGGCCTTTCGTACCCGCTCGCGCGCCAGCAAGTAAAAAAGGGCGGCGCCGTGCAAGGCATTCTGAGTGGCATCACCGTCATCGATCTGTCCCGCTTGATTGCCGGGCCTTACGCGGCCATGGTGCTGGCCGACCTGGGCGCGCGCGTCATCAAGGTCGAGGCCATGACCGGCGAGGAGGGGCGGCATTTTGGCCCGCCGTTTTATGGCGACTCCAGCGTCGCTTTCATGACCTGCAACCGGGGCAAGGAGTCGATCGCGCTGGACATACGCGCCCCGGCCGGGCGCGCGGTGCTGGAGCGGCTGATTTCAAAAGCCCAG
Source organism: Pseudomonadota bacterium (assembly GCA_963205415.1). Lineage (GTDB taxonomy): Bacteria > Pseudomonadota > Gammaproteobacteria > Xanthomonadales > Xanthomonadaceae > Denitratimonas. Next base: position 46,268 of record CAUJJS010000254.1, read on the forward strand.
GTGCTGGTGCACAATTTTCGACCCGACTTTACCGAGGCCCATGCGCTGACCTACGACGCGGTGCGGCGCCTCAACCCGACGATGGTGTACTACATGGTCAGCGCCTTTGGTGAGCAGAGCGACTACCGGCTCAGGCCCTCGGTCGACAGCGTGGTGCAGGGCATTGCGGGTGCCTTTTATGCCAGTGGTGAAGAAGGCGATGCACCGGTTCGTATCGGCTTGCCGATCATCGATGTGGCGTCCGGCATGTGCGGCGCTTTGGGCGTGCTGGCCGCGGTGATTCACCAGCAGCAGACCGGCCAGGGGCAGCGCGTGTAGCTGTCGCTGGTGGACACCCTGTTCAATTTCATGGCGAGCAAGGTGGGTGAATATGCGGTTGAACAGCGCGAGCCGATTCGCTCGGTGAACCTGCCGATTGCTGTGCCGAGCCGTCACTTTCGCGGCTCCGACGGTGCCTGGTTCAGTGTGTCGGTGGTGAATGAAGGGGCGTTCAAGCGGTTTTGCGCCGTCATCGAGCGGCCCGAGTGGCTCACCGATCCGCGTTACCAGCGCAACGCCGTGCGCATTGCCAACCGAGTGGCGCTGCTGGCTGAACTGGAGGCGATTTTCATCACCCGGCCGGCGGCCATCTGGGTCGCCGCCTTCGAGGCTGCGGACATTCCCTGTGGTCCGGTGAACACGGTATCCGAGGCCATGGCCGACCCGGTGCTGGCCGGTCGCTTTGTTGAACATCCGGCGATGCCTGGCCTGCCGCTGATCCCCTTTCCGGCGCAACTTGCCGCGGGCATGCGCCGGCCCGACGCCATGCCGCCACCGCCCAAGTTGGGCGAGCACAGTCGGAACATTCTCGACGAGCTGGGTTACAGCCCGGCCGAAGTGGGATCAACTCGTGAAAGACTGCGTGACATCACATGAGTTGAACCATCGTCATCAGTAGATCCCAGACTTTAATAGGAGAGCTAGGCATGTCGGACCAGGAAGTTATTTACGAAGTCAAGAATTTCGTCGCCACCATCACCATCAACCGGCCCAAGACGCTCAATGCCTTCACCGGGGACACGATCAAGGACATGGAGCGACTGCTGGCCCAGGCCGGCAGCGATCCGAAGGTGGGTGTCATCGTGCTGACCGGCACTGGTGAGCGCGCCTTTTGCGTCGGCGGTGATGTCAATTGGGAAAAGGGTGAAGGGGGCAAGAGCGGCCTGCAGGACCTGGAGTTCCACTTCAACCGGCAGATCGCCGAATGCCCCAAGCCGGTGATCGCGCGCGTCAATGGCTATGCCATTGGCGCCGGTCACCACATTGCCTACTTTTGTGACTTCACGATTGCCGCCGAGCACGCGATCTTCGGCCAGAACGGGCCACGCGTCGGCTCACCGGCGGGCGGCTACATCGTCTCGCACGCGGCCAATGTTCTTGGCCACAAGCGGGCGCGCGAGCTGTGGATGCTGTGCCGCCGCTACAGCGCGAAGCAGGCGTTCGACTGGGGTCTGGCCAATTCTGTGGTGCCGATGGCCCAGCTCGACGCGGAGGTGCAGAAGTATTGCGACGAATTGCTGTCGCTGTCACCGACCTGTCTGAAGATTGTCAAGCGTTCGTTCTACCACCACATGGCGCCGATCATGGGCAAGGACATGAACGACCTGATCCAGGAAGTGGCGCCCAATTATTTCAACACCGGCGAGCAGCAGGAAGGGGCCAGCGCCTTTCTTGAAAAACGCAAGCCCGACTTCAGAAAATTCCGCTAACCGGTAACCTTTGTCCTGCGCGGCTCGGCGGGGAACTTTTAGATAAACTTGGCGCGGCTCTCAAAACCGTTCGATCGCCGCCTGCATCCCATCTATCGGCAGAGCGATGTTTTTCAAGGGATTTTTAGTTTGATTTTTCTGCGTCGCCGTATCTTGAAATCCGTGGCCGGGGCTTTATTTGTCCCGGCCGTTTCTCTGGCACAGCCTTTATTTCCCCCCGTGAAAATCGCCATGATCGAGGGCCTCTCCGGCGGCAACGCCAATGGCGGCGAAGCAGTCTTTCGCAACCTGGTCTGGGCGGTGGAGCGCGTCAATCAGCGCGGCGGCGTTCGCACTGCCGAAGGCGCGCGTCTGCTTCAGCTCGATCGCTACGACAGCAAGGGGCAGATCGAGGAGGCGCTCTCCACCATGCGATCTGCCATCGACGACGGCGCGCAGTTCATCTTCCAGGGCAATTCGTCCGCAGTTGCGGCTGCGCTGATTGATGCTGTCAACAAGCACAACGAGCGCGAACCCCGGCGCCGGGTGCTGTTTCTCAACTACTCTGCCGTCGATCCCATCCTGACCAACGAAAAGTGCAGTTTCTGGCATTTCCGGTTCGATGCACATGCCGACATGCGAATGGCGGCCCTGATGACGGTGTTGCGGCAGGATGCGTCGCTCAAGTCGGTGTACCTGCTGGGGCAGGACTACAGTTTCGGCCAGGCCGTGCTGCGCGAAGCCCGCAAGCAGCTCCGTGCGCAGCGGCCCGACGTCCAGATCGTCGGCGAAGAGTTGCACCCGCTGCTGCGCGTCAAGGATTTCGCGCCCTACGCCACCAAGATCAAGGCCAGTGGTGCGGGCGCCGTGATCACGGGGAACTTCAGCAATGACCTGACGCTGCTGGTGAAGGCCGCCAGAGAGGTGGGCTTCGATGGCAAGTTCTAAACGTTCTACGGCAATGCGCTTGGTGCGCCTGCCGCGATCGGGGAGGCTGGACTCGGCAAGGTCATTGCAGTGGCCGACTGGCTGCCCAATGCGCCCGGCGCGCAGAGCGAGGCTTTTTATGAGTCGTTTCGCAAGCGCTATCCGAGACCGGCTGACGACTACGTCCACATGCGGATGCATCTGATGGTCGAGGCACTTGCACAGGCAATCGATGCGGCGCGCAGCACGGATGCGATTGCGGTCGCCAATGCGCTGGAACGCGTGACGGTGAATTTCCACGGTCAGTCCGGCGCCATGCGCGCCGCTGATCACCAATTCCAGCAACCGCTGGTCGTGGGCGTGATGGACCGCATGGGCACGCCTGGCGTGAAGTTCGATGTTGAAGGCTCTGGGTACGGATTTCGCGTGATACGCAGCATTACCGTCGCTCAGGCAGAAATGCCCAGCGTTTGTAAGATGACCCGCCACATTTCCTGAAACGCCCATGCGCCCAGCCATCGAGAACCTTGAAGAATCCCGCATTCGTGAAGTCGCCAACGCGGGCATCGGGCGCAGCGATGTGCTGGCCTTCTGGTTCGGCGAAAGCGACGAGGTGACGCCAGAGTTCATCCGCCGGGCCGCGATCGAATCGCTGGAAAAGGCAGAGACCTTCTATTCGCACAACCTGGGCTTGCCCGAGCTGCGTCAAGCGGTGTCCGCCTATTCCAGCAAGCTCCATGGCAGTATTGGCTCGGACCGTATCGCCATCACATCCGGGAGCGTCAATGCGTTGATGCTGGCGGTTCAGGCGCTTGTCGATGCGGGCGATGAAGTCGTGGCCGTCACGCCCGTCTGGCCCAATCTCGTGGCGCAACCGGTGATCATGGGCGCGAAACTCAAATCCGTTCCGCTCGAACCCAGGGGCGGTGCCTGGACGCTGGACCTTGACAAGCTGCTGGCCTCGATCACCTCGGCCATGAAGCTGCTGATCATCAATGCACCCAACAATCCCACCGGCTGGACGCTCACCCGCGACGAGCAGCTGGCGATCCTTGCGCACTGCCGCACGACTGGCACATGGATCCTGGCCGACGAGGTGTATGAGCGCCTCTACTACGAACCGACAACCAACAGCTGCGCACCCAGCTTCCTGGATGTGGCTTCCAGCGACGACCGCCTGGTGGTCGCACGCAGTTTTTCCAGGAGCTTCCTGATGACTGGGTGGCGGCTGGGCTGGCTCGTGATGCCGCCGCACTAAAAATGATGAACCAAGAACGTTACCCCGAGTTGCGTGCCGCGCTGCGCGATCTTTTCAAACGCTTTCCCGACGAGTATTTTCGCAAGATTGACGACGCCCGTGCTTACCCCGAGGCGTGTGTGGACGCGCTGACCCGGGCCGGCTGGCTGGCGGTGATGATTCCGCAGGAGTACGGCGGTGCCGGCCTGGGTCTGGCCGAAGCCTCTGTGGTGATGGAAGAGGTCAACCGCTGCGGCGGCAACGCCGGCGCCTGCCACGGCCAGATGTACAACATGGGCACATTGCTGCGCCATGGCTCCGACGAGCAAAAGCGCCGCTATCTGCCCAAAATCGCCAGCGGCGACCTGCGCCTGCAATCCATGGGCGTGACCGAGCCATCCACAGGCACCGACACCACCAAGATCAAGACCACCGCGGTCAAGCAGGGCGACCGCTATGTGGTCAATGGCCAGAAGGTCTGGATCTCGCGCATCCAGCACTCCGACCTGATGATTCTGCTGGCACGCACCACCCCACTCAAAGATGTGACGCGCAAGTCCGACGGCATGTCGATCTTCATGGTCGACCTGCACCAGGCCATTGGCCAGGGCATGACGGTGAACCCGATCCGCAACATGGTCAACCACGAGACCAACGAGCTGTTTTTTGATAACCTCGAAATCCCGGCCGAGAACCTGATCGGCGAGGAGGGTAAAGGTTTCAGATACATCCTTGACGGTCTGAACGCCGAGCGCACTCTGATTGCCGCCGAGTGCATTGGCGACGCCCGTTGGTTCGTCGAGCGCAGCACCCGCTACGCCCGTGATCGGCGTGTGTTTGACCGCCCGATCGGACAGAACCAGGGCGTGCAGTTTCCGCTGGCCGAAGCCCACATCGAAACCGAGGCCGCCGACCTGATGCGCTGGCGCGCCTGCGAACTGTTTGACGCGCACCAGCCCTGCGGCGCCGAGGCCAACATGGCCAAGTACCTGGCGGCCAAAGCCTCCTGGGAGGCGGCCAACACCGCCATTCAGACCCATGGCGGCTTCGGCTTTGCCTGCGAATACGATATCGAGCGCAAGTTCCGCGAGACCCGGCTGTACCAGGTAGCGCCGATCTCCACCAACCTGATCCTGAGCTACGTGGCCGAGCACGTGCTCGGGCTGCCACGCTCATTCTGAAAGAAATTGCCATGCGTCCCTTGGAAGGAATGCTGGTCGTCACGCTGGAGCACGCGATTGCCGCGCCGTTCTGCACGCGTCAGCTCGCTGACCTCGGTGCGCGCGTCATCAAGGTCGAACGTCCGGGCGAGGGCGACTTCGCCCGCGCCTACGACAGCCGCGCCCACGGCTCGGCGTCGCACTTCGTCTGGTGCAACCGCTCCAAGGAAAGCCTGACGCTCGACCTCAAACACGCGGCCGCACGCGCCGTGCTGCAAAAGCTGGTCGAGCGGGCCGACGTGCTGGTGCAGAACCTGGCGCCCGGCGCTAGCGCGCGCATGGGGCTGGATCACGCCAGCCTGGCGCCGGTCAATCCGGGCATCGTGGTGTGCGACATCTCGGGCTACGGCGACGGTGGCCCCTACACGGAGAAAAAAGCCTACGACCTGCTGATCCAGAGCGAAGCCGGTTTTGTCTCTGTCACGGGCACACCCGAACAGCCCTCCAAGGCAGGCCTGTCGATTGCCGACATCGCCGCCGGCATGTACGCTTACAGCAGCGTGCTGGCCGCCTTGCTGGAGCGCGGGCGCACCGGGCGCGGCCAGCGGCTCGAAATCTCGATGCTCGAAGCCATGTCCGAGTGGATGGGCTTCCCGCTTTACTACACGCTGGACGGCCAGCCGCCGCCGCCGCGCGCCGGTGCCTCGCACGCCGCCATTTATCCATACGGCCCCTTTACCTGCGGGGACGGCAAGCAGGTGGTGCTGGCGGTACAGCATGACCGTGAGTGGACCACCTTTTGCGACAAGGTGCTGCAACTGCCCGACCTGACCGCACAGTACCTGGGCAATGCCCACCGGCTGGCCCAGCGCGAGAAATTGCGGGGCATCATCGAAGGCGTGTGCGCCACCTTGACCGCCGCGCAATTGGTGGAGCGGCTCGACGCGGCGCAAATCGCCAATGGCCAGCTCAACGAGATGGCCGACCTGTGGAAGCACCCGCAACTCGCGGCGCGCGGACGCTGGACCGAGATCGGCTCGCCCGGCGGCACGTTGCCGGCGTTGTACCCGCCGCACCACGTCAATGGCAGCGAGCCGCCGCCCATGGGGCCGGTGCCTGCCCTAGGCGAGCACACCGAAGCCATCCTGACCGAGCTCGGCTACGGCGAGACTGACATCGCCCGGCTGCGTGCGGACCAAGCCATCTGACTGCGAGATCGATACCATGACCCTGGATACAAACCCGAGCGCGACGCTGGCCGCCTTTGCCGCGGGCTTGCAGTTCGACGCCATTCCCGCTCCGGTGCTGCGCCGCACCGAAGACCTGTTCCTCGACTGGTACGCCTCGGCCCTCGCGGGCAAGGGCGCGCGGCCGGTCGAGGCCATTGAAGCTTACGCCCGGGCCATGGGGCCGGACTCGGGCCGCGCCGAAGTGCTGATCTCGCGCCGCATGAGCTCGCCGCATTTCGCGGCCATGGTCAATGCGGCCGCCTCGCACTTTGCCGAGCAGGACGACGTGCACAACGGCTCGGTGTTCCACCCGGCGGCGGTAGTGTTCCCGGCCGCGCTGGCGGTGGCGCAGGAGATCGGTGCCAGCGGCCGCGAGTTCCTGACCGCCGTGGTGGCGGGCTATGAGGTCGGCATTCGTGTTGGCGAGTTCCTGGGCCGCTCGCACTACCGCATCTTTCACACCACCGCCACTGCCGGTACCCTGGCCGCCGCTGCGGCGGCCGGCCGGCTGCTCAAGCTGGACGCGACGACCATGCTGCATGCCTTCGGCAGTGCCGGCACGCAAGCCGCCGGCCTGTGGGAGTTTTTGCGCGACGCCGCCGACTCCAAGCAACTGCACACCGCCCATGCGGCGTCCAGCGGCCTGGCTTCCGCCTACCTGGCGCGCGAGGGGCTGACCGGCGCGCGCCAGATTCTGGAAGGGCCGCAGGGCATGGCCGCGGGCATGTCGAGCGACGCCGATCCGGCGCGCCTGACCGACCGCCTGGGCCAGCGCTGGGCCACGGCGGAAACCTCGTTCAAATACCACGCCTCGTGCCGCCACACCCACCCCAGCGCCGATGCACTGCTGGCGCTGATGCAGACGCATGGGCTCAAGGCCGACGATATTGCCGCGGTGATCACCCAGGTGCACCAGGGCGCCATCGACGTGCTGGGCCGCGTCACCGTGCCCGCCACCGTGCACCAGGCCAAGTTCTCGATGGGCACGGTGCTGGCGCTGGCGGCCGAGTACGGCTTTGCCGGGCTGAACGAATTCGAGCAGCATTACCTCGCGCCGCGCGTGGCGGCCTTGCGCGACCGTGTGACCATGCAGCTCGACGCCGAGGTCGATCAGGCCTACCCGCAGCGCTGGATCGGCAAGGTGACGGTGACGACGCGCGATGGCCGCACGCTGAGTGCGCGCGTCGACGAGCCCAAGGGCGACCCTGGCAACACCCTGACCCGCGCTGAACTGGAAGACAAGGCGCAGCGCCTGGCGGCCTACGGCAAAGCCGCCACGCCGCAGGAAATGCAGGCGCTGATCGCGCGCGTCTGGGCCGTGGCCGAGGCGCCGCGCATGGACCGCTGGCTGGGGGCATGAGCATGGCGAACCCTACCGCTAGCCTGCCGCGCGCCTACCTTTTTGTGCCTGCCGACCGGCCTGAGCGTTTCGCCAAGGCGCGCGCCAGCGGCGCCGACGCGGTGATCATCGACCTGGAAGACGCGGTTGCCCCGGAGGCAAAGGAGCGCGCACGCGACGCGCTGGCGCTAGCGCTTGATGAGTCGGCACCGCTGGTGGTGCGTATCAATGCCGCTGGCACGCCCTGGTTTGACGACGATCTCGAACTGTGTCGCCATCCTGGTGTGGCCGCGGTGATGCTGCCCAAGGCCCAGGGCATCGACGCCGTCTGCACCGTGGTTGAGACCACCTACAAGGACGTGTTGCCGATCATCGAGTCGGCGCGCGGCCTTCAGGAGATCTACAGCATTGCGCGCGTGCCGGGCGTGATCCGCCTGGCTTTTGGCAGCGTTGATCTGGCGCTGGATCTGGGCATCGACTGTGCGCCTGATGGTGCGGAGACAGAGCTCCTGGCTTTTCGTTCCCAATTGGTGCTGGCCTCGCGGCTGGCCGGGCTGGCTGCGCCGGTCGACGGCGTCAGCACCGCGATCGACGACCTGCAACGCTTGCAGGCGGACGCCGAGCGCGCACGCCGGCTCGGCTTCGGCGCCAAGCTGTGCATCCACCCGAAGCAGCTGGCCATCGTCCAGGCGGTGTTCACGCCGACCCCCGAGCGGCTTGACTGGGCGCGCCGCGTCTGCAAGGCATTTGCATCAGCCGGCGGTGCCGCCGTGGCCGTGGATGGCCAGATGGTGGACCTGCCGGTGGTCCAGCGTGCGCGCGCCGTGCTGCGTGACGCGGGCCAGAGCGCCTGATTTTTTTGAACCCACCCCCAACCGACTGGAATTCCTTATGACCCGCAAAACCAAACCCATACGCTCCGACATTGCCTGGAGTACCCCCGACCGCATCGAAGTGCACGGCAAGAGTCTGCCTGACGAGATTCTCGGCCATCTCAACCTGGGCGACATGGCCTACCTGCAGATCGTCGGGCGCATGCCGACACCGCAGGAATCGAACGTGTTCAACGCCATTGCGGTGACGCTGGTCGAGCACGGCATCACGCCCAGTGCGCTGGTCGCGCGACTGACCTACGCCGGTGCGCCCGAATCGCTGCAGGCCGCGGTGGCGGCCGGATTGTGCGGCCTGGGCAGCGTGTTCGTCGGCAGCACCGAAGGCACCGCCAAAATGCTGTACGAGGCCCTGCCACCCGGAACGAAAGGAGCTGACCTAGAGCGCATCGCTTGCGACACCGTGGCAGCCTTTCGTGCGCGCGGCCAGATCATTCCCGGACTCGGTCATCCGCTGCACAAGCCGGTCGATCCGCGCGCCCCGCGCCTGTTTCAGATCGCCAAGGACAACGGTTTTTCCGGCGACTACATCCGGCTCGAACAACTGATCTGCGCCGAGGCCGAGCGGGTGGCCGGCAAGATGCTGCCGGTCAACGCGACCGGCGCCATCGGCGCCATCAGTTGCGAACTCGGGCTGCCCTGGAAGATCGTGCGCGGCATCGGCGTGCTGGCGCGCGCCATCGGGCTGGTGGGGCACATCCTGGAAGAAAGCAAGAACCCGATGGCGGTCGAGATCTGGCAGCGGGTCGAAGACGAGGCCACCCGGCACATCAGACCACAAAGCGCCTGATGCGCTGTAGCTGGACAAATTCGATTTTCAGGGTGACAAGCTGCTCACTACCGGTAACCCCGACTGGGCCAGCGACCGACGCCTGTTTGATACCCTGGGGCTGATGGCCCGCCGAACTTTCTTGAAGGTGAAACCATGTACCGTACCCTCCTCAAGTCCAAGATCCACCGCGCCACAGTGACGGCATGCGAACTGCATTACGAGGGCTCCTGCGCGATCGACGAGGATCTGATGGATGCTGCCGATCTGCGCGAGAACGAGCAAATCCACATCTGGAATATCAACAATGGTGAGCGCTTTGTCACCTATGCCATCAAGGGCGAGCGAGGCTCGGGCATGATCTCGGTCAACGGTTCAGCGGCACGCCGTGCTGCAGTGGGCGACCTCATCATCATCGCGGCCTTTGCCCAAGTGCATGAAGAGCGGGTCGCTGGGCATCATCCCCAACTGGTGTTTGTGGACGAGCACAACCGCCAAACAGCCTTGCGCCACCACGTGCCAACGCAGGCACTGTGATGTCGGCAAGCCTCTCCAGCCGCAGCACGGCCAGCGTGTGGCATCCCTGCACCCAGATGAAACGCCACGAGACGCAGCCGCCGCTGGCGCTGGTGCGCGGCAGCGGTGCCTGGCTCTATGACGAAGCGGGCAAAGGCTACCTGGACGGCTTGAGTTCCTGGTGGGTCAACCTGTTCGGCCACGCCAACCCGCGCATCAACGCCGCCGTGAAAGCCCAGCTCGACACGCTGGAGCATGTGATGCTGGCCGGGTGTACCCATGCGCCTGTGGTCGAGCTTTCCGAGCGGCTGGCGGCGCTGACGGGGCATGCACTCGGGCATTGCTTTTACGCCTCTGATGGTGCCTCCGCCGTGGAAATCGCGCTCAAGATGAGCGCCCACTACTGGCGCAACAGCGGCCAACCCCTCAAGCGTGACTTTGCCTGCCTCGCGCAGAGCTACCACGGCGAAACCCTGGGAGCCCTGGGCGTGACCGATGTGCCGCTGTTTCGTCAGGCTTACGATGGCCTGCTGCGACCGGCCCACATCGTCGCCAGCCCGGATGCGCGTGCAGCCCGTCCGGGTGAAAGCGCGCGGGACGTGGCAGCGCGCGCGGCGGAAACACTGCGGCAGTTGTTCGAGGCCAAGGCCGACACCATCGCCGCGCTGATCGTGGAACCGCTGGTGCAGTGTGCCGCTGGCATGGCCATGCACGATGCGCAGTACCTTCAGGACATCCGCCGCCTGTGCGACCAGTACCACGTGCATTTGATCGCCGATGAAATCGCCGTGGGTTGTGGCCGCACCGGCACCTTCTTCGCTTGTGAGCAGGCCGGGAATGGGGGAGGTGAGGGGGAAAGGATGTGGCCCGACTTCCTCTGCTTGTCCAAAGGCATCAGCGGCGGCTACCTGCCGCTGTCACTGGTGATGACGACGCCAAATGTCTACCAGGCTTTTTACGACGATGGCATCAACCGTGCCTTTTTGCATTCTCATTCCTACACCGGCAACCCGCTGGCCTGCCGCGCAGCCCTGGCTTGCCTGGATATTTTTGAAGAAGACGATGTGCTGAACGCCAACCGCGTGCGTGCCAGGCGGCTCAGCACCCTGCTCGCCCCTGTAGCCGCGCACCCGCAGGTGCGGCATTTCCGGCAGCAGGGCATGATTTGGGCCTTTGATGTTACGGTTGAAGATCCCGCGCATGCGGCCACCTTCTCGCGGCGCTTTCATGCCCTGGCCTTAGAAAGCGGGTTGATGTTGCGCCCCATCGGTAAAACCGTCTACCTGATGCCGCCCTATATCCTGAACGACCACGAACAGACATTGCTTGCCGAGGGCGTGCAAAGCGCGTTGTCCGAAGCGCTGCGAACCTGAAACCACCATGCATTTGATCGACACCCTGGAGGCGCGCATGGCGCAACTCGACGCCCAACACCTGCGCCGCCGCACGCGCCCTACGCAATCGCCCTGTGAGCCCCATGTCAAGCTGAACAACCGTGATTGCCTGGCGTTTTGCTCGAACGACTACCTGGGGCTTGCCAACCACCCTGCGGTGGTGGCGGCCTTGCAGGAAGGGGCCGGGCTGCACGGCGCGGGCAGTGGTGCATCCCACCTCATCAGCGGACACAGCCAGGCGCACGAGGCGCTGGAGCACCGGCTGGCGGAGTTTGTCAGCCCCCAGTTCGAGACCTGCCGCACGCTGTTTTTTTGCACCGGCTACATGGCCAACCTGGCGGTGACGCCTGCGCTGGCAGCCACGGGCGAGCCCACGGCGATTTTTTCGGAAGCGCTCAACCACGCCTCGCTGATCGACGCGGTGCGCCTGGCCCGAGGCGCGCGTGTGCATGTGTATCCGCACGGCGATTTGCGAACCCTGGAGACGAGGCTAGCGCAAGAGACAGCGACGAACAAGCTGATCGTGACCGACAGCGTGTTCTCGATGGATGGCGACATCGCACCGCTGCCGCAGTTGCTGGCCCTGGCCGAGCGCTATGGTGCTTGGCTGATCGTGGACGATGCCCACGGTTTTGGCGTGCTGGGTGCCGGTGGACGTGGCGTGCTGGAGCATTTCGGCCTGAAGTCTCCGCACATCGTCTACATGGGCACCTTGGGCAAGGCCGCCGGGGTAGGCGGGGCCTTTGTCGCGGCCTGCCCGCAAGTGATTGATTGGCTGGTGCAAAAGGCTCGCACCTACATCTTCAGCACCGCAGCGCTGCCGGCATTGGCGCACGCCCTGTGTACCAGTCTGGACGTGATTGCCGGGCTACAGGGGCACTCCCGCCGCCAGCACCTGCAAGCGCTGATTGCCCACCTGCGCGAACGCATGGCCAGCAGCTCGTGGCGCTTGCTGCCATCCGACACGCCCATACAACCGCTGATTCTGGGCAGCAATGAGACCGCGCTGGCCGTGTCTGCCCAGCTCGAAGCGCAGGGGCTGTGGGTTCCCGCCATCCGCCCACCGACAGTGCCACCGGGCACAGCCCGCCTGCGCATTGCGCTGTCTGCTGCGCACAGCATCAACGATGTGGACAGGTTGGCAGACACCCTGAAAGCACTGCAATGACACTGCCACCACCCCTACCACGCAGCCTGCCCCGTGCTGATTTTTTTGTCACAGGCACGGACACAGGCGTCGGCAAAAGTCTGGTGGCCGCCGCTTTGCTGCGCCACCTGGGGCGAGCCGGTCGGCGGACCGTGGGCATGAAGCCGGTGGCCGCAGGCGCGACACAGGTGGATGACCGCTGGTGCAACGACGATGTGGAAGCACTGAGCGCGGCCAGCAATGTACAAGCCCCGGCGCCATGGGTATGCCCCTACCTGCTGCGGGACGCCATGGCACCGCATATCGCCGCCGACCATGCGGGCGTCCACCTGAGTCTTGAGCATATGCGCGATTGTTTTGCACAACTGCAGTCGGTATCCGACAGCGTGGTGGTCGAAGGTGCAGGTGGTTTTTCTGTGCCGATCAATGCCACCGACACCTTGGCCGATCTTGCCCAAGTTTTGGCTGTGCCGGTCGTGCTGGTGGTCGGCATACGCCTGGGCTGCCTGAACCACGCCTTGCTGACGGCGCAGGCGATCCGGCAGGCCGGTTTGCCCCTGGTCGGCTGGGTGGCCAACCACATCGACCCCGGGATGTCGGCTCCGGTCGAGAATGTCAACGCGCTGGCCCAGCGGCTGGGCGCGCCCTGCTGGGCGCAGATTCCCTGGCAAATGCAGAGTCCTCGCATTAGTTTTGCAGATGGGTTGGAGGCAATTCCATCGGTCATTGTTCCGTCTTATTGAAAGAGAGTTTTTCATGTCCTCTGTTGTCGAGCAAACCGTTACCCTGCATCGCCGCGCTGTTGCCATCGCCGCGCCCCAACCGGCGCGATGGACGGTCGAAGCCGTGCAAGCCCTATTTGCACTTCCCTTTCCTGAGTTGATGCACCGTGCCCAGACGGTACACCGGGAACACTTCGACCCTACCCAGATCGAATTTGCTACGCTGCTTTCGGTCAAGACCGGGGGCTGCCCAGAAGACTGTGGCTACTGCCCTCAATCCGCCAAGTTCGACACTGGCGTCGAGGCCAGCAAGCTGATGGAGCCCCAAGCCGTGCTGCAAGCTGCGCAACTCGCCAAGGCAGCCGGTGCCACGCGTTTTTGTATGGGTGCGGCCTGGCGCGCACCGAAAGACCGCGATATTGAAAAAATGGCCGAACTGGTCAGCACCGTCAAGGCCCTGGGGCTGGAAACCTGCGCTACGCTGGGAATGCTGAATGACGGCCACGCCGAAACCCTGCGCGATGCCGGGCTGGACTACTACAACCACAACCTTGACAGCGCACCCGATTTCTATGGTGACATCATCACCACCCGTGACTATCAGGACCGGCTAGACACCTTGGAACGTGTGCGTGGTGCCGGCGTCAAAGTCTGCTGCGGCGGCATCGTAGGGATGGGCGAGACACGTCTGCAACGCGCTGGCCTGATCGCCCAGTTGGCCAACCTTGACCCCTATCCTGAATCGGTGCCAATTAACAACCTAGTGCCCGTTCCCGGCACGCCACTGGCCGACCAGCCACCGCTCGACCCTTTCGAGTTCGTGCGCACCATCGCTGTGGCGCGCCTTACCATGCCCTTGGCGCGCGTGCGTTTGTCGGCAGGTCGCCAGCAGATGGGCGACGCGGTGCAGGCCCTATGCTTTTTGGCCGGTGCCAATTCCATTTTCTACGGCGACAAGTTGCTGACGACCGGCAACCCCGATACGCACGCCGATCTTGACCTGCTGCAGCGCCTGGGCCTGCGTCAAGCCACTACGGCTGCGACTGCGTGAGAACACTGTGAGCGAGCAAACCACCCCACGCAAACCCCTGACCCTGCACCGCCTGCGTGAAATGCCCACCCTGGCGCAAAAAGTGACGCAAACGCTCACGATACCCGTCATCGGCATCGGTGCAATGCGTGGCCGGCAGCGGTCAGGTGCTGGTGCTGGTGCTACACGACATGCTGGCCGTAAGTCACGGCAAACGCCCCCGCTTTGTGCACAACTTCATGGATGACAGCGCCTCGGTGCAATGTGCCGTGCCGTGCCGTGCAGTGCAGTGCTACGTCGAGGACGTGAAAGCCAGCCGCTTTCCCGTTGAGAACATCCATACTTGCTGAGCGGTTGCGAACCCAGCGTTAGGCCACGGCCAGCCCCCTATTGAGCCTCACCTCCGTCCATCCTGACCCAACGATAAATGTACATCGCCCACACCATCGCGGATCTGCGCAACCACCTGGCGCGCTTTACCCGCCCCGCCTTCGTACCCACCATGGGTAACCTGCATGACGGCCATATTGCGCTGGTCAAGCAGGCCAAAACCCTGGGTGACGTCACGGTGGCCAGCATCTTCATCAATCGCTTGCAGTTTTTGCCGCACGAAGATTTTGATACCTACCCACGCACCTGGGACGCCGATTGCGCCCAACTCGAGGCTGCGGGCTGCAACGTGCTGTTTGCACCTGACGAGAAGGTCTTGTACCCTGAACCACAAACCTACAAGGTACACCCTCCGGCAGCACTCGCTGACATCCTGGAAGGGCACTTTCGCCCTGGCTTTTTCATTGGCGTGTCGACTGTGGTGATGAAGCTCTTCAGCTGCGTTTTTGGTAGCACACCCGGTGGGGTGGCTGTGTTTGGAAAAAAGGACTACCAGCAGTTGATGATAATTCGCCACATGGTGCGCCAGTTCGCACTGCCTATCGACATCGTGGCAGGAGAGACCCAGCGCGCGCCTGACGGCTTGGCACTAAGTTCGCGCAACGGCTATCTGTCTGAGTCCGAGCGCGCCGAAGCTGTGCAGCTGTCACTGGCGCTCAAGCAACTGGTGCGGGATGCCCACGACGCGAATGCAGAGCTTGCGGCGCGATTGCCTGAGCTTGAAGCACGGGCCATGTCCAAGCTCGCCAAACGCGGCTGGGTGCCTGACTACCTGACGGTGCGTCGGCAAGCCGACTTGCAGCCGCCGCAAGCCGGAGATACGCTGGTGGCGCTGGGTGCCGCAAGAATTGGTTCGACACGGCTTATCGACAACCTGTAAGTCTCTTGAGCGGAGCGAGACCGGCACGGTCAGATGTTATTTATTCAGCAGAGAATTCAATGTCACTACCACCACCCCAAACCAGGAAGCATCTGCACACGCGCAGGGTTACGTTTCGCGGCTACCAGCGTGAGGACGGGCTCTGGGACATCGAGGCCGAGATAGTCGACGTTAAAACCTATGTCCTGAAAACGCCTGACCGAGGCACACTGCGACCGGGCACCCCGGTCCACGACATGGCGATCCGGGTGACAGTGGACGACAGCATGACGATCCGCGAGATCGTCACGTCCATGACCAGTACGCCGTTTCCCGAATGCCTGCAGGCCCAGGACCCGATGCAGCAAATGGTTGGCTGCACGATGGGGCCGGGCTGGCGTCACACCATCGAGAAAAACCTCGGTGGAATCAAGGGCTGCACCCACTTGCGCGAATTGCTGTTCAACATGGCGACGGCGGCTTACCAGACTATTCCTGGCTATCGCGAGCATCAGAGCAAGCTGGCAGGCCTGCCAGCTCCGTCCGCAGGACAACCGCCATACCACTTGGGCAAATGCATGTCTTGGGATTTCAATGGGCCGGTGGTTAAGCGCCATGAGCCGGAGTTTTTTGGCTGGCAGCCGCTGAAGAAGGCCGCGAAACCGGAGTATTTGGTTGGCTTGTAGCTGTCACCGTCTTTCGATCAAAAATAAGAGCAACACCGCGTGCTCCTCCGCCAGTCGTTTGACGGCGGCCTTTGAGCCAGACCAGGCCAAACTCAGGTGCTTCAAGGCACAGTTGGCCCGTCCCCCATGATCGACGTATTCCGTCACCGCATTGAGCAGTTTCCATGCTGCGCCGGCGCTGACCCAAATGTGTGCACTTGACTCAGGATCAGTTCGAAAACCGTGAGCCTGCAATACTGGTGTTGCCGATATTGGACTGTTGCAGCGCTAGCGGGTGTGTGATCGCGGATGACCGAAGCCAATATCGAAACCCCCCGTGTTTTCTGGCAATTTCGCTTGGCGGCTCGAAGCGAAGCGGTCGAGGATGGAGGAACACTAGGAGCACCGGTTCAGTATGGGCAAAAACTTTAGGCCAAGCGATCGAGTTTCTGATCAGTTGAACGAGACGGCGATGCAATCCGTCGCGATGCTCAAGGCGGCGATCAATGGTGAAACGTATGAAGCTGTTGCTGCCAAATTTGGCAAGTCACGAACCGCCGTTGAGAGGCGAATCAAGGCCATTGCGACCCAGTTGACCAAGGCAGTCGGCATTCAAGGACTCAACGAAGAGGGGGCTGCTTTCGTTCGCCGCCTGCGCTTGCACCGGGACGCCATCCTGATCGCGCTGGAAGCCTTCGAGCCAACAGCATCCTGCGGGCCTCGGGAGAACCGCATCGTCTCCAGGGAGGAAATCGCCCAGGCTGCGCAGCGCATCAGAGGCCGCAGCAGCCGACCGTGGCACGATCTCTCTTTGTTCTACATGGTGTTTGCCACTGGAGCCAGACCGCTGGAAATCGCCCGGCTGGAGGTGCGGGACTACCTCGATGTGGACGGCAGCGTGCGCCGGGAATCGCAGATACGTGCTGAAGTAGCTATCATCGGAAAGATCAGACCCTTGCATTTCAGCAGTACCAGGCTTGACGAGGTGCTGGCGCTGTACCTGCAGGAGCGGCTGACACTGAAGCTGGGCGTACATACGGAGGGTGCCTACCGGGGCCTCGATCCCGACAGCCGTCTGTTCCTCTCAGCTACGGGCGAAGGCTTCAAGATCACACCTTACGGCAAAGAAGGACAGCGGCGCTTTCTGTGCCGTCCGATTCTGGAGACCTACGGCAAACTGTTCCGGTATTCCGAGCTTGAGGGCGTATCAGCGCTATCAATAAGGCGCACGGTGATTTCTCGGCTGTATGAACGCGGCGCCGATGAAGACCAGGTAGGGATCCTGCTGGGCATCAGCGAACGAAGCGCGGTGCGGGAACTGCTGTCCAGGCAAAAACCGACCCTTTTGGCGCTGGTCGACGAACTGATCTGAGGTACTTGGCTCAGCCGGTGCCGAAATCCAACCCCTTTTCTCGCTGTTTTAAGTGGCGCTTTGAGACAGGAAGGTTGAGCCTGCCTGAACAGGAGTTTGACGACCATGGATATTCAGCGTTTCTTCATCAAAGGAAGTGTATTCGGTGCTGACGACCCGAAATTGCAGGGGGTATTCGCGCAGGTCCACGAGACACCAGAACGTCCTCGCTGCCTGTGCATACCGGGTGGCGTGGAGATGTACATTGCGCACCATCGGCAGTTTGTGGTCAAGCGCATGCCCGAAACGGGGAGTCAGCACCACCCCGGTTGTCCATCCTACGAACCTGAACTTCGGCAATCGGGTCTGGGTGAACTGGTTGGCGAAGCGGTGCTTGAATCAGAGTTGGGTTCGATAGAACTGCGAGTTGACTTTCCGTGGACCAGGTCCACCGGGAGAGGCGTGCCACGCGGGGAACCGCAGGACGCGTCCGAGGTCGGAGTGTCGCGTCGACGCATGAGTCTGCGGGCGTTGATGCACTTTCTGTTTGAGCGTGCGGGTTTCAATCGCTGGAGTCCTGCGATGGAAGGCAGGCGCAACCAGGGCGTGTTGCACAAGTACCTGCAGGAAGCGGCGGAAAGTGTAGCGATCAAGGGAGTGGCACTGGTTGAGCGACTGTATGTGCCCGAACCCTTCAGTGAAGCTGGAAGGGCCGCCGCTGCCCAGCGGCGTCGCGAAAAACTGGCGGTATTGCGGCCCCGGGAAGGGCAGAGCCCTCTGGCCGTGGTCATCGGCGAATTCAAGGCGAGCGATGTGACGCCACTGGGGCACCGGGTATGGATCAAGCACATGCCGGATGCACCGCTGCTGATTGCAGCCAAGGCATGGGAACGCGTCGAGCGTGTGTTTGCCCCTCTATTGGAAGCACGGGATGCCGATACCGGTCACAAGGTCCGGCTGATGATGGCCGCTTTGATCCGTGCGCGGCGCGAACATACCTATGAGATTGACGTTGCGAGCCTGATGCTGACCAGCGAGCACTGGATCCCGGTCGAGGGTATTCATGAGCTGCCGCTGGTGCAGGCCCTGGTTGATCAGCAAAGGCGCTTCGTGAAGCCCTTGCGCTACGACGCCAGGAATGCAGCAAGTTTTCCGAATGTATTGTTGCTGGACGCAGGCGCTTCACCGGTTCCCTTGCATGTGGTCAGTGCCTATTTGGATCCGAAAGAACAAGCGGCCAAGGCCCTCGCCTTGAAATCTGGTGGTGACACGCAATGGATATGGCGCACGGATGAATCGATGCCGGAATTGCCAGCCCGAGCGCGTCCATAGCGCACCGGCAGATTCGCCGGCGTTGGGTGGAGCTGTGCCGCAGGTCGTGCTTTAGCCGATGTCGAAATGTCGCGTCTTTCGCGCGGCTTGTTTCTGGAGTGTTTCCTGTGCATCCGTGAACATCGTGCTGCTTCGGTTGCCAATGCAACCCCAACCAACCCGACAGCAGTTTATGAATCACCAACAGGTAAGCGAGATATGTTTCGAAGAGACCTACACCGTGCCAATCGATCAGACGGCACGTTCACTGTTCACGCGTTTGCCGCATGGGAAACACTATGCCGAGACGCTCATCGAGTGTCTGGCCACCGGGTACCTGATCGCGGTTGTCGAGTCGATTTGCATTCGGGAGATGCACCGGCAGATCGATCCCACAGTGGAAGTTGTTGTCGGCAAGACCATCCACTTGGAGCACTGCGGCCCAATACCGCCCGGTGCGACGATTCGTCTGCAGGGCTGGGTAGAGCGGCTGGGCCAGCGTAGCGCCACGTTTTGCATCAGGGCCTACGACGACCATGAACTCGTTTGCGATGGCAAAGTGACGTTGGTGGCGGCAGACCGTGCATCGATGGAGTCAAAAATTGCGACCAAGGTAAACGATCTTCTAAAAATTGACGTCGTTTCATAGAGGCAGAACAGCCCGGGAGCAGGTGTCTACTTACGGATCTATGAATTGGGCGCTGCTTGCGCCCAACCACGTCAGACATCCGGTTGACATAGCCGTTTTGCACGAGAGCATGAATTAGCGAATTCTTTCGCGATTCATGAAGGAGTGCATCCATGTCGAATGCAGTGGTCAAGGTCAAGGTCAATGGCAGCCAGTCTATGCTGCCCACCGTGCTGGGACAAGGCCCGGCACGGATCCCCACAGGCGGCAAGATCCGCGCCGGCATCAAGGTTCTGACGGCGAAGGCGGCTGCGCACCCCGATGCCCGCGCCATCTACGAGCGGGGCGTGGCAGCAGGCGACTCGTTTATCCAAATCGAGCAGGCGCTTGCCGCAGCGCTGCCCCAGCTCAAAACCCCGCTCATCCCCAAGAACGTGTCCTGGTTCACGGTGCGTGGCCAGGACTTTTCCAACCCCGAGATCGCCCGTCAGATTCTGGAGGTCCATGGGGAAGACCGGGATGATGGCGTTAAGCGCCTCTACCGGTTCCCGGTCGTGTTCCCATCCGACTTCTGGCAGGTGGTGATGCCCCACGAGCTGGCGGCCTGGGGTGCTGCAGAGAAGCACTACTGGTCCGAATACTCGCCGGATGGCCGTGTGCGCTACTGCAAACAGCACGCATCCGTGCCCTTTGACGACACGGGCAAGCGGGTGATTCGCTTGTTTGGCGGGCGCAAGACGATGTTGCGTGAACAGAACGGTGGTTTGTGTGACCCGGAGTCCTGCAGTGAATACCAACTTCGCCAGTGCAACCTGACTGGGCGCTTCCTGTTCTTCATCCCGGGCATCCGCTCCATCAGTGCCTTCGAGCTGCACACCAACAGCTTTTATGCGATGAACATGGCCATCCAGAAGTTCGAGACCATCAGCTTTCTGCGCGGCGGGCGCATCTCGGGCTTTCTGGACAGCCAGCGCACGCCGTTCTACCTGACCAAGAAGCTGATGGATGTGGCGCGCATCGACGAGCAGGGTCGGGCAGTGCGGGTGCCGCAATGGATCATCGATCTGGAAGCACCGGTCGATGTGACCGCGTTGATACGCCACAACGAGGACCAAGGCGCTGCCATCGTCCAAGCGCAACTTGCGGCGCACGTGCTTGACGGTGCCTTAGGCCCAGGGAATGGTGTTGACACCGCCGATCAACCGCCCGTAGACGCAGAGCCAGCAGGCAACCAACGCCAGAGCCAGCCAGAGAGCGAGGTCGGCTGGAGGGATATTGTCACGAAGGGGCCAACGCTTGAACAAATTGCTGACAAGGTCCAATCCTATGGCATCAATCTGGCCCAGTATGACGCCTACGCTGACCAGCGCTGGGGCAGTGGCTGGCGTTTCAATGCTTTTGGTCGCCAGCACGCCCATGAGGAACTGGCGCGTTACCGGAACGACCCGAAGGGCTACCTCGACAAGATCGACTGCGTGATGCGGGGGGGCATGAGCGGGCCGCGAACTTTCAAGGCTTGGTCTGACCACGCCCTTGACCCCAAGGGGGGCGGGACGAAGCTGTCGGAACCGACCCCATCGTTCAAAGCACAAGCCCAGGAGGCCCCATGATCCGCATTGCCCAGTTTTCTGATCTTCACTACAGCGCCAAGAACCTGGTCGAGGCCGACCGCTGCTTCAGCCATGCCGTGGACCGTGCCATCGCCGTGAAAGTGGATGCCGCTGTGGTGTCGGGTGACTCGACGGACCATGCGCTGGACCTGCATTCACCCGCTGTGGAGCGGCTGGCACGCAATATCCGGCGTTTGGCCGACCATTGCCCGGTGCTGATGCTACAGGGCACGTTCTCGCATGAACCGCCGGGCACACTGTCGATGTTCCGGTTGCTGGGCGGACGCTACCCGGTGCATGTCGCCGACCGGATCGGGCAGGTGGGGCTCATGGATGACGGGCGCTGGGTAGCGTCGGAAGACTGGCAGTTCACGGTCTGGCCCAGTGGGCTGCGTGCCTTGTTTTCTTGCGTGCCGACGGTGAACAAGGCGGTTGTGGCGGCCACCGTGGGTGCCAGTTCAGCGGCAGAAGCTGTGGGGGAGCATCTGGCTGTGCTGCTGCGTGGGTTTGCCGCCAGCAACCTGGCAGCACGCGATCAAGGCCTGCCCACCATCGCGGTGTCGCACGGCACAGTGTTCGGCTGCATTTCAGAGCATGGTGTGCCCATGGCGGGTTTTGATCATGAATTCACGACCGGCGCGCTGTTTGCGGCTGAGGCGAGCGCCTTCATGCTGGGCCACATCCATCGGCATCAGGCCTGGGAGAACAAGGCTGCGGCGTTTGAGGGCAGGGCGGGACATCAGTGCATCGCCTATCCCGGCTCCATCGGGCGTTTCCACTATGGCGAGGAGGGCGACAAAGGCTTCCTGCTGTGGAAGATCGATGCAGACAAGGTGCGCTTCACGCTGGAGCCCACGCCGGCGCGCCGCACCCTTGACATCGTGTTTGAAGGCAAACCCGATCTGGCCGGGTTGCGCGAAGTTGTCGAGCGGGAAGGCATTGACGGGGCCTTTGTTCGGGTGCGCTGGACCGTGGCCGACGAGGATCGACACGAAGTGAACCGCGCGGCGATGCAGAAGACGCTGGAAGGCGCAGCGGAAATCAAGCTAGAAGGACGCATCGTGCCGGTGGTGCGCACACGGGCGGCGGGAATCTCCCAACTCGCCAGCCTTGCGGACAAGGTGCGGGTTTGGGCGACATCCACTGAAGCGAAGCCCCAGCCGCTGCTCGACTGCCTTCAAGCGCTGGCAAGCCAGGCGCCGGAGGCGATTGCCGAGCGAACCCTGTGCGGGACTGCGGTGCCCACGGCGGAAGTCATGGCGGAGTTGTCATTGACCGAAGACGCAGATGCGGAGCCCGCACTGTTGTTCTGACGCGGCCACCCAAGGCGCGAATGGACTTGAACAAGGTCCATTGCGCGCGAGACTGGTTCCATCCTTTATCTGGAGCACGATCATGCAAGTTCTTTCATTGACCCTCAAGGGGTTTCGGGGCATCCGCGATGGCTTGGGCCGCGACGAGCTGAGCCTGGACTTCGAACAGCTGGCCGATGGCGCCGAGCTGGTCGCCATTGCTGGCGCCAATGGGCGGGGCAAGACCACCGTCATGGACAACATGCATCCCTACCTGACCATGCCCTCGCGCGCCGCCGTGGCGGGGCCGGGTGGTTTTTCATACTACGACCACGTCTGCCTGCCCGAGAACGAGAAGGACCTGACCTGGGCGCACGAGGGGCGCAGCTACCGTTCGCAGGTGGTGATCCGCCTCAATGGCCGGCGCAAGACCGAAGCTTTTCTGTTCGCACTGGGCGATACGGGCAGCTGGATGCCGCTGCGGCTTGATGATGGCACGGTCTCCGATGGCAAGGTGGAAACCTATAACCGTTGCGTGGAGGCGATCTGCGGCAGTGCCGACACCTTCTTTACATCGGTGTTCTCCGCTCAGGGCAAACGCCAGCTCAGCACCTACCGCAATGCGGAGATCAAGACCTTGCTGGCGGATTTGCTCGGGCAGGAGGAAATCCGCGCCCTGGGTCAGAAGGCGGGTGAGACGGCGCGGCTGCTCAAGGCCGGGCTGTCGGCCATCCGGCAGGAACTGGCCGGTTTCGATGAGGAGGCCGGGCGGGTCTCAAGCGAGCGGCGACGGCTTGATGGCGCGTCGGGTCGGGTGGTGCAGAGCCTTGCCGCCCGGCAACTGGCGCAGCGTGACCTTGAAGCCGTTAGGGCCCGGCATGCCAGGCTGTCGGCCGAACGCGACCAGTCACGGGTCACCGAGACACGGCGTGCGCAATTGCTGGCCGAGCGCAAGGCGCTGGTCGATACGGGTACCCAGGCCATCGAGGCCCTCAAAGCACAAGACCAGGGCGAGCAGCAGCGGCTGGAACGGCTGGTGCAGCGCATCCTGAACCGGGTGAACCAGGAACGCACCCGCTGGCAGGCTTTGCAGCATACGCAGCGGCAGTGTCGGGAGGTCTTGGAGGCTGCCGGAGCAGTGCGGCGCGCCGTTGCCCGACTGCCGCTGGCCGAGCGTGTGCTGTCGTTGCGTAATGCGCAGACTGCGACGAGTCGTCAGCAGGCCCAGCGCCTGACCCAATGCCAAGGGGCCGAGCACATGGCCGAGCAGAAGCTTGCAGGCATTGAGCGGGAGGCGGGTAAGGCGGTGCTCCAGGCCGAAGAACTGGCCCACCGCTTCGGCCTGACGAGCGAGGTGCCTTGTGCCGGAACCGACCTGCAGGGCCAATGCAAGCTGCTGGGAGATGCGCGCGACGCGCAGGCCTTGATCCCGAGTGCCAAGGGGCAGATCACCCGGTTGGTACGGGAGAAGGCGCAGGCGCAATCGGAGTTGGCCGCCGCCCGCCAGCTACGGGAGGCCCTGGTCGATGCGCCGCAGGCTGTTGCGTGGGCTGAGCACAGGGGCGATAGGGCCCGGGAGCGTGCGTCACGGCTCGCGGTACTCGCTGCGAAGGCAGGTGAAATGGCGCAAGCGCGCACCGCACTGGTCCACGTCGAGCAGGAACTTGGGGCGCTGGGGCAAGGTGATGCTGCCCAATGGGATGGGGCAGAGACCTCCGAGGAGCAGGCCGAACGCCAGCAGATCGACAGGGCACGACAGGTGGTTGCCGAACAACTGGCGCGGCAGTCCCAGCATTTTCGGGCAGGGATGAACCGGTTGGAAGAAACGCTGACTGCCATGCCTGTGCCCTACGACGAGCAGCAACTCGCTGCGGCTGTCCAGGCCATGGCGCAGACCGAAGAGTCGGTTGCAGGAGCAGAGCAATCACATCTGGCGGTGGTGCGGGATGCCCAGCAACTGGAGGCACTGTGCCATCACACCCAGTCGCTCGCGGCGCGGCGCTCGCAGGTTCAGACCCGAATCGCCCACGTGGAAGCCGAACTGGGTGGCTGGAACCTGTTCGCGCGCTGCATGAGCAATGACGGCTTGATCGCCCTGGCCATCGACGATGCCGGTCCGGCTCTGTCGGGGCTGGCCAACGACCTGCTGCTGGCGTGCTACGGTTCGCGCTTCACGGTGTCCATCCATACCTTGGTGGAGACCGGCAAGGGCGAGCAGCGGGAAGGCTTTGACATCGTCGTGCACGATGGCGATTCGGGCGAGAGCAAGAGTGTTGGCTTGATGAGCGGCGGTGAACGCGTCTGGATCAACGAGTGTTTGATCCGGGCGGTCGCCCTGTACCTGGTCCAGAACTCTGGCCGGCGCTATGCGACGCTGTTCTCGGACGAAGCCGATGGGCCGCTGGACCCCGAGCGCAAGCGCATGTTCATGGCGATGAAGCGGGAGGTCTTGCGCCTGGGCGGCTATGAGCGGGAGTTCTTCGTTTCGCAGACGCCAGAGCTGACGGCCATGGCTGATGTGGTGATTGACCTGGATGCGCAGATGGTGTCGGCGCATGCTGCGGAATGCGTGGCCGTTTGAATCGGCATCCCTGCATCAGGTGCGCAGTGTCACTTTTGGCAAAATACCGCCAACTATTTCAACAATGTATCTCGGTGACAGAGGAGCCTGTTTGACACCCGAACGATTTCACACCCATTCTGTGGGGCCGGATGAAGCGGCCCTGCGCGCTGCATTCCTCCAATGCAGCGCGCTGATGCAACAGCGCAATAGCACGACCATGGGTCTGGCCGTCCACAACAAAAGCAATCTGGACGGCGTTGTGCGTACCGTCTTTGGCGACAGCGTGGTCAAGGTGCTGGACCGGGACAACAAACTGGACTTGAAAGGGATCACGATCCACCTGCTGACCGAGAAAATCCAACTCCGAAAGCTGGAAGGGCCTGTCGTAGCCGCCTTCGTCGACCCCCACAAGCTTGACAAGATCGTGTCCAGCGCAGGGGTCACCGATATTGTGTTTGTGCCATGGGCGGTGGAAGAGCTTCCCATCTACCTGGCAGAGCATCCTTTGTCGCAGGAGATTTTTCGTTCGCCGTCGCTTTACGGGTCGATGGCCGACGGCGCTTGAACGATGGTCAACTGCTTGTCGGTGGGCCGCTCTACTGAAAAATCCGTGGCTCTATCGTTTCTCCCCGCATGAACGCGATGTAGGCGCAGGCCTTGCCCATGTCTTTAAACCGGGCAATCACTTCATTGAGATGAATGACGGCCCAGGGGTTCTCAGGAATGTTCGATGGCTGCAAACTGAGCTCTGGCTCCCGGTAGGCGGGATGACGGTACAACGTCCGCCCTGACTTCCAGTCGATGATGTTCAGCATGCAAGCCGTGAGAATGGCACCGCCGCCCGACTCGCCTTCTTCTACCAGCAGAGGGACTTTGAGACTACCGCCCGAGCGGCCAATCTTGCCAACCACGTCATATTCATTCAGCCACGGTTCACCAGTGTGAGTGTTACCCAATACGAGCCGAACTTTGCCGCCGGTTTGACGGCGGGATTCAAGAACAGCTGCCGCTTTGGGATCCGTTTCCGGGTCAAAGTAGGTCTGCAGGGTCAGGGCTGACCGAGACCACGCCGAAACTGCTTCCTCGTATTTCCTGTACCCGGCGAGCGCCGCGTAATCGTTCGAGGTGAATGACAGGTCGGCTCGGTTCAGGCGCTGCGCAATCTGATTCGCATGATCGCGGGCATTGTCGAAACCAAAGCAGCTATAGCCATAGTCGGTGGCGATCACGTACAGTTTCTGCTCAATGTTCAGGGTCACTTGCTGGGTCGAACGTTCCTTTCCCAGCCCGGTGTTGTCATGTTGCATATCTTGCTCCAAAAAGAACAGGGCGTCGGCCTTGCAGCGCGACGCCCTGAGGGACTTGAGACCACCTTGTGGTGGCCGATAAAATTCATCCGGCCAGCAACACCTCCGGTGGCTGGTTGAGGTGGTGCCGGACCATGCGGTTGCCGGCATGGAACAACTGGTCCAGGTACACGGCTTCCAACAGGCTGTCGGGTACCTCGATGCCGAGTTCGGTCAGCCTGTCTGACACGGTGTTGATGTCGGTCCAGTCGCGCTGGGGCTCATGGAGGCTGCTGTAGTGGACACGTTCCTCAATGACCTGTGGG
Organism: Pseudomonadota bacterium; assembly: GCA_963205415.1. Taxonomy (GTDB): domain Bacteria; phylum Pseudomonadota; class Gammaproteobacteria; order Xanthomonadales; family Xanthomonadaceae; genus Denitratimonas. Next base: position 72,636 of record CAUJJS010000254.1, read on the forward strand.
GCATCCTCATGCGCCAGCACTTGCAGAAAAAGATCGTTCAGCGGTCGGTCATAACCCGCGATCACCACGACTTCGTCGTCTTGGTAGCGTGTGCGGACAGAATGCTGACTCACAACGCTTCTCCTGGGGGGGCGAAGACAGGTAGCCCATCAATGACGGCTGAATCTGCATCGAACTTCAGCCAGACGATACCGGCCAGTTCTGCCGCTTCAAAGACGGTAGCCAGGTCGGCTTCCGTTGGAATGTCGTAGCGCGGCGAACCGACGTAGACAAAGCCGCCGTGGGCGGTGGGATAGGCGTTGACCGACAAATCATTGGCGATCAACTTGTGACGTGTGGCTGGCGTCAGGTGCGCACTCGACAGTGCAGCCAGGGGCTCGGCCTGCTGGCGCAGGCTGGTGACAGTGGCTTCATTCATGGGGGACTCCTTGGGGTTGGGGTGATTGGTTTGCGGCACATCGGGCACGGGATGGACGGTTGAAGTCCATCCCGCAGGCCTGGCAGCGAAACCAGCGCAGTTGGCCGAGTTGGCCAAGCAAAACCCCCAAGCCCGGACACAGGGGGCAACGGGGCTGTGTGGATGCAGGCATCATTTTTCCTTCAGAAAATAGAAGGACTCGCCAGGCCCTTATGGGGCAGCAAGCCCTTCGGGGTAGTAATTTTTTGGTGGGAACGCAGGCCAAGGTGTCAGATCAGGCCACGTTCAGCAAACGACAACACTTGGTCGCCTGCCACAATCAAATGGTCGATTACGCGCACGTCCACCAGGCTCAGCGCTGTTTTCAGCGTTTGCGTCAGGTGCTCATCGGCACGACTGGGCTCGGCATGCCCACTCGGATGGTTGTGGGCGATGACGACAGCGGATGCGTTTCGGGCAATCGCGCCCTTGACCAGTTCGCGCGGATAAACGCTGGTCTGGGTCAAGGTGCCCCGAAACATCTCCACTGCTTCGATCAACTGGTGTTGCGCGGTCAGGTACAACACCAGAAACACCTCATGTTCCAGGTTGGCACAGTGCAGGCGCAGCCAATCGCGCAGCGCCTGGGGCGAATGCATGACCGGACCAGTGCACATCTGGGTCAGCAGGTCACGTAGCAGCAATTCGCGGGCTACGCCGAGTTTGTGGGTCAGCGCCGAATCGTTGGCGGCGGCGCCGTGGTAGCCCGCTTCATGGTCACCGACATGGGGTTCAGTATCAAGAAAATCCCGGACCGGCGGCGCGAGCAACTCTCGGACCAGGTCGGAACGGGACAGAAAGGATGGATTCAAGGCGTTCTCCTCTATAAACAGAAAAGCGGAAACGCCGATCCCGAGGGGAACAAGGTTCCCGCTCGGGATGCGCAGGCCAGGGCATGCGCGGTTGATAAGGCAGGTGTCGACTGCGACGCCGGCCAAAGACCGGATGGGCACTCCGCGATGGAATGCACAGGGATCACCCGCATAGTCTGGCGCGGTGATGGGATGTGTTCAAGTGGGGGTGCCACGACACCACCCGAAAATGTCGTAAAAGATCGGGTGATTTCGGTGGCGTGCGCCGGGAGGCGGCCGTCTGGTGTTGGACTTGTTGCAGGGACGCGACGTGGTGTTCCAGGTGGGTTCGCAATTCACAGTGAAGTGACATAGGCCCGCGACTGGAGTCATGCTGGAAATATCTTTAAGGCGCGCCACAGAAAACCAACGACATGCGGGTCAAATTCGGCCAAGATACTGGGCAAACCCATTTGCTGGGGTATGACCATGATTCGACTCAACGACCAGATTCGCTTGACCCGCAAGGAAATCGAAGTTTTTACCAAGATCACCGACATTGAGCCGGTGGGCATTTGCACGATGGGGGACCTGGATGCCTATGTTGCGCGGTGCAAAACGCATTACTGGGGTGTTTCGGAACAAACGCAATTCATCCATTGGCTGATTGACCGCGAGTACCGGCATTGCCGCAAGGTGGCATAGCGGCGGTGACTGAGAAGTGCCGCCAGTCTGGTTTGCTGGTTCAGGAGAGAAAAATAGCCTGCCCGGCCCCGAAAGGGCAGGGCAGGCTCCACAGACATCACGACGTACGCCAGGTACGGGGCACGTTCAGGCAGCCTTGGGCATCAAGTCGAACAACTGTTCAATGCGCGAGGCATCGCCCGTTTGCAGCGCCTGGCAGACTTTGTTGACGATGGGGTCCACAGAAACGTCAACGACATCAGCCGCTTCCACGGTCGCCAGCGTGGCACCCGTAGGCGTCAGCACTTTGAGGGCACCTCTGCCGTTGGTCCAACTGGCTTCGATCGCATGTCCGCGATGGGCATCCACGCGATCAAGAACCAACTGGACTCCGGCATCGAAGGCGTCGAGCGTCACGACGTCTTCCAGATCACCGCACGCACGGCCATAGAAGTGGACCTTGTACTCCACAGGCGCGAGCGCCTGAATCTCATCAAGACGCAAGTCCGGCATCAGCAAGGCAGGCGTATCGGTGGCACCGGCCGGTGCCACCGTCTGGTCTTGTGCAAGGCGGTCCAGCTTCAGCAACAGGGCGTCAGCATGGTTACGGTCTTGCAGCACGAGCAGCGTGCGCATGGCGAGGATCTCTTGCGTCATCAGTCGCAATTCCTGGACGATGGCGCGTTCGGCGCGTGCCTCGATGGCACGCAGGGTATCAGCAATGGAAGTCATGGATGAACTCCTTTCATGAGGGATGCCGCCATGCCCAAGGCAAGTCGACGGGAGGGGCTGACGTGCAGCCCACAGGTGTTGACAAATCAGGCCGCCTTGCGGACAGCCGGGGAGGGGGCCGAATCACCGGCCTGTTCGGTCGTCGCGGCAGGGTCTGCCGATAACGCCGTTCTCTGCTGGCGGAAGTCCGCCTGCGCCGTGGCGAAGGTGGGCTCCTGGGCCAATTGCCTGGCTTTGGCCAGGGCAGGCTCTTTGCCGACATCCTTCTCGGTCTGGGGCAAACACTCGGCGACGATGTCGCCGCCCTGGCTCAGACTGCGACGCCATGCGCTCGGCCATTGGACGAACAGCTGCGTGAACAACCCACTGCAGAACCAGCGGACAAACTGTCCAATCCGTTTGTTGCGCGCCTGCCGGGCCTTGTGCGTTCGCAAGGACTCCTTGCAGCCCAGGTACAAAGCCAGATGGGAGCGCTTCATGTCTGGATCAGAATCCAGTTGGGCCAGCACTTCGGTGGCGAGGGCAAGGTCATTGCCAACACGCTTGTAGAAGCTGACCCAGGCTCTTTCTTCCTCGTGCTCGATGCTGGGGCGCTTCGCGCGAGGATGGGGTTTCTCAAGGGACATGGTGTTTCTCCAGATGAAAGAGGGAACACCCATCCCCGGTGGGGAGACGGTGGACTCCCCAAGGGTTTGCGACGATGTTGCGAAAAGGCGCGGCACTGATAAGCTCAGTGACACACAGGAAAGGCCCACACCATGCTTTGTGCAGGCAACGCGGTACGGTTCACGCCCAACGAAGTCGAGGACTACCGATCACTCGGTATCGACTTCGTAGGGACGCGAACGCAGGACGACATCGAACAGGCGCTGGGCCGGTGGGCTCAGACGCTTGCTGATGAACGCCCCGATCTGCTGGACAAGATCGTCCTGGAGATGGCAAAGGCCAAGGGCGTGCGACCGCCCCCATCGCTGGACCTGGTGGTCAGCGACGTGCCTTCTGCCGGTTCTCCCGGGCAATCCTGATCCAGCGGTCGGCGATCTGGTCCAGGTAGACCAGGTCGTCGGGCTCGATCTCGCCAGACTTTCTGAGTCGGGCGATGACTTCCTTGACCAATTGAGGGTCATCCTTGGCGAGTTGAATCGCCATGGCGGCCACGCGCTTGCGGTAGAGACTGGCCAACATGGTCAGGCGGCCGAAGCGCAGGCTTCTACAACCGATCCGTTCTGTTCGGAAACAGACTGGTACGGTCTCAACAATGCGGCCACCACTGGCTTGCGAACTGCGAGCATCCGGGCAAGCCCGGAACCTCCCAGCAGCACGCCAACGGGGCGCATTTCTCTCGTCACAGGGACTGCGAACATGGTGCTCTCCTTCAGGGTAAGAAGGGGAACACCCATCCCTGGCGGGGAACTTGGGGTTCCCCGTTCGGGAATGCTCGGGCCGAAAACGGCTGAGCGGCTTGGTGGCGGCACCTTGCGGCGTGCCATAAAACGAAGGTACACGGTTCTTTCGAACGGAAACCTTCTATCAATGCCTGAGCGATGACACGCAAGATGTCATCGCGCAAGGCATTCCATGCCATCGAATTCGAAGGTTCAACGGCAAGCACAGTGTTCAGCCTGGGGCTGAGCGGATCACGAGATCATGTGCAAGAAGCTCATGACCAGACCGAGCTAAAACTCGGACTCTCTCAAGGGCAGGTAACGACTGCGACGCCAGCCAGGCTGGACTTCAGGAGAACCAAAATCCTCGATGAAGGCTGTGCAGGCGCGATGCCCACGGATAGCCCTTGCAGTGTGGCTCGGGATATGGCGAGTGATCAAGGATGCGCAGCAACAGACAGGGCGATGCCATCGGGAAACGCCTTCAACATGGGGTGCTTTGGGGTGGTGCATGACAAGCTCGGCAGATCAATTGACGGGCCTCCCTTTGCGACAGCACCGTTTTCGGGGAGTTCGATCATGTCCCGTTGTCTCTGTGGCAAACATGGACCCCGATCCGAGATGGTGACGCGCAAGCTGGTAGGTAAATCCCAGGCGGTCTGTTCACCCAAATGTGGATAGGCCGCAGCAACCAGATTGCTGTGCACGCAAAAGAAAAGGCCCCGCGGGGCCTTTCATATTGGGCGACAGAGTCGCGTATCCAAATTACTTCTTCGCAGCCGGCTTTGCCTTCTTGGCGGGGGCCGCCGCTTTAGGAGCAGTCTTTGCCTTGGGCGCTGCAGGCGCTGCAACAGCAGGAGCAACCTTCAGTGCAGTGCGCTGATCACGCAGGGCGTTGATTTCAGCAGCGATCTTGTTTTTACGCTCGGTCAGCTTGGCAATGTTTGCCGTCAGTTTGGCTATGGCCTTGGCTGTCTTGGACACGGGCGCCTTTTTTGTGGGGGGCTTTGCAGCGGGCTTTGGTGCCTTCGCGGGAGCCGTTACCTTCTTTGTCGTCGTTGCAGCCTTGGGAGCCACTTTCTTCGCAGTTGCCATTTGTATTCCTATTTTGTTATCTGGCCAAACGTTTTTGCCAGGCAAGTATTGTCCTCAATATTTTGATGATCTGGAATTTACGTGTCGTCTGTAGACGTCGACATGGATTCAATCCAGCTTGCAGATAGTCTTTGCATTGGCCGATGGGAAGATTCAACCGTTCAAGCCCAGGCGGTTCGTGGCGACGGGTCTGCTTTCGCAATCGCATGAGGATTCGGGCTGTTTGACGCGGCAATTCCGGGAAATGAACTCCGCGATGTGGACGACGGGGTGATAGGCCTTGACAAGGGATGCCTTTCAAGATATCTTAAAGATATCCAAACCAAGGAGATGCCATCATGAGCACCCGTGCTGCTGCCGACCAGATCGCCTTCCGCTACCGTACCGTCGACAGCGCCACGGGCGTGACGCGCGAAACCGCAAAACGCGTGGCGGAACGACTGGGCGTCGATGAGACTCAGGCTATCCACATTGCACTGCACACAATGGCCGTCAAGCTGCTGCCGCAGTACGAGGCGGATGAGGGGCCGCTGACTGCCGCCCAAGTTCGCCAAATCAAGAAGCGTGTCCCGCAGGGCAAGAAGCGTTCTGTACGCTCCAGCCTGTTTGAGGTCGAGTTGGCATGATGCCTCAGTGGTGGGACGAACCTACTGCTGGCGAAATTGTTTGGTGCCACTTTCCCGACGATGTCAACCCGCGCCCGAAGCCACGGCCAGCGCTGATTCTGGCGGTATTTGATGACGATGCGCCGCAGTTTCACGTTCGAGTTGCCTACGGTACCAGCCAACGCACGACCACCCTGCACCGAGGCGAATTTGCCGTCCTGCGTGACCGCAATCTGGCGGCTTATGAGGCAGCGGGTCTCAGCTATGACACCAAGTTCGATTTAAAGCAAGCGCTCGATCTGCCATACACGACAGAGTGGTTCTCGGTGCCGCCTGCGGCATCACATGGCCAGACGCCCAAGCTTGGCACCCTGCATCCTTCGCTGGTGCGCGCTGTGCAAGCCGCATTTCAGGCGGCCAACGGGTAAGTCAGGGGGCTGACGGTCGGCATTGGTTGATCACTGTCGAAAGTTTTGCAGCGCGTTCTCTGGGCGTGCCCAATTTGCGGGCAGGCCAGTCGTACATTGCCAGACGCGGGTTGTCGGCTTGCCGTGACCTGCTTGTCCACAGCCTCTGTGGATAAACAAGCACAAAAAAAGACCCCCATCGCCTTTCAGCCATGGGGGTCAACTTGATCAAGCGACCTGTCTAACCTCTTCGGTATCGACTTTCGCGCTGCCCATCTCATCCTTGTCCAGATCAAGCTGTTTGAGCAGCTCTCGCTGACGGGCGAGCAGATTCACCAGACGCCCTTCGTGCTCGAAGGTCCGTGCCAGTTCCAGCCGGATGTCGTCCAGCCGCTTGCGCCGCACCTCCAATTGCACAACTGCATCGGTGTGGTGCTTGACCACCGATTCCAGTGCCGCCATCAGGCTAGCCACGAGGGCCGGACCCGTCTGGTACGGTTCAGAGTTGTACAGGCAATGGCCAGACAGGTACAGGTTGGGCACTTCCTCGCCGCGTGCCGCCAGGATGCCCAGATCAAACCCACCAAAGCGGCCAACCACCCGTTCAATCATGCGGGTGCCGGTGCGCACCTCTTCTTTGGCTGCCTTGACCAGACCCCGCAGGACTTCCCCCACGGTATCCGGCCCGGTGACCGGTCGACCCGCCAGTTCCAGGGCAATGCCCTGCATGGTTTGCGGCTCGATACGCGCCACGTCCTGGGCATACAGCGCAATCTTCTTCTCCAGGGCTTCGATCATCATCGGCAGCCGCCCCACCTCGCTTTCATTGGCGTAGCGCTGATTGCGCCACACCGAGAACAGCGTTGACAGTTTGGCCACCTCTGCGTCCACACCAGCTTTTTCGATGACAAGCGGATTGCCGGAGGCCAAGGCTTTGACCTCGGCATATGACAACGTCGCCAGTTCCACATCTTCCAGTGATCGGATGCCCTTGTCGCCCTTCATCACCTGGGCGATGAAGCGCGCCTTGGTCTCCAGCGTTTGCCACAGGTACGCATCGAAGCTCTGCTCCGTCACGTACCTGAATATCTCCACGTCCTCGCACTCATTCCCTTGGCGCAGGATGCGCCCCTCTCTTTGCTCGACGTCACAGGGACGCCAGGGCGCATCGAGGTGGTGCAGGGCGCACAATCGGGTTTGCACATTGGTGCCAATACCCATTTTCGCGGTCGACCCGAGCAGCACCCGGACCCGTCCCTCACGCACCGCCTTGAACAGCGTGGCTTTCTGGACGTCGGTGTCAGCATCGTGCACAAAGGCAATCTCCTTGTCAGGCAGGCCCGCATCGATCAGCCGTTGCCGCAAATCGTCGTACACGCTGAACCTCTTGTCCCCCTTGGGCGATGACAGATCACAGAACACCATCTGGGCACCACGGAAGTCCGATGTCCTTCGCCAGATGTCCGCCACCTCGCGCACACAGGCGGCCACCTTGCCCTTGGCGTCGAACCTGGCAGTCGGCACCACCAGCCGGAAATCCAGCGCCGCCTTGCGGCCGTCCGTGGTGATCGCCAGCATGTTGTCGTCCTGCGGCTTCACATGGCCGCTGCGGATGGCTTCCGCCCGCAACACCAGGGTCTGCACAAAAGCCTTGAGCGCCTTGCTGGCCGGACAGGCCACGATGCGTGGTTTGCCACCGCGCAGAGGTGGTACCGGCAGGTTCAGCATCTCCGCCGTGCGGATGTCGGCCACTTCACCGAATACTGCCATCAACTCGGGCACGTTGATGAAACGGGCAAACCGCGTGTGCATGCGGTAGCCACTGCCGTCCGGTGCAATTTCCAGTGCCGTGACGCTCTCCCCGAAGGTGGCGGCCCAGGCATCAAACTGCTGCAACCCGAGCTCCTGCAGCCGGTTCGGCTGCAGGTAGCGCATCATGGTGTGGATCTCCGCCATGGTGTTGGCCACCGGCGTCGCGGTGGCGAATACCACCCCACGCTGCGCATGCCCATGAATCTGCATGGTGTAGCGCGTCTTCAGGAACAGGTCGAACGCGCGTTCCGAGCTGGTCAGCGGTAGGCCCGCGACGCGGGTCATCTTGGTGAACCGGTACAGGTTCTTGTGCAGATGCGCCTCGTCCACGAACAGGCAGTCGATGCCCAGCAGTTCCCAGGTGAGCAGGTCATCCTTCTTCTGGTCCGCCAACAGGCGCTCCAGCCGGGCGGCCCAGTTCTTCTTCATCGCCTCCAGTTGTTTGACGATCCGGTTGGACTTGTCATTGCTCTTTTCAGCGCGTACTGCCATCTCTAGCTCATGAATAATCTCCTTGATAAAGCGCTCCGTAAATTGCGGTGACATCTTGATGCGCTCAAAGCTTGAGTGCGTGATGACCACTGCGTCCCAGTCGCCCGTGGCAATGCGCGACACCAGTTCGCGCCGGCGGTCGCCTTCCAGGTCCTCCTTGCTGGCCATCAGCACCGATGCATTCGGGTAGAGCCGCACAAACTCCGCCGTGTACTGGCTCAACATATGGTTCGGTACCACATGGCAAGGCTTGGTGATGAAACCCAGGCGACGCAACTCGATGCTGGCGATCACGCACACCGCCGTCTTGCCCGCGCCGACCACGTGGAACAGCCCGGTGTTACCCGACTGCACGATTCGCCAGACGGAATCCAACTGGTGCGGGTGCAGCGTGAAACAGCGGGAGAATCCCGGCAGCTTCAGGTGTGAACCATCGAACTGCCGTGGCCGGGTGGCGTTGAACAGCTCGTTGTAGATGCGGCACAGCTTTTCTCGGCGGGCTGTATCGTCGAAGGCCCAGTTCGCGAACCGTTCCTTGATCAGTCCCAGCTTCTCGCGCGCGGCCAGCGTCTCACCCGGATTGACGACGTACTTGTCCGTCTCGGGGTCCGGGTCACGCACCGTGGGCACCTGCACGTTCAGCGCGCATTGCACCAGCTCCATTGCGTTCATGCGCGAGGTGCCGAACTCCTGCGTCACCTTCACGTTCTGGCGCGCTTCCCAGTCGCCATAGCGTACCGACCAGGCACCGGCCTCGGCCGAATAGCTGACCTGGCAGTCCTTGAGTTCAAGAACCTCCTGGACAAACGACTCGACGTCGATGGCCGGGATCCAGACCGCACCCAGGCGCGGCTCGATGGACGCTGGTGGCAGGTCTTCGGGTTGCACCTGCTCCAGCGCGTTGACGTTGCGCCGGTAGGCGCTGCCCGACATCACGGCTTGCTTGAGCTTGGCCTTCACGTTGCCTGACAGGTAGTCGTCGGCGGTTTTCCACTCAGAATCTGCCGGATCCAGAAATATCTGTCCAGCCTCGGTCAGTGCTTGCAGCACTGCATCATCGGGCACGGCGAGCAGTTCGGCCATGTAGGCTGGATCGACCCGACCGCGCCACTGAATGGATGCCGCCAGCGCTTCGACCGGTTCTCCCGCCGTGGCTGGTTCCACCACCCGTGTCAGCGTGCGCCGAGTGAACAGCGCCGCCTTCTTGGCGGTGTCCGATTCTTCATCGTAGTGTTCCAGCGACAGCAGCAAGGGGTAATCCGGGTCGCGCCGGAACGCCAGCGCATTGGCTCGGGTGCTCAGACAACCGTATTTGGCAACGAAGCGGTCATAGGTGCCGTTGAGCAGGGCCCGCAAGTGACCCAGCCGTCCGTCGTTACTTTCGGACAGCTGTGCGTCGAGCAAGGTCCGGGCGTAGTCGCGAATGGCACACATGCCAGTGATCCGGCCTCGCTGCGTCGCGTTGAGCCGGTCATGGACGTCCGTCATCTCACTGCCTTCGACCCGATGTACCCGCCCTTGGTGGAGGCGGTAGCTGCCGGGGTGGGCGACGGATTCGGCCGGCACCACGACGCGCAGCGCCATAGGTTTTCTGATCAGCGGCGCGTAGACATCAGAAGGGAGCAGGGCAACCCGTTCCGGCAATGCGACTTCCAGGTCACCGTCGAACACCGCGACCGGCACTTCCTCGTAGCCGTTGCTCTCCTGCCGAATCCGGCCAATGCAGAACTCAGGATGCTTGGCGTACCAGGCATTGATCTGCAGGTATTTCTGATAGCACTGCGGGTCGCGCAGTGTCTCGGGCACCATATTGAGGGTCAGCCACGTGTCATCGACCATCTCGGCCCGCTGCCGCTTGCGCAGAAACAGGATGTCGGTCTGCACGTCGGTGGACGCGATGCCTGAGAAAGCACCTTTGGGAAGCCGGATCGCGCCCAGCAACTGAGCTTGTGCGCCGAGGTAGTGGCGCACAGTCGCATCCTGTGCATCCAGCGTGTAACTGGTGGTGATCAGGCACACCAGCCCACCGGGCCGCACCAGATCCAGCGCGCGGCCAAAGAAGTAGTTGTGGATGCTGAACCGGGCGTAGGCCCGATTGCTCACGTCGGCGACGGGGTACTTGCCAAACGGCACGTTGCCGATCACCAGGTCGAACCAGTTGTCGGCAAGGGCGGTTTTCTCGAAGGGGGAAATCCGCACATCGGCACCGCCCGGCGCATACAGCGCGTGCAGCATGCGCCCGGATAACTGGTCGATCTCGACCGCCGTGACGCTGCTTTGCTCGGCGATGGCTGCTGGCATCGCGCCGATGAAGTGGCCAATACCCGCAGCGGGCTCCAAAATGCGCCCGCCATTGAAGCCAAAGCGTTGCACGGCCTGCCACATTACTTCGATCACATGGACCTCGGTGTAGTGGCTGTTGTTGACCGAGGCACGGGCTGATTCGTACTCATCCGGGGTCAGCAGTGCACTCAACTGCCGGGCACGTTTGGCCCAGGCCGCGTCTTCGGCTTCGAGGTTGAAGCTGGCGGGCAAGCCGCCCCAGCCGGTGTAGCGCAGCAGGGTGCTGAGTTCTTTCGGGGTGACTGCACGTTGTTCGGCCTCGATGTGGTGCAGTACCTTGATCGCAGCCAGGTTGGCCTCGAACTTGGTGACGCTGCCGCCCAGCTTATTCAGATCGGCGCGGACCAACTGTGGCCACAAATTGCGCGGTGCAGTTTCTGCGGTGCCGCTGACCACACGCCAGTTGGCACGCAGACGCGCCGGTTCAGCAGATTCTCCGGCAGGACTTTCCTCCGTAGTGGATGCCAGATCAGAAACAGGCGGTTCGGTCTCGATGAAAAGAGCTGCGGGCTCGGACGGCTCCGGATTGAACCCGGGTAGCCATAGGGAAGGCGCGGTAAAGCGTGCCATGGGTGTGTTCTCCAAAAAAAATGGGGAACACAGCCACCCACTGGGGAGACGTGCTCCCCGGGTGGGAATGAATGAGAGGGTCAAGAATGACCCCGTGTTTGAACGCGAGCACGCCGGGCTTCGGGAGAAGCTGGTGGGCTCAATGGGCTATGAAAAAGATGAAATGGCCTGTCGTCAGACGACGACAAGCGGATAAATCAAGCCGGGGTAAGAACCCCGGCACGAATGACAGCCGCTAGGTGCGGCGCCAACAGGGAAGGCGGGTAACGACCGCAACGCCTGAGCAGACTCAAGAGCGCTCCGACGGGCGCGCTTTGGCCGAGGCCAAGGTGTGCGGGATCAGTGTGCCTTTGCCAGACGGCGGGAACGAGTATTTCTACGAATTTCCAGGTGCAACGCTGGAGAAAGCAGATTGATTTCCGGTGGTAACCCTTCAGCTGAAAAGTTCAGCATCCACCGATGTGGGGTTCGTTGCTGCGAATATGACTCCGATTCCGTCAAGTCCGATCACCCGCCAGGGTTTTCCGGCGCCATGTGCATTCTGACCAATGCCTTGCCGGAGCGCTTGGCATCCAGCAGGGCGGCATCGGCGCGTGCCAGTGCGTCGGGCAATGATTCATGAACCTGTCGGTCGGCAACGCCCGCCGAGAAGCGCAAGCGCACCGATGTTCCATGAATGGTCAGGGGCGAGGCCGCCAATACCCTTTGCAAATGTTCCAGTACGCGCAGCGCATCGGTGCTCAGCGTGTTGACCAGCACCAGGGCAAACTCATCACCACCGAGCCGCGCCAACACATCCGCATGGCGCAGGTGCTGGAGCAGGGTTTTGGAGAAATGCAGTAGCGCGGCATCACCCACCGGGTGACCATATTGATCGTTGACGGACTTGAAATCATCCAGGTCCACCATCACACAGCACATTCGGGTCTCCATTGGTCGCGACGCTGGCCACTGGTCGCAAGTCCGCCGGAATCCTCGCCGGTTCAGGAGCGGTGTTAGTTCATCCTGGTAGAGCAGGTGTTGGGCCTGTTCCAAGGCCAGTTCCAATGCCTCGATCCGCCGTACATAGGCCAATCGCTGAAGCGGTCGAACGGAGCCAAGGCGCATGGAGGAAATTTCGTGTCAACAAGAAGACCTCAGCATAGGCATGGGGGGCTGACTGCCCCAACGGAAATGGCGTGTTTTACGGCGGCTTATTGTGATCAGTCCAACGGTGTGGAAGGCGAATCGGCGTAGTGACTGTGATTCAACTCAAGTGCAAATTTACCAGTAGGATCAGAGGCTGAGGCAGAGCCTGGCTTGGCTCCGCCACGAGCTGTACGGTCGGCCCGCTGTTCCAGCGTAGCTCGCCTTTCGTATCGTCGAACCAAAGCAACGCTTCTTTGAAAGTGCGGTGTTGGCGCGGGGAAGTGGCCATGTTCACGAACAGGAGTGTGGTCACCGTCGCTTTGTCGATCCACAACCATTGAAAAACCGTGGATTTGGGTGTGTTGATGGGTTGGTTGAGCCGCTTGATTTCCGCAAGATACCCTTGTGGTGCGGAAAAAAGGAACAGGATTTCGTACAGCGGTGGCATGGACAGGACGGCGTGAGTGGTGCAGAGAAATGCGTTGAAATCAGGCTGAGTTTTGCCGCGCTATTTTCCGTGGGACATGGAGCGATGCTATCGCACATGGGGCTTGAAGAACGGGTGGCGCATGAGATTCTGAATGCATGGACAGCACGTCGCTGTGTCCTTTTCAACCCTTCAGGAGTTCCCATGAAATTCTCGAAAGCCGAAATTGAAGCCGTCATTGAAGCATCCCCTCGCACCACCGTCCCCTTCAATAAGCTGGTCTTGTCGGAGGCTTACCAGGCGCGGTCGGCTGGCAGCACGTCGAAGATGAGCATTGCTGAACTGGCGGCATCTATCAAGGAAAGCAATGTCCTGCAAAACCTGATCGTCGTGAAAGGAGCACGCGGTCTGTTCGAGGTTTGTGCAGGCGGTCGCCGTCTCGAAGCACTGGCCCTGTTGGTCATTAACGGCGACATTCCCGAAAACTACCCCGTTCCCGTGCTGATCGTGCCCGCCGACAAGGCCCTGATGGCCAGCCTTTCAGAAAATTTCTTCCACATTCCCATGCACCCGGCCGACGAATACACCGCCTTTGCCAGGCTGATCGTGCAGGGCAAGTCGATTGAGGACGTGGCAGCCGCCTTTGGTGTCACACCGCTGGTGGTCAAACGCCGCATGAAGCTGGCGACAGTGTCCCCGAAGTTGATGGCGCAGTTCCGGGAAGACAAGATCGGGCTGGACTGCCTCATGGTGCTGGCTTCGGTCGATGAGCACGACAAGCAGGAGCAGGCTTGGGCCGGTGTGCCGGCCTGGAATCGCCGCCCTGACTACCTGCGTCAATGGCTCACGCTGGGCGAGATCGAATCTGATCGTGACCCGGTGGTCAAGTACGTGACTGTCAAGGCCTATGAGAAAGCCGGTGGCACACTGCGTCGCGACCTGTTCAGTGACGACGACAAGAAAGCCTATCTGCTGGATGCTCCGCTGCTGGAAAAGCTGGCGACCGACAAACTGCAGAAAAAGGCCAAGCAGGTCTTGCTGGAGGGCTGGAAGTGGGTTGATGTCCGCGTGCGCTACAACTACGACGAATTCGTCAAGTACGGTGAATTGCGCAAGACCCGGCGCGTGCCGACCGAGCAGGAAGCCGCCAGCATCGCTGAACTCGAAGCCAAAATGACAGCGCTGCATGACCAGATGGAAGCATTAGCCGAAGCAGGCACAGATGAGGGCGATGAGGACCGCGAATATGAGAATGAGAAGCTCGAAAGCGAGTCCGAGGGTCTGCAGGCGCAGTTCAAGGCTCTGGAAAACACTCTCAGTGTGTGGCCTGCTGACCTGATGGCCCAGGCCGGATGCGTGGTTTTTGTCGGCAACGACGGTGCAGTGGCCCTCAAGTGCGGCTTGGTCCGACCCGAAGATCGTAGCGAGATGGCGCAGGCGGTGCGGCTGGCAGGCGAGGGCGGTGACGACGAATCGCTTGTGTCGCTGCCATCACCCAAGACCCGCCCCGTCCATTCCGACAAGCTGATGCGGCGACTTACCGCCCACCGTGTCATCGCCGTTCAGGCTGAACTGGTCGACCGTTCGGACGTGGCGCTGGCGGCGCTTACCGCGCAACTGGCCCAGAAGATGTTCCGGGATAACGACCATCGCTACTACCGGTTGGAACCTGTCTTCGCGATCACCGCGACCGACAGCGAGTTCGAACTGCGATCCGCTGCCGATGACCTGGAAAGCTGCGCTGCCTGGGCGAAGGTGCAGGCCGAACGTGCCGCGTGGGCCAAACGCTTGCCGACCGATCTGGATGCGGTCTTCCCGTGGCTGCTGGCGCAGGATCAGACCACGGTGCTGCAACTGCTGACCTTCGTGGTCGCGGTCACCACCGTCGGCATTTGTGGTGTCGAATCCGAACGGCAGAGCAACGACGCGCTAGCCCACGCCTTGGGGTTGGACATGAGCAAATGGTGGACGGCCACCGGCCCTTCGTATTTCAACCACGTGTCCAAGGGGCGAATCCTGGAAGTCGTGACCGAAGCCGTCGATGCCAATGCAGCCAGCCCGCTGGCCGCACTCAAGAAGGATGCCGCCGTGACGGGGGCCGAGCAGACTGTGGCGGGCTCGGACTGGTTGCCCACCGTGCTGCGGGTCGGGATGCCTGAGAAAGTCAGCCCGTCCGGAGGTGCCGACGAACCGCCTGTGGGACCGGACGGCGCAACACAGCGGGTGCAGGAGCCCGCGTTGGCGGGGTAAACGGAAGTCGGCAGTACGCAACCGTGGAGAGGGTGGCCCAGGTGGCCTGACACGCTCTTCGTGTCAGGCCATGAGGTTTGAACTGTTGCAACGGAGGTTTCAAATCATGTTGAGAAAGTGGAACGTGTACGTGATCCGAGAAGGCCGGTCACAGTACATCGGCGAGGTGAACGAATCCAGCGAGGAAATGGCCCGTTACGCGGCGCTGTCCCGGTTCGGCGTTGGCGCGGACGAGATCGATGTCGGGGAAGCTCTGTCGCGCTGCGTGGCGATTTACCCCGATGACAACTTCGAGGTATCGCCCACGACATAGGGGAACGACATCAATATTTATAGTGCGTGATAAGTGCAAAATTAGTGCATAATTTGGTTAATTATTCGTATGAGAGGAAAGTATGCACACCGCAACCCTTCAGGTTTCCCCAGCCTTGAGTCACGGTTTCGATGGCTTCATCGATTTCCTGCGTGACCAGGAAGCGGGGGCGTCTACGCTGTCGCCGAAACGATTCGGCGACGTGCTGAGCATCGACATCCAGACGCTTGCCACCCAGGCACATGTCCATCGCAACACCATCAGCCGGGCACCGGCGTCGGAGAGTGTGCAGAAATTTCTGCGCGAGGCGCTGCGCGTGATGCGCGCGGCCCATGACCTGTCCGGCGACGTCACCCGTGCCATCTTTTGGTATCGCAACGAGCCGTTGCCCCCGTTTGGCTACAAGACAGCAGAGCAGCTGGTGTCGGAAGGGCGAACCGAAGATGTCCTGCGTTATGTGGAGTCGCTCGAAGCGGGTGCCGCAGGATGAAGCTGACCGCGTTGGCCGATGTCACGGCTTACCGGATGCATGTGCCCAGATGGGCCGTCGCGCCAACCAGCGGGGCGGGGGCGGCCAAGCTTGGCGGGAGAGCCAATCGTCCCGGCGTGGAGGCCCTTTATCTGGCGCTGGAGACGGAGACGGCCGTTCGTGAATACCAGCAGGTTTCCACGCTGTTGCCGCCCGGCACATTGACGAGCTATAAACTGACGGCAGCGCCGGTGGTCGATTTCACTGCGAGCTTCAGCGCGTCCGTATGGGAGCCCATTTGGGAAGACTTCTACTGCGACTGGCGTGAACTGTGGTTCAACCAACGTGTCGAGCCACCGAGTTGGGTCGTTGGGGATACGGTGATCGCTGTGGGGGTGAAAGGCATCCTGTTTCCTTCGCGTCTGGCCAAGGGCGGAACCAACCTGGTGTTATTTACCCACATGCTGGCTGCGCCGGATGTGTTGGAAGTTTTCGATCCGGGAAAGGCACTGCCGCAGACTCAGGCCTCCTGGTCTTGACGGGAATGGCTGGCGAACTGGATTCGCCAGTTGTCTGGTGAGCCTGCTGGCATGGAGCAGTCCCGGACCATCTCATCCATCTTGCCAGTTTCGGTGGAGGCCGTTCTCACTGCCATGGGCTGTCGTCCGAATCGCTGAGCTCCATTGATACCGCTGGAGTGGGCGCTTTTGTGCGCATAACTACTGACGGACCTATATACGCGCCTGATGCCCGAATGCGCGCATGTCCAGCCAGTTCTGACACTTCTTTTCGAGCGAACTGATCGGCGTCGCGCGGCAAAGCCACACCGCCCCGAACGGGTGGTGGCTGTCCCGTCAACAACTCAAAATGGTCAATCAATGCCTCATGGCGCAATCCGTGAGCGGTTACCCCCAGTTCCCGAAACGTGATTCCGAATTTCTCCAGCACGTAATCAAAGCGCCGCAGGTTCTGCTTTAGATCACTTGCAGGGTCCCCCATGTGAGCATCCCGGTTACAGACAACACTTTGTGCGAGAATGACCGCCGCCAACCGGGCAGGGCTGTCCACGGGTATAAAACGCACCCGTCCGCCCTTGCCTTTGATCCTCACATACCGATCCGCTGCCTTGCTTTCGGGGGGCAGTCCCGTTTCGCTGAAAGGCAAGACGTGCTCAAAGGGCCGGAATTGGATGGACTCCTTGCGTCGCAGCCCCATGGCCCTGATCAGCCGCAGCGAAGCGCCGACATACTGGTCATAGGCATGCACCTGGTCGATTACATCGTCAATGTCAACGCCAGCGGCAGACCAACTTTTGTCCCGCTGCGCATACTCATGTCGCTGGTATTCCTCCACGCTCAGGCCGTAATGCGCTGGCCCCCGCACAAAGCCATGCTTGCCCATCCACATGCCCAAGCCGCGCAGGAAACTCAGGTAAGTCTGAATCGTGGCCGGAGCGAGATGCTCCTGTTGCCAGACCTGCACCATGGCATGAATGTGTTTCTGTCCCAGGTTGCGCGGATCGGGAATGGTGTTGAATCCGGCTTTGACCTTCAAGTCGCGGAAGAAGCGCCGCAGGAACTGGGCACGTTCATACCGTGTCTTGTGGGAAACGGTTTTCTCCAGCGAGGTGTGCAATGTATTGAAGAGTTCCAGCAGCACCTCCAGTACTTTGAGCGGAGGTGCTTTGCCTGGCGGGTAGCCCGCCAGGATTTCCTGGGCAGTCTTGCCTGACCACGACAGGCGGCGTGGGGGTTGATTGGCAGTCAGGCGGCCAGGACTGACCGAGCCTTGAGGTCGGCGAAGCGAAGTTCCAAAAGAAAGTCTGTTTTTCATGACGTTGTATTCCAGGGTCGACCGCCCGCCGCCCGAACGGCGGGCAGGTATTAAGAAATGCATGGAATCCCAAGGGAATCACCCACCGAGCGGATTCCGTCGCCCGGCAGGTTCGTGGTCAAAACTCCGGTGCAGCACGCGACCACCGAAGTGCGGCACCGACCCAGTGTTTTGCCAGCCAGCGCTTTAGCGCTGGCCAGCTCGGTCTTTCTTAAAAATGAAATATGTGATCCGTCCCACCTGTGCATTTCTACAACCATGGGGTTGGTGATGCCGACCCGCCTCAAGGGCGTGCCAAAGGGCATCCGTGACAAGGTCAAGCCTTGCACGTACTGATGGATCAGTTCTGGATTCATAGCGCCATCCACTCGTATGGGTCCACCCCTGACCGAAAGTCCAGGGCAGTGCCGAGTTTGTGAGCGGGGACGCGCGGGGAGCCTAAAGAGGCAAACACAACCGCGCGCTGCGTAAAACGCGTGCTCAAAGGATGGCGGGAACAGGGGTGCGGCATCCAGTGCCGACCGTGTGCTCGAAAACCGTGGCGCGTTTCAGGGAACGCCCAGCGAACAACGCTGGCAAGGCCACAAGGGGTTGCACTACGAGGAAACCACGGGGCCATCACCTCATGGGTGATGGCTATTCCGGTTCAAAGACCGGAGTTTGGGGGCAGGTAACGACTGCGACGCCTTTTGCTCCGCGATGGAGCAGGGCCAGGACGGCCCTCGGGAATCTGTAGTTGACGCCGACCAGGAGTATGAGTCAAGCAGGCGTGCCGGAAACGGTGTCGATTTCCAGGCGGTTTTGGGTGGCGATTGAAGGGCCGGGATGTGCCCGTGAGCCGCGTTTATTTTCCCGAAGGTGTTGAAAGTGAGGCTGGATGCGGGCTTGACAAGGGAAATCGCAGCCTCTGGTTTCGGACGGGACTTTGACCGGGCTGTGGGCCAATTTGGAGGGGGGAACGGAAAAGAACCTCAATCAGCGCGATCTGCGCAATTCACACCCTTGACAGCTCGGTTTGCCGTGAGACCGTGGTTCGACACGCAGGACTATTCCGCACATTCGATGAAATCGATCTCGTTTCAGTGCGACCTGACAAGGTTGCATTGGGACCCATGCCAGAGCTGATCCCGAAATCGGACGGTTTGAAGGGAACTTCTGCGTGGATGGACGGTATCGGGCCACCGATGCTGATCGCCCTGTAACCCTGATTTGGAGTTTTTTATGGAATTGATCATTCGAGCCGTGGACGTTGGCTACGGCAACACCAAGTACGTCGCTGGGATTTCCGGTGATGAAATCCGTTGCGCCAGCTTTCCGTCGCTGGCCTATCCCTTTCCGCGCGACCCATCCACCACCCTGGGCGCAGATCGGCGCAAAACCGTCGCCATCCCGATTGGCGGCATGTTTTTTGAGGTGGGGCCGGACGTGATGCTGGCCGCCGACGCTTTTCGTGCCACGCAGATCCACGACAACTTTATTGACACCCCGGAATACTTGGCCCTGGCACGCGGGGCACTGCGCATGATGAAGGTCGACACCATCGACCTGCTGGTGGTGGGGCTGCCGGTGGCCATGTTTGCCTTGAAGAAGGCCGCGCTGGAAAAGTTGATGACTGGTACTCACGACGTGGGTAATGGAAAGACCGTGCTGGTGCGCAAGGCGCTGGCCATGGCACAGCCCAATGGGGCACTGATCGACTATGCCTCGCAGCATGACAAAGTGGTGGCAATGGAGAACGAGCACAGCCTGGTGATTGACCCCGGTTCGCGCACCTTCGACTGGCTGGTGGCGCGGGGCATGAAGTTGTCGCACAAGCGCAGCCATTCGGTCAACCGCGGGGTGTCCGACATCCTGCAGGTCATTGCGGATGACATCAGCGCGGAGATTGGCCAACCTTACAACCAGTTGGACGCCATCGACCTGGCCTTGCGCACCAACAAGAATCTGACGATCTTCCAGCGGACCTACAGCCTGGCGCGCATGAAGCCCATGGTCGAAAGCGTGGCCAAGCAAGCGGTCGGGGCCATGATCCGCCGCATTGGCGAGTTCTATGACGTTCAGCACGTTATTCTGGTTGGTGGAGGTGCCTTTCTTTTCAAGAAGGCAGTCAAGGAGGCTTTTGCGACGCACCAGATATTGGAGGTGAAGGAACCAATGTTCTCGAATCTCCGGGGTTACCAGATCGCAGGCACGAATTACGCCGCCACTGCGATGCAGGCGTCGTCACGCTTGTCGCCCGCAGTGCGGTCGGAAGGAGAGGGCGCATGACACAGAAGACAGACCCCAATACCGAGCCGGTGCGCTTGCTGTTTGAGATGACACGCGAGGACAACCCGCGCCTGTATGACGACCTGATCCGGTTCAACAAGGGGACGAAGCGGGTGAACCGGCTGCGCTTTCTGGCCCAAGAAGGGCTGTTGGCGCAGAACTGGATGTTGGTGCCGGTGGGAGGTGGCATATCTCATTCGCCTGGGGCAGCACGGCCCGCTTCTATAAGTGTGAACCCAATCGCAGCGGGGCACATGGTCCAGGCATTCGATGTGCCGACCCTTGGTGGGGAGGACTGATCGTGGCCGAGCTGAAAAAGCATATGCATCAGAAGGTGACGGTCGGCGCCTCGGAACTGGCACAGATGGGTGTGTGCGAACGCTTGGTGGTTTTCGAGCATCGGTATGGCAGGCAACGGACCGCAGAACAGCAGCGGGCAGCCATGCGCGGCCTGCGAGCCCATAAGCGGTTCTATCGGGAGCGGCAGGGGGATTCAGCCCGCCAGGGACGTTGTTTTGTGGGGCACTTCAGATATTGGGCCAGAAAGCTTCAGCGGGCCTGGTACCGTTTGATCCGGTATGTGGCACGATGGCTTCAGGCCCCGGAATCGCGCGATGGGCCTTGAAACTGTTGCCGTGGTGTGGTTTGTTGCGGTTGTTGTTGTCCTCTGGTGGCACTTGTGGCCGCGTCCTCCTGAGGACGAGCTACCGCCGGAGTTGCGTGGCACTCGCTTGGTCTATGCGGAGCGCCTATTTCGTTCGTTTGGGCCGATATCGATCACGGCCAAGGTGGACAGGGCCTACCGCGATGCGAAAGGAGCGTTGGTACTGGTCGAGCTGAAGACCCGGACGGTGCATCGGGCATATCGGTCGGATGTCATTGAGTTGTCGGCCCAGCGCGTGGCGTTGATGGCACAGATGGGGGAGAGTGTTGCGGACCATGCCTATGTCTTGACGGAGCGACCGGATGGTCTCCGAACGGGATGCCATCGAGTGAGGCTCATGGAGCCTGTCGATCTGAATGCCCTGGTTGCGAGGCGGGAAAAACTGCTTGCTGGAAAGGTCGAACCTCAGCCCACCTGCGCACCGGGGATGTGTCAGAAATGTGCGTTCGTTCGGCCATGCGATCCACCTTGGCGGTGAGCAGATCGACCAAATCCGTCATTGGTACTTGCTGCCCGTAAGCTGAATCGAATCGGCGGAGTTGCTAATTCTTCACTTTCAATATCGATTCAAGATGCGCGCCGAGCACATTCCACGCGTCGCGCTTCTCGGGAGCAAACTCATAGCGCCCGTAGATACGTCCGAGCTTGCCACCTACTACATGATTGAGGCACCGTTCACGCACATGCTCGGACACGCCGAGTGACTGCATCAAAGTCGACCCAGTTCGGCGCAAATCATGAGGGGTCCATTCACCGCCTGGGAGGACGAGTGTGTTGTCGTTGCGGCGATTCTTCAGCGGTTTGCGCTTCTTGAACTGGAATTGGCGGTCCCCAATCTGCTTCGAGACCGACTTCGGACTCAAGTGACTGTCTTCGTCGCGCGATGGAAAGCACCAAATGCTGTCCTTCGTGATCTGTCGAAGTGCCTGAAACTGTTGCAGCGCGAAGTCGGACAGGAACACCATCCATTCGACTTTTGTCTTTGTACTCTCGCGGGGCACAAGCCACTCGCCGGTTTGCAAGTTGACGTGCTCCCAGCGCGCATTGCAAAGCTCCCCTATGCGGCAGCAAGTGGACAGCATGATCCATATGGAAAGTCTCGTTTCGGCGCTCACGGGGCGAACTCCGGTGCGCTTATTCGGGGCATTGTCGTACTCGGCCTGCATCCTGACAAAGATGTCGCGCAGAGTGCGTATCTCATCCGCGGTGAGGATGCGATCACGTTCGTTGGCGAGATCGTATTCGGCAAGCACAACCTGCTTTGCTTCGACAAGCTCAGCTGGATTGCCTTCTATCAGCAACGGTCGCCAAGGTTTGCGTTTCTCGGCCCAGCGAAAGAGCTGACGGAGATCTGCAAGCTGAAGGACCGCTGTACGGCACTTTCCCCGCGTGCGGCCAATCTTACGGAGCAGGTCCCGAATGTCCGACTCTGTCACATGGCGGACAGGCTTTGCGCCGAGCGTCGGCAGGATATTCTTTTCGAACGACCTTCGTAATTCTGCGTTGGCATCACCTCGCGCCACGCCATCTGCAAGCCATGCATCGAACATGGCTTTGAAAGGAAGGTCTTCCGCCTTGCGGCGCTCAGCCTCGGCACTGAGGGCTTTGAGTTCTTTTGCCTGTTCGGCCTCGACCGCGATCAGCGCGACTCGGGGATCGAGGCCTCCAGCGATGCGTTCTCGTTCGACATTAGCCCGTTCACGTGCGCTGGCCAGTGTGACGTCGTCCATATCGCCGAGAGATAGCTTGCGTCGCCGCCCGCTGTGCGTGTAAATAAGTTGCCACGTCTTCTTGCCAGTTGGAAGCACACGCAAGAACAGTCCATCACCGTCGCTGACCAGGTACTCCTTGCCCGTTGGCTTGGCCGCTCTTACGGCCTTTACGGTCAATAAATCACGTGCCATGTAGCCCCACTTTCTAGCAGTACCATGTGTGAGAACGCTCGTGGCAATGTTCACGAGTTAGCCCCTTTCATGATGGTAAATATTTTAGGTCAAATGCCATGTTCTGGGAACAGTCTGGGAACGATTGGCGAGGGCTATGGTGAAACGCTTTGGGACGGTGTGACACCACTATTTGCAATAATTCTTAATATTATCAATAAGTTAGGCGAATTTCATGGCATCCAATGACGTCTCAAGAAGTGCATTAAAAAGGTGTATATACGTGGCTACGAACCAAGGGGTCGTGGGTTCGATTCCTGCCAGCCGCACCAACTTGAAAAGCCTTGCAAACCTGGGTTTGCAAGGCTTTTTTCATGCCCGCGCCCGCGCTATTGCGGGCTCTCGCCCCGCGGTTCCCGCTCCATCAGGGCGGCCACTGCCTGCGCGGGCCGCATCCGGCCATCGAGCAGCGCCACCACCGCCTCGGCGATCGGCATTTCCACGCCGAGCCGGCGCGCCCGCTCGGCGACGGTGCGGGCGCTGTAGACCCCCTCGGCGACGTGGCCGAGGGACTGCACCGCCTGCTCCAGCGACCGGCCCTGCGCCAGCAGCAGGCCGACGCGGCGGTTGCGCGACAGGTCTCCGGTCGCGGTGAGCACCAGGTCCCCCAGGCCGGACAGGCCCATGAAGGTTTCGGCGCGCGCGCCCAGGGCGGCCCCCAGGCGCGACATCTCGGCCAGGCCGCGCGTGATGAGCGCGGCGCGCGCGTTCAGGCCCAGCTGCAGGCCGTCGCACAGGCCGGTGGCGATCGCCAGCACGTTCTTGACCGCACCACCCACCTCGACGCCGACGATGTCATCGTTCGCATACACCCGCAGATGGGGGCCGTGCAAGGCCCGCACCAGCGCATCGCGCACCGCCGCGCGGCTGCTGGCGGCCACCAGCGCGGTGGGCCGCGACTGCGCCACTTCGAGCGCGAAACTCGGGCCGCTGAGCGCACCGGCCTGCAGCGCGGGCGCCACCTGGGCGCACACCTCGTGCGCCATCAGCCCGGAACCGGCCTCGAAGCCCTTGCAGAGCCAGGCGACGGGCGCCGCCACGCCCCGCAGCGCCTGGAGCCACGTGCGCAGCGCCGCCATGGGCGTGGCGACGATGACCAGGCCGGCCTGCGCGAGCAGGGCCGCGCAGTCGCCGCTGGCGACGTGCAGTGCCTCCGGGAACGCGGCGCCGCGCAGATAGCGGGCATTTTCCCGCGCGGCCTGCATCGCACCGGCCTGCGCCGCATCGCGCGCCCAGAGCGTGACGCGGTGCCCGGCCGGGTGCCCGGCCGCGCTGATGGCGATCGCCGTGCCCCATGCGCCGGCACCGATGACGACGATGTTCATGGCGTGCAGCGCCTGCCGCGCAACGGCAAGAGAGAGGGGTCCGGCGCGCGCGGCCTCACTGCGGCGTGCCGTTCGCCCCCTGCGCCGCGGCGGCCGCCTGCTGCTGCTCGAACATCACCTGGAAGTTGATTTCGGCCAGGTGCACCGGCGGAAAGCCCGCCCGCGTGATCACGTCGGCGACGTTGGAGCGCGCATAGGGGTAGATGATCTGCGGGCAGACGACGCGCAGCACGCTGTCCATCTGCTCCTGCGGCACGTTGCGGATCTCGAAGATGCCGGCCTGCTTGACCTCCGCCAGGAAGACCGTCTTGTCCTTGTGCTTGGCATGCACCGTGGCCGACACCGTGACCTCGTAGATGCCCTCGGCCACGGACTCCGCCCCGACGCCGAGCTGGATGTCGACGCTGGGCTGCTCCGGTTCGAGCAGGATCCCCGGAGAGTTGGGCTGCTCGAGCGACATGTCCTTCAGGTACATGCGCTGGATCTGGAAAACGGGGTTTGCTGGTGCGTCGGCCATGGTCAGGGTTTTCAAAGTTGCGGATACGACAAGGCCCGCCGGGGAGCGGCTCCCGCGGCAGGCACTTCAGCGGCGCATTATGCAGCGCCGCACGGGCTTGCTCACGATCGCAGCAGCGGCGCCAGGCCGCCCCGGGCATCGAGCGCCATCAGGTCGTCGTGCCCGCCCACGTGGGTCTCGCCGATGAAGATCTGCGGCACGGTGCGCCGGCCGGTGATCTCCGTCATCCGCTGGCGCGCCTGCGGGTCGGCATCGACCCGGATTTCCTCGATGTGCTCCACGCCCCTGGACTGGAGGAACTGCTTGGCCCGTATGCAATAGGGGCATGTGGCAGTGGTGTACATCCTGACGGCTGGCATGGCGCCCATCCTTTCCCGTTGCGTTCGGAATCGCTTTCAGGCCTTTTCGACCGGCATGTTGGCCTCACGCCAGGCATGCAGCCCCCCCGAGAGCACCTGCGCCTTCTCGTAGCCGAGCTGGCGCGCCAGCGCCGCCGCGCGGCGCGCGCGCATGCCGCGGGCGCACACCAGCACCAGCGGCACGGCCTTGTTCTTGACCACCTGCGGCAGGCGTTCCTTGAACTGCGACAGCGGCACGTTCCTGGAGCCGCTCACGTGCCCGGCGGCGAATTCCTGCGCCTCGGACACGTCGACCACCATCGCCTTCTCGCGGTTGATGAGCTGCACGGCCTGCACCGCCGAAAGCCCGCCGGCCGCGCCGCCCGAGAGCATCGGCCAGGCCAGCAAGGCGCCGGACACGAGCGCGAGGACGATCAGGTACCAGTTTTCGATGACGAAGTTCACGGCGGCGGGGATTCAAAGCCAAAGAGGGTCGATTCTAGAATAGACGGTTTTGGCTCGCGCACCCGAAGGCTACGCATGCACACGCTCGTCCTGATCCGCCACGGCGAATCCACCTGGAACCTGGAAAACCGCTTCACCGGCTGGACCGACGTCCCGCTCACGGCCACCGGCATCGAACAGGCCAGAAATGCCGGGCAGCTGCTGCGGGACGGGGGCTACGAATTCGACGTGGCCCACACCAGCGTGCTCAAGCGCGCCACGCACACGCTCTGGCACTGCCTGGACGCGATGGACCGCACCTGGCTGCCGGTGCGCCACAGCTGGCGCCTGAACGAGCGCCACTACGGCGCGCTGCAGGGCCTGAACAAGGCCGAGACGGCCAGGCAGTACGGCGACGCCCAGGTGCACACCTGGCGGCGCAGCTACGACGTGCCGCCGCCCGCGCTCGCGGCCGACGACCCGCGCTGCGAGCGCGGCGACATCCGCTACGCCGGCCTCGCGCCCGGCCAGGTGCCGCTGACCGAGTGCCTCAAGGACACCGTGGCCCGCGTGCTGCCCTACTGGCAGGACGCGATCGCGCCGGCGATCCGGGCGGGCCAGCGCGTGCTGGTGGCGGCGCACGGCAACTCGATCCGCGCGCTGGTCAAGTACCTGGACGGCATCTCGGACGACGACATCGTGGGGCTCAACATCCCCAACGGCATTCCGCTGGTCTACGCGCTGGACGCCGACCTCAAGCCCCTGGGCCGGCGCTACCTCGGCGACGCCGGCGCCGCCGCCCGGGCCGCGGCGGCCGTGGCATCGCAAGGCAAGGCGTGACGCGGCGCGCACCGGGGAACCCCGCCTGTCGCGCGCGTTCCAAGGTGTATATTGCCGCGATGCGGTAAAGGTGGCATATGGGGCAGAAACTCAAGATAGCAGGGTGGATTTCGGTGGGCTTGCTCGCCGGAGCGCTCACGACGGTGTCCCTGCAGACCGTCGCGCGCGGCGCGATGACCCCGCTGCCGCTCGAGGAGCTGCAGCAGCTGGCTGCCGTCTTCAGCCTGATCAAGACCGACTACGTCGAGCCGGTCAACGACAAGAAGCTCATCACCGATGCGATCTCCGGCATGGTCGCCGGGCTCGATCCGCACTCGCAGTATTTCGACAAGAAGGCATTCAAGGAATTCCGCGAAGGCACGTCGGGGCGCTTCGTCGGCGTGGGCATAGAGATCACGCAGGAAGACGGCCTGATCAAGGTGGTCTCGCCGATCGAGGGCTCGCCCGCCGACCGCGCGGGCCTGAAGACGGGCGACCTGATCACCAAGATCGGCGACGAGGCGGTGCGCGGCCTGCCGCTGAACGACGCGGTCAAGCGCATCCGCGGCGAGCCCGGCACCAAGGTCACGCTCACCATCTTCCGCAAGGACGAGAGCCGCACCTTCCCGGTGACGATCACGCGCGAGGAAATCAAGACCCGCTCGGTCAAGGGCAAGGTGGTCGAGCCCGGCTACGCCTGGATCCGCCTGTCGCAGTTCCAGGACCAGACGGTGGACGACTTCGTGCGCAAGGTCGAGGAGATCTACACCCAGGAGCCGCAGCTCAAGGGCCTGGTGCTGGACCTGCGCAACGACCCGGGCGGCCTGCTGGACGCGGCGGTCGGCGTCTCCGCTGCCTTCCTGCCCGAGGGCGCGACGGTGGTGACGACCAATGGCCAGCTGCCCGAGAGCAAGGCCATCTTCACCACCGCGCCGCAGTTCTACCGCCGCCGCGGCGGGGGCGACCCGCTCAAGCGCCTGCCCGAGGCCATCAAGAAGGTGCCCGTGGTGGTGCTGGTCAACGAAGGCTCGGCCTCGGCCAGCGAGATCGTCGCGGGCGCGCTGCAGGACAACCACCGCGCCACCATCATGGGCAGCCAGACCTTCGGCAAGGGCTCGGTGCAGACCGTGCGCCCGCTCGGCCCCGACACCGGGATCAAGCTGACCACCGCGCGCTACTACACGCCCAGCGGCAAGTCGATCCAGGCGCGCGGCATCGTGCCCGACATCATGATCGACGAAACCGCCGAGGGCGACGTGTTCGGCACGCTGCGCCTGCGCGAATCCGACCTGGCCAAGCACCTGGACAACAACCAGGGCGGCGAGGCCGCGCGGGACAAGGCGCTGGAGAAGGCGCGCGAAGAGGCGCGCAAGAAGCTCGAGGAAGAGGCCAAGACGTCCAAGGTGGAGCACAAGCTGCCGGAGTTCGGCTCCGACAAGGACTTCCAGCTGGCCCAGGCACTCAACCAGCTCAAGGGCGCGCCGGTGCTGATGAGCAAGACGCTCACCGAGCGCAAGGAAGCGCCGAAAGAGGATTAGCCTTGGCGCCCCGCGCTTCCGAAGGCCGGGCCGCGTCCCGGCCTTTTTCTCGCCATGGATGACGACCAGCTGCTGCGCTACTCGCGCCACATCCTGCTCGACGAGATCGGCATCGAGGGGCAGGAGCGCATCCTCGCCGCGCGCGCGCTCGTCGTCGGCGCGGGCGGGCTCGGCTCGCCGGCGGCGCTGTTCCTGGCCTCGGCGGGCGTGGGCCGGATCACGCTGGTCGACGACGACGTGGTCGACCTGACCAACCTGCAGCGCCAGATCGCGCACACCACCGCGCGCGTGGGCCAGGCCAAGGTGGACTCGTGCGCCGAGGCGCTGGCCGCGCTCAACCCCGGGGTGGCGGTGCGCCGCGTGCGCGAGCGCCTCACGCGCGAGCGCCTGGCGCCGCTGGTGGCCGACGCCGACGTGGTGCTCGACTGCAGCGACAACTACGCCACGCGCCACGCGATCAACGCCGCCTGCGTGGCCGCGCGCACGCCGCTGGTGGCGGGCGCGGCGATCCGCTTCGACGGGCAGATCGCGGTGTACGACACGCGCGACGCCGCCTCGCCCTGCTACGCCTGCCTGTTCGCGCCCGGCGCGGCCTTCGAGGAGGTGGCCTGCGCCACCATGGGGGTGTTCGCGCCCATGGTCGGCATCATCGGCAGCATGCAGGCGGCCGAGGCGCTCAAGCTGATCGCGGGCGCGGACGAGACGCTCGCCGGGCGCCTGCTGATGCTCGACGGGCGCGCCATGCGCTGGAGCGAGGTGCGCCTGGCGCGCGACCCCGGCTGCAGCGTCTGCGCGCACCGCTGAGCCGGGGCCATGCCCAGGCTCGCCCGCGTTGGCTAAGATCGTTTCCGTCCCCGCTTCCGGAGTCCGGCGATGTCCACCCCCCACTTTGTCGCCACGCACGTGCGCTACACCACCCTCGCGCTGTGCGTGGCCGCCGCGGTCGCCAGCCTGCCGTGGATGGCGCTGCGGCCGGGGGCCTGGCCGGCCGTGATCTTCCTGCTGGCGTGCGCGCTCATCCTCGTGGGCCTGTACGACATGCGCCAGACGCGCCACGCCATCCTGCGTAACTACCCCATCCTCGGGCACATGCGCTTCATGCTGGAGTTCATCCGCCCGGAAATCCGCCAGTACTTCATCGAGGGCGACATCGACAAGGGCGAGCCCTTCACCCGCGCGCAGCGCACCGTGGTCTACCAGCGCTCCAAGGGCGTGCCGGACGTGCGGCCCTTCGGCACCAAGCTGGACGTGGGCGCCAAGGGCTACGAGTGGATCAACCACTCGCTGCACACCACGGTGATCGATTCGCACGACTTCCGCATCTGGATCGGCGGCCAGCCCGGCCAGGCGCGCGCGGGCGCCGCGCCCTGCACCCAGCCCTACAACGCCAGCGTCTTCAACATCTCGGCGATGAGCTTCGGCGCGCTCTCGGCCAACGCCATCCTGGCGCTCAACCTGGGCGCGAAGATGGGCGGCTTCGCGCACGACACCGGCGAGGGCGGCATCAGCCGCTACCACCGCCAGAACGGCGGCGACCTGATCTGGGAGATCGGCTCGGGCTACTTCGGCTGCCGCAACCAGGACGGCAGCTTCAACCCCGAGCGCTTCGCCGAGCAGGCACGCAACCCGCAGGTGAGGATGATCGAGATCAAGCTCAGCCAGGGCGCCAAGCCGGGGCACGGCGGCATCCTGCCGGGCGCCAAGGTGACGGCCGAGATCGCCGCCGCGCGCGGCGTGCCGGTGGGGCAGGACTGCGTCTCGCCCTCGTCGCACGGCGCGTTCTCCACGCCGGTGGAGATGATGCGCTTCATCGCCCGGCTGCGCGAGCTCTCGGGCGGCAAGCCCGTGGGCTTCAAGCTGTGCATCGGCCACATCTGGGAGTGGTTCGGCATCGTCAAGGCGATGCTCGAGACCGACATCACGCCCGACTACATCGTCGTCGACGGCGCCGAGGGCGGCACGGGCGCGGCGCCGGTGGAGTTCGCCGACCACATGGGCGCGCCGGTGCAGGAGGGCCTGCACCTGGTGCACAACACGCTGATCGGCGTGGGCCTGCGCGAGCGCATCAAGATCGGCGCGGCCGGCAAGGTGATCACCTCGTTCGACCTGGCGCGCATGTTCGCGCTCGGCGCGGACTGGTGCAACTCGGGGCGCGGCTTCATGATGGCGCTGGGCTGCATCCAGGCGCAGGTCTGCCACACAGGCTTCTGCCCCACCGGCATCACCACGCAGGACCCGGTGCGCGAGCGCGCGCTGGTGGTGGCCGACAAGGCGCCGCGCGTGGCGCAGTACCACGCCAACACGCTGCACGCGCTCAAGGAGCTGCTGCAGGCGGCCGGCCTGATGCACCCCGACCAGCTCTCCACCCACCACATCGTGCGGCGCATCGACAGCGCGCGCATCCGCCTGCTCTCGGCGCTGATGCCGACGATGGAGCGGCGCGCCATCCTCGACGACCTGGCGCACCAGCACAACGTCTATCGGCTGTACTGGCCGCTGGCGAACGCGTACGACTTCGCGCCGCGCGTCCCCAAGCCGAGCGAGCTGCAGGACAGCCCCGACGTGCTGCGGCCCACGGTGGCCGGGCGCCCGGCGTCGGCGGCGCAGATCGCCGAGGCGCTGACCCGGCGGCGCGCGCCCCACCCGGCCCCGGTGAGCGCGGTCGTGCCCGGGCAGGCGCGCACGCCGCACGCGGCGATTACCGCGTCGCAGGTGCCCGGGGAATGGACGGCATCGGGCAACGGAAAAGCATGAGCCGAATCGGGCTCCAGCGCTTTGCCATCAAGTGCCAGCAGCTATCGACAGTGGAGCAAATTCAGGCGCGGCCGACCTTGGCCAGCAGGCGCGGCCGCACGGCGGCGCCCACCAGGGCGTCGATCCGGCCGCCCAGCGTGGCGATCTCGCGCACCAGCGTGCTGCTGATGCTCTGCCAGCGCGCGTCGGGCGTGAGGAAGACCGTGTCCACCTCGGGCCGCAGGTAGCGGTTCATGCCCGCGAGCTGCAGCTCGTAGTCGAAGTCGGTGCCCGAGCGCAGGCCGCGCACCATCACCTGCGCGCCCTGCGCCACGGCGAACTCGGTCACCAGGCCGTCGAACGGCAGCACCGCCACGTTCGGCTGGTCGGCCAGCGCGTCGCGCACGAGCGCCAGGCGCTCGTCGAGCGTGAACAGCGTCTTCTTGTGGTGCGCCATGGCCACCGCGACGAGCACGCGGTCGAACAGCCGGCAGGCGCGGCGCACCATGTCCTCGTGCCCCAGGGTGATCGGGTCGAAGGTTCCGGGGAAGACGGCGGTGACGGACGGCATGGCATTCCTCTGGCGGGTTCGGGGGCATTATCGAACAAAACAGGCGAAATCGGCCACGAATCCAATACCGGCAAGCGCGGGCAGCTTCTGTTTCAGGAGCTTTCGGGGATTTTTTTCAGCAGGTGGGCGTGCACCGCGCCGGCCTTCAGGTGGCGGTGCACGGCCAGCCCGAGCGGGGCGAGGCGCTCCTCCGGCCACTGCCGCGGCGCCTCGAGGTAGATCAGGCCCTGCGGCGCCAGCGCCCGCGCCGCCGCTTCGAGCGCGGGGACGAACAGCGCCTCGGCGCCGAACGGCGGGTCGAGCAGCACGAGGTCGACGCTGCCCGGCGCGCACCGGGTGAGCTGCGCCACGCCGTCGCCCCGGCGCACCCGCACGGCGCCGGCCTGCAGGCGCTCGGCGTGCTGCTCGAGCCGGCGCGCCAGCGCCGCATCCTGCTCGACCAGCAGTACCTCGGCGGCGCCGCGCGAGGCGGCCTCCAGGCCAAGCGCGCCGGTGCCGGCGAAGGCGTCGACGCAGCGCCAGCCGGCCAGCTCCTGCCCGAGCCAGTTGAACAGCGTCTCGCGCACGCGGTCGGGCGTGGGGCGCAGGCCGGGGTGCTGCGGCACCGGCAGGCGGGTGCGCTTCCACTGCCCGCCGATGATGCGCACCTCGCCCGCCGGGCCCGCGGGCCGCTTCACGGCTTGGCGCCCGCCGGCCGCGCGCCGACGATGATGGTGGCCATGCGGTCGGGCTGGAGCTTGCGCTGGATGGCGGCCCGCACGTCGGCCGCGGTGAGCGCCTCGACGCGCTCGCTCCAGTGCTCCAGGTAGTCCAGCGGCAGGCCGTTGCGCGCGATGTTGACCACGTTGCCCAGGAGCTTGCGGTTGCTGTCGATGCGCAGCGCGAAGCCGCCGATCAGGTTGTCCTTGGCGGCGCGCAGCTCGGCCTCGGTCGGGCCGTCGGCGACGAAGCGGGCGACCACGTCGCGCGTGATCTTCACCGCCTCGGCCGCCTGGTCGGGCCGCGTCTCCAGGCCGACGATGAACGCGCCCGCGCTCAGCCCCGGCGCGAACTGGCTGAACACGCTGTAGGTCAGGCCGCGCTTTTCGCGCACCTGCTCCGTCAGGCGCGAGGTGAAGCCGCCGCCGCCCAGGATGTGGTTGCCCACCAGCAGCGCGAGGAAGTCCGGGTCGCTGCGCGGGGCGCTGGGCCCGCCGATCAGCACGTGCGCCTGCGCGGAGGTGAAGGGGATGTCGTCCTCCACGGCCTTGGCCAGGGGCGGCGCCGGGGGGATGTCCGGCAGCGCGGCGCAGCCCTGCGCGCCCTGGTCGGGCAGGCGCGCGAGCAGGCCGTCGACGAGCTGCTGCGCCCGCGCCCGGTCCACCGCGCCGACGATGGCCACGCGCGCGCGGCAGCGCTGCAGGTACTGCGCCCGCCAGGCGCGCAGGTCGGCCACGGTGATGCGCTCCAGCGTCTCGGCCGTCGGGCGCAGGCCGTAGGCGTGGTCGCCATAGATCGCCTGGGCGAAGGCCTTGCCAGCGACCACGCCGGGCTTGGTGTCGGCCTCGCGGATGCTCGCCTGCCAGCGCGCGCGCTCGCGCTGCCAGACGTCGCCGGGGTCGCTCGGCTCGCCGATCTGGCGCGCCGCGAGCCGCACCGCGCGGTCGAGCAGGTCGGCCTGCGTGAGCGAGCGCAGCGAAAAGCTCAGTGCATCGCGCCCGGCGCCCGCATCCAGGCTGGCGCCCAGGTCGGCCCAGGCCTCGCCCAGCTGGTTCTCGTCGAGCGCGGCCTCGCCGCCCGCGGCGCGCACGCCCTTGGCGCTCATCAGCGCGGCGGCGCCGGCCAGCCCCGCCTGCGCGGGCGGATCGCGGCGGCTGCCGGCGTCGAAATCGACCTGCACGTCGACCATGGGGATCGCCGGGCTCTGCACCAGCCAGACCTGCGCGCCGCCGGGCTGCGTCCAGTGCTCTATGGGCAGCAGCGCAAACGCGCTTTGGGCATAAAAAAGGCCGCCAGCGCCCACCAGCAAAGCGCCAGCAGCTATTTTTTTGATGGTTCTGAACATGATGGATCTCGTCAACGCAGGGGGCCGCCGGGCATGCTCGGCGCCGGCCTGGCGCCGGCCGCCAGGGGCTGCGGCAGCAGCGCGCCGACGGTGAGCCGGTCGTCGCCGAAATAGCGCGCCGCCACCGACTGCACCTGCGCGGGCGTCACGCCCTGCAGGAGCGCGAGCAGCCGGTCGTCGGCGTCGAGCGGCAGGCCCTGGATCCAGTTGCTGCCCAGGTCGCTCGCCTGGCCCTGCAGGGAATCGCGCGCATAGATCGTCGAGGCGGCCCACTGCGCCTTCACGCGCGCGAGCTCCGCGGGGCTCACGCCCTCTTGCGCCACGCGCGCCACCTCGGCGCGCAAGGCGGCCTCCACCTGCCCGGCCGTCTTGCCCTGCGCCGGCACGCCGGTCAGCATGAACAGCGCCGGGCCGCGGCCGAACACCGAGGCGTAGGCGCTGGCGCTGTCGGCCACGCGGTCCGGCCCCTGCGTGAGCGAGCGGTCGAGCCGCGCGCCGTCGTAGCCGCTCAAAACCGCCGAGAGCACCAGCAGCGAGAGCGCGTCCTGGTCCCCCGGCCCCATGTCCTGCAGCCTGCGCATCGCGGGCGCCTGGAATGCCAGCGCCACGTAGGCCTGCTCGGCCGGGGCCTTGAAGGCGATGCGCCGCAGGCCCTTCTGCTCGGGCTCGACGCGCGGCTTGCGCTCGGGCAGCGGGTGCGCCGGCAGCTGCCCGTAGATGCGGTTGGCGAGCTGGTACACCTGCCGCGGCTCGACGTCGCCCGCCACCACCACCGCCGCGTTGGCCGGCGTGTACCAGGTGCGGTAGAAGCGGCGCGCGTCGTCGGGCTGCATGCTGTCGAGGTCGCCCATCCAGCCGACCACCGGGTGGTGGTAGGGCGAGGCGACGAAGGCGGCGGCGTGCAGCTGCTCCATCAGCGCCGCGCGCGGCTGGTCGTCGGTGCGCATGCGCCGCTCTTCCTTGACCACCTCCAGCTCCTTCCTGAACTCCTCGTCCGGCCACTGGTTGTGCGCGAAGCGGTCGGCCTCGAGCGCCATCACGTCCCCCAGGCGGTTCGCCGGGATCTGCTGGTAGTAGCCGGTGTAGTCGCGCGTGGTGAAGGCGTTCTCCTGCCCGCCCAGCTGCGCCACGCGCCGCGAGAACTCGCCCGGCCCGAGCGTGGCCGAGCCCTTGAACATCATGTGCTCGAGGATGTGCGCCACGCCCGTGGTGCCGCCCACCTCGTCCATCGAGCCCACGCGCACCCAGAGCATGTGGATGGCGGTGGGCGCGCGGTGGTCGGGCTGCACGATCAGCGGCATGCCGTTGTCGAGCCGGAACTCCTGCGCGCCCGAGGCGGTGGTGACGACAGGGGAGGCCCCGGATGGCGCACCCGGGGTGCCCGGCGCCGGGGTTTGCGCCAGCGCGCCCACGCACGCCAGCACGCCGCAAAAAAGAAGAGCATGTTTCATAGAATGGTTGCGATTCTAGAAACACCGCAATGTTCAGCTTCTTCAAGAAAAAAACGCCGCCGCCCGCACCGGCGGCCGCACCTGCCCCGGTGGCTCCTGTGGCCACCGCCGCACCGGCACCGGCGCCCCCGCCCGCCGCCGACGCGCCAGCGCCGGAGCCCGGGCGCAAGGGCTGGATGGCGCGCCTGTCGGCCGGCCTGCGCAAGACCGGCAGCAGCATCGCCACCGTCTTCACCGGCACCCGGATCGACGACGCGCTGTACGAGGAGCTCGAAGACGCCCTCCTGATGGCCGACACCGGCGTCAAGGCCACCGCGCACCTGCTCGCCGACCTCAGGCGCCGCGTCAAGGACAGCAAGGCCACCGACCCCGCCGCCGTCAAGGCGCTGCTGGCCGACGCCCTGGCCGAGCTGCTCGCGCCGCTGGAAAAGCCGCTGGTGATCGGCGAGCACCAGCCCACGGTGATCATGGTCGCGGGGGTGAACGGCGCGGGCAAGACCACCTCGATCGGCAAGCTCACCAGGCACCTGGCCGACGACGGCCAGAGCGTGCTGCTGGCCGCCGCCGACACCTTCCGCGCCGCCGCGCGCGAGCAGCTCGGCGTCTGGGCCACGCGCAACACGGTCGAGATCGTCAGCCAGGAAGGGGGCGACCCGGCCGCCGTGAGCTTCGACGCGGTGAGCGCCGGCAAGGCGCGCGGCAAGGACGTGGTGCTGGTCGACACCGCCGGGCGCCTACCGACGCAGCTGCACCTGATGCAGGAGCTGCAGAAGATCCGGCGCGTGATCACCAAGGCCGACGCCGGCGCGCCGCACGAGGTGCTGCTGGTGATCGACGGCAACACCGGCCAGAACGCGCTGGCGCAGGTCAAGGCGTTCGACGACGCGCTCTCGCTCACCGGCCTGATCGTCACGAAACTGGACGGCACCGCCAAGGGCGGCGTGCTCGCCGCCATCGCGCAGGAGCGGCCGGTGCCGGTGTACTTCATCGGCGTGGGCGAGAAGGTCGAGGACCTGGAGACCTTCAGCGCGCGCGAGTTCGCCCAGGCGCTGCTGGCCTGACCCCCCCTCGCCCATCCGCCTGCCGCACCACCCACTGCGTATGGTCACACTCGGCCTGTACCACCCGGACGAGCAACTGCGGCACCCCATAAGGATGCACGGTACGCGTCGCCAAAGTCGGCGGGAGCGGAAGGCGGTGCGATCATGAGGCGGAGCACGGCAGCAGGCGGGAGGCAACTGCCGTCTCCCGCCTATTCGACCGTGATGTTCGCCACCTCGATGATCCGCGCCCACTTGCGCGTCTCGGCCTCCATGAAGGTGCTGAACTCCTCGGGCCTGCCGCCGCGCAACTGCAGTCCGGCGGCTTGCGCCTTCTGGCGAATGTCCGGATCAGCAACCGCCGCGTTGAGTTCAGCGTTCATCCGGGCGACGATGCCCGGCGGCGTGCCCGCTGGCGCGAGCATGCCGTACCAGCCATAGCCGACTACATCGGCCAAGCCCTGCTCACGCAGCGTGAGCGCCTGCGGATACAGCGGTGTGCGCTCTTCGTTGGCCACTCCCAGCACCCGCAGCTTGCCTGCCTGGATGTGCGGAATGGCCGTCGAGATCGCTGTGAGCGTAGCGTCGATGCGGCCAGCCAGCAACTCGGTATACGCTGGAGCATCCCCACGGTACTGCACCACGATGCCCCGTACGTTGGCCGCGCGCAGCAACAGTTCGGCGGTAAGGTGGGGCGCCGAGCCCACTCCTGGAGAGCCGAGAGTCGCGCCCTCCGGCTTCTTCCCGACATGCGCAATGAACTCAGCGAGCGTCCTGTAGGGTGCTTCGGCGTTGACCACCAGGAACAGCGGGGCGATCGCCGTGCTGCCAATGGAAGCAAAACTTTTGCTCGCGTCGTAGGGCAGCCCCTTGTACAGGGCCTCGCCGATGGCAATTGGCGCAGCAGCGTGCAGAAGGGTGTAGCCATCGGGGGGCGCCTTGGCGACGAACTCGTTCGCGATCCTGGTCCCGGCACCGGGCTTGTTCTCCACCACGACACTCTGGCCGAGCCTGCGCGCCAGAAAGTCGCCTAGCACGCGCGTCAGAATATCGCTCGCCCCCCCAGCCGCATACGGAGAAATGAGGCGAATGGGCCTGGAAGGCCACGCCTGGGCCCACCCAGGAGCACTGGCGCACAGGGAGAGCACAGCGGTGCTGGCGTGAAGAAAATGTCGGCGATCGAATGGCATGGTAGTCTCCTTTTCCTTGTGCCGGTACTGGGTTTTCAAGAAATGCGCCGCAACGGCGGATAGCGGAAACGGCCTTCCAGGTGGTCGGCATGGGGCTGGTACAGCCTGAGCACGACGTAGAAGAGTCCCTCGGCCGGCGTGGGCAGCCAGTTGGCGCCTCCTCCCGGGTCCGTGGCCTGCATGCGGATCGCGAGGCTGCCATCCGTTCCATAGCGCAGGCCCGGAGTGCGATCGCAGATGGAATGGCGCCCGATGGGATTGGCGACCAACAGGCAGTCGCTGCGGCGATAGAGGGTCAGGGACCAAAAGGCTCCTACCTTTGGCATCCGTCCGGACGGAAAAAGCAGCTCGTACGCCCGGGCTCCGTCCAGCAGGCTGCCATCGGCATCCACCTCCGCCGTGGGGTACATCGCCTCGTCGACACCGAGCGCTCCGATGAAATTGCGCGCCACGCGGGCGCGGGCGTAGCGGTCGCCGCCCCAGTGGGTACGCACCGTCAGGGCAATCGCCCAGCCGCCGCCCAGCGCGTGCGGCAGTTCCCGGCACCGCAATTCCTCATACACCTGAGGCAGCAGGCGCGCCAGGCGGCTGTCGTCCAACTCGCGCCACACCAAACTCTCGCCCACAGGGGGCGGGTTGCCCCGCAAGGCAGCGGCCACCGTGGACCGGTACAACGCGGCCGACGGCACCTGCGTGCAGCGACCATCCATCGCCGTATCCACCCGCATCGCCGCGTCGCCGCCATCGAGCCGCGAGATGCGGAATTGCAACTGCAGCACGCGCACGCGCTCGGCATCCGGACCATCGTCATCCACCAGGATGCGCCCGATAAGCCAGACATCGGAGCCCGGCGCCGCCACCGCATGGCTGATCCCCGGTGGCATGGGACCGCTCCAGCCCGGCCCATGCACCAGCGTGCGCTGCGGGCGGTTGCCGGTGGTACGCCGGCCGATGTAGGCGAACGGGTTGGTCCAGGCGTCGAGCAGCCCAAGCGTCCAGTAGCGCTCTCCCATCTCCGGCGAATCAATGACGATCGGACCAGCCGAAAGGTCCAGCCAGGCATTGCTGAAAACCGTGTCGTTGTTCGGGCTCACGACCTCTCGGTCATCGGGGCCGATCCGGCGATGCGTGTGGGTGAACTGATTGACCCAGCGCAGCGTCGATCCACGATCGTCCGAAGCAAAGCCCCGTGTGGGATGGCGCCGCGCCGTGGTGGCCGCACGCATGCGCATCATCTCGAACAATGGCAAGGTCTGCACCACGGCGGCGTGAGCACAGGCGATGTCTTCGGGCGAATCCATGGCAGTCATGCTATTTCTTCCTCGCAACGGTCAACCCACGACGCCTGCGCGCCGCATCCGCTGGATGTCCTCTTCGCAGTAACCCGCCTCCGCCAGCACCGTGTCGGTGTCGGCGCCGCAGGCAGGCGCCGCACTCGGCGCGAGGCGCGGCGCGTCGCCCAAGCGGTAGGGCAGGCCCAGTGCCCGGTAGCTTTCGCCCCCCTGCGTCTCGGCCTGAACCAACATGCCACTCGCCTGCAGATCGGGGCAGGCCAGCACCTGGGCGTAGCTGCGTACCGCGCCCGCCACGATCCGGTTGCGGCTGAGCAGGGTCACACACTCGTCGCTGCTGCGCGTGGACAGGCATTCACGCAACACTTCGCGTAGCGCGGGCCGGTTGCGCACCCGCAGTGCATTGGTGCGAAAGCGCGGGTCCTCGATCAAATGCTCGCGCTCCATCGCCCGGCAAAAGCGCACCCAGTGATCCTCGGCGTAGGCCGAGAGCACGATGTGGCCGTCGCGCGTGGGCACCACCTCTGCGGCTGGCGCATTGCTGGGTTGGCCGTCGCCTGTACGCGTGGGCTCTGGCGCGCCACCCAGGTAGCCGCACCAGGTAGCCGCCTGCAGATGCAGG
The DNA here is from genome assembly GCA_963205415.1 of Pseudomonadota bacterium. Classification (GTDB taxonomy): domain Bacteria; phylum Pseudomonadota; class Gammaproteobacteria; order Xanthomonadales; family Xanthomonadaceae; genus Denitratimonas. The sequence continues at coordinate 111,228 of CAUJJS010000254.1, forward strand.
GCGACCTCCAGCAACGATGTCTCGAGCGTTTCACCGACGCCGCTGCGCTCACGCCCATACAGCGCCGCCAGTACGGCCTGAGCCCCCAAGTGGGCTGCCGCCGCGTCGATGATGGGTACGCCGACCTTCTGCGGCATACGTCCCGGCTCACCCGTGACCGACATGAGCCCGCTTTCGGCCTGTGCCGCGATGTCGTAGCCGGGACGGCCCTGGCGCACGAAACCAGTGATCGACAGATAGACCAAGCGCGGAAAGCGCCGACGCACTTGCGCGGGCCCCAAGCCCAGCGCATCGGCGACACCAGGGCGCAGGTTCTGTATCACCACATCGCTGCGGCCGATCAAGCGCAGCGCCGCTTCGCGGCCGGTCTCCCTCTTGAGGTCAAGCGCGATCGATCGCTTGCCGCGGTTGTAGGCCCGTACCATCGAGTCGCCATAAGGCCCGACGTGCCGCGCCTGGTCACCGTCCAGAGGCTCGACCTTGATCACCGAGGCGCCCAGTTCCACGAGCACCATGGCCGCCCCCGGACCGGCGATGTACTGCCCCAGATCGATCACCCGTATACCCTTCAGGGGCGCGGCGGCTGGAGAATTCCCGGTCTGCTGACTCATGTTCATGGTGGGTAACCATAGCCGGCGCGGTCATTCCTGAAAATTCAATATTCATGATTCTGTGATCACTTTTGGTGATCGCCAGAAGCGATCGCAAAATCCCTGCCTGTGCGACGCGCACGCATTTCGCCCCGAGACCATTCCGATGAACGACGCCACCACCGACTACATGGTCCGCAGACTACGGCTGCGACACCTCGAACTTCTGGTCGTCCTCTCGGAAGAATCGACCCTGCGCGGCGCTGCCACCCGCCTGCACCTGAGCCAGCCGGCCATCAGCAAGATGCTCCACGAGATCGAGACGTGCTTCGCGGCCAAGCTCTTCGAGCGCAGCCACCAGGGCATCCACGCCAACGCGCTGGGCGGAGCAGCCAGCCAGCGCGCACGCGTCATGCTCAACGAGCTGCGGCGCGCCGCAGACGACACCGCCGCCCTGCGCGCCGGAGCTCGGGCCGTACTGCGCGTGGGGGCACCATCCGTCACGGCAACCGCCCCGGCCGCCATCGTGCGGCTACGGGCACGCCTGCCGGCAACCGTCGTGCAAATCCGCGAAGGCCAAGTACGCGAACTCATCCAGCGCCTGCTCGACGGCGAACTCGATTGCGTCTTTGGCGCCATCACCCCCGAACTGCTGTCAGGCGACATGCTGCCGCGGCTGAAGTCCGAGGTGCTCCTGGAAGACGAGCTGTGCGTGCTGGCTTCGGCCTCCAACAGGATGACTCGGCGTCGACGCCTGCGCTGGGCCGATCTGCAGACTGCCCCCTGGGTCGCGCCACCCAAGGAAACGCTGGTGCGCCAAGCTTTTATGATGGCCTTCTTGAACGAAGGCGTCGCCCCTCCCGAGCCAGTGATCGAGGCCATGTCGTCTGTGACGGTAGGCACGGTACTGCGCCTGGATACATCGCTGCTGTGCGCCGTACGCCTGGAGCACGCGCACGATGAAGTCGCCCGCGGCGACGTGCGCAGAGTGCGCGTCGAACCCACCATGGCTCTGCCATCATTCGGCCTCTTCACCCGCCGGGAGGAGACCAGCCAACCCGCACCGCTGCAAGAATTCATCCGCGAGATTCGGCAAAGCGCCGACGCAGCCGCAAGAAGCAGGCTCGTCAGGCAACCAGCGTCCCCGGATACACGGAAACTTCGCCCTTAGCACAAGCCACCCCGCCCCGAGCGACGACAGCGAGCAGGCCCTCGTGCCTGTCGCCTGCTTCTCGAACACGGCTTCAGCGCGCGCGAGTTCGCCCAGGCGCTGCTGGCCTGAGCGGCGCTACCGGCCGGCGGAACCGGGCGGCGCCACCTCCTCGTGCACCCACCGGGCATAGTCGGCGCTGGCGCGCAGAGGCTGCGCCACCAGCTGCGGCAGCTCGTACCCATGGTGCGCGCGCAGCAACTCGCACAGCGCCGCGCTGGCCTGCGGCGTCGTCTTGCAGACCAGGCGCCATTCCGCCTCTTCGTGCACCACACCCTGCCAGCGGTAGTACGACGTGATCGGCTGCACCTGCACGCAGGCGGCCAGCCGGCGCTCCAGCGCCAGGCGCGCCAGCGCGCCGGCGGCCTCGCGGCTCGCCACCGTCGTGGTGACCTGCACCAGCGCGGCATCGGGCAAATCGTCTCGCATCACCACCTCGCTCATCGCCGCCGCATCCGGCGCGGCGGTCCACCGCCAGCATAGCGGCCGCCGGCGATGACGGCAAAGCACAGGCATGGCCCCGCAGGATCGACAATGCGGCCCTGCCATTCCATTTCCAGACCACGGAGTCCAGGCCATGCCCCGACTGGCTGCCAACCTGACGCTGCTCTACAACGAGGTGCCCTTCCTCGAACGCTTCGCGCTGGCCGCGCGCGACGGCTTCACGGCGGTCGAGTGCCAGTTCCCGTACGCCTGGGACGCGCGGGACATCCGCCAGTGCCTCGACGCCAGCGGGCTGCAGCTGGTGCTGCACAACCTGCCCGCGGGCGACTGGGCCGCGGGCGATCGCGGCATCGCCTGCCATCCCGACCGGGTGGACGAATTCCGCGAGGCTGTGTCGCTCGCCCTCGACTACGCCCGCGTGCTGGGCGCCGGGCAGCTCAACTGCCTGGCGGGCATCGCCCCCGCCGGGCCGAGCGACGAGGAACTGCGCCACACGCTGGTCGAAAACCTGCGCCACGCGGCCGCCCGGCTCGGGGCGGAGGGCCTGAAGCTGCTGGTCGAGCCGATCAACACCTTCGACATGCCCGGGTTCTACCTGCACGGCAGCGCGCAGACGCTGGCGCTGCTCGACGCCGTGGGCGCCGGCAACGCCTGGCTGCAGTACGACATCTACCACATGCAGCGCATGGAGGGCGAACTGGCGGCGACGCTGCACCGGCACCTGCCGCGCATAGCCCACATCCAGCTCGCCGACAACCCCGGCCGCCACGAGCCGGGCACGGGCGAGATCAACTACGCCTTCCTGCTGCGGTTCCTCGACCGCATCGGCTACCAGGGCTGGGTCGGCTGCGAATACCTGCCGCTCGGCGCCACCCGCGACGGCCTGGGCTGGCTGCAGGCGCTGCGCCGGCCGGATCGGCCAGGAGACCTGCACCCATGAACCACGCCAGCCTCATGCGCGCGATGTTCGACGCCGCGATCGCCTCCGCGCAGCCCGCACGGTGCGTGCCGCCGCACCTGCCGCGGCCCGACGAAGTCGGGGGGCGGCTCGTCGTCCTCGGCGCCGGCAAGGCCTCGGCCGCCATGGCGCGGGCGGTGGAAGACCACTGGAAGGGCCCGCTCGGTGGCCTGGTGGTGACCCGCTACGGCTACCAGGTGCCGTGCGAGCGCATCGAGATCGTCCAGGCCGCGCACCCGGTGCCCGACGCGGCCGGCCTGCAGGCCGCCCGGCGCCTGCTGGCGCTGGCCGACGGCCTGGGCCCCGACGACGTGGCGCTGTGCCTGATCTCCGGCGGCGGCTCGTCGCTGCTGGCGCTGCCGCTCGCAGGCATCACGCTGGAAGACCTGCAGCAGGTCCACCGCGACCTGCTGGCCAGCGGCGCCAGCATCGGCGAGATGAATACCGTGCGGCGGCACCTCTCGGCGATCCAGGGCGGGCGCCTCGCGGCCGCGTGCCACCCGGCGCGCGTCATCTCGCTGCTGCTCTCCGACGTCCCTGGCGACCAGCCGCCGGACATCGCGTCCGGCCCCACCGTCGGCGACGCCAGCACCTGCGCCGACGCGCTCGACATCGTGCGCCGCTACCGCATCGCGCTGCCCGCCAGCGCGCGCGAGGCGCTGGAAAGCGGCCGCGGCGAGTCGGTCAAGCCGGGGGATCCGCGGCTGGCCGGCACCGCCACCCGCATCGTCGCCGCGCCGCAGCAGGCACTGCACGCCGCGGCCGAGGTCGCCCGCCGCCACGGCTACACGCCGCACATCCTGGGCGACGCCATCGAAGGCGAGGCGCGCGACGTCGGCAAGGTGCTGGCGGCGCTCGCCCTGAACGTGGCCGAGCGCGGCGAGCCCTTCGCCCGGCCCTGCGCCCTGCTCTCGGGCGGCGAGACCACGGTGACGCTGCGTGGCCAGGGCCGCGGCGGGCGCAACGTGGAGTGCCTGCTCTCGCTGGCCATCGCCACGCGCGGCCACCCGCGCATCCATGCGCTGATGGGCGACACCGACGGGGTCGACGGCATGGAGGAGATCGCCGGCGCGTGCGCCGGACCCGACACGCTGGCGCGCGCCTTCGCGCGAGGCATCCACCCGCTGCGCAGCCTGGATGCCAACGACGGCCACGGCTTTTTCGCGGCCCTGGGCGATTCGGTCGTCACCGGCCCGACGCTGACCAACGTCAACGATTTCCGCGTGATCCTGGTCGACGCCTGTGTCGATATGCCCTGAGCGTTGTACTAGTCAGCCAGAAAAATCAACCACATAGAGCGACCTGGGGTGCACATCTTTGTACTGATTTTTCGCTGAGTGTTGTACTTTCCTGAGATCTTTTCATTGAGTCTTGTATTTTCCGCAGAGGACCGCGCAAACGATCCCCCTGCATTAGCCCGCAAGGTACTGAATCTCTGCCATTGCCATGAAAATACCCTCATGGCGACCACGCCCGCAGGCCCCCTTTCCCCCTACATCCCGGCCTCCGCTCCCCGCAGCGCTGATGTCGTTCTGTACCTTGCCTCGATGGTGTGGTTCACCACGAGGCCGTGCTCTGGCACCCACGCCAAGGCATCTACATGAGCCCCTACGAAGCCCCAGACCATGCGCTGTTCGAGTGGCTTCCTATCCTGGAGGAAGAACTGGC
>CAUJJS010000255.1 GCA_963205415.1 Pseudomonadota bacterium
GCCAGCCAAAGCCACCAAGCCAGCCCAGAACCACCCATGGAGGAACATGTCCATTACTTCCTCGGCGGTGCCCAGCTCAGATCACAGGGGACATCTCTAACTGGCACAACCAGGGGACATTTCTAAATTGCATTGACACAGACTTTCGGGCAATTCGCCTTGACTTACCAACAGTTACGAACGCTTTCGCCTTTCGATTCGGCGCCGAGTCGGCCCTGATTTTTCGCGCCATCCGCCATCTACCTGTGGACAGTCCATGGCCTGCACTATTCTTGTGGCCAAGCACCCGCCACCCAGGCTTGTAACCTTCATGTCCCAGTCTCCACGACTTGCATTCATGGCCAGCCGCACGCCGGAAGGGCTTGCCTTGCTGGCCGAGCTCGAAAAGCGATACGCCAACGTCGCGGTGGACGAAGCCGACGTGTTGGTGCCCGTGGGGGGCGATGGCTTCATGTTGCAAACCCTGCATCGGCATCTGGACCTGCGAAAGCCCATTTATGGCATGCGCGCCGGTTCGGTCGGATTTCTCTTGAACGAAGCCCGCGTGGACGGCTTGATCGAGCGCATTTCTGCCGCCGAAGCCACGACCTTCAAGCCGCTGGAGATGCACGCCAGCACCGATGCCGGTGGCAGCGTGGCGGCGGTCGCCTTCAACGAAGTGTCCCTGCTGCGTCAAACCAAGCAGGCCGCCAAGATCCGCGTGTTCCTCAATGGCGCCGCACGGCTGGACGAACTGGTCTGCGATGGCGTGCTGGTATCCACACCGGCCGGCAGCACCGCCTACAACCTGTCGGCACACGGCCCCATCCTGCCCTTGGGTAGTGAAGTGCTGGCCATGACCCCCATCAGCCCGTTTCGCCCGAGACGTTGGCGCGGCGCGATCCTGCGCAACAGCACCGAGGTGAAGTTCGAAATTCTCGACCCGTGGAAGCGCCCCGTCAGCGTGACGGCGGATTCTTTCGAGGTGCGCGATGTCACCGAAGTGCTGATTCGTGAATCCCGCGACAAGACCGTGACCTTGCTGTTCGACACCGAGCACAATCTGGAAGAGCGCATCCTCAATGAGCAGTTCATGGTCTGAGCCCGTGGCTTCGGATGTTTCCAAGGATGAGGGCAATGCCGAAAGTCGCCTGATCGTGGCGCTGTCGGCGCGCGCCTTGTTCGATCTGGAGGACAGCCACGCCCTTTACGAAGCCAAGGGCGTCAACGCCTATGCCGAGCACCAGCGCGAACGCGAAAACGAGTTGCTGGAACCGGGCATGGCTTTTCCGCTGGTGAAAAAACTGCTGGCGCTCAATGCGCTGGAGCATCCGGGCTTGCCGCGCATCGAAGTCATCCTGCTGTCGCGCAATTCCTCCGACACCGGCCTGCGCATCTTCAATTCGATCGAACACTATGGCCTCGAAATCGTGCGCGCCGCCTTCACCAGTGGCGCGCCGGTGTGGCCCTACATCCGTCCGTTCGGGGCGCATTTGTTTCTGTCGGCCAACCCCGAATCGGTGCGCGGTTCGCTGCGCAACGGCGTGGCCGCCGCCACCCTTCTGCCGGCGCGCGCACGCGCCAAGGACCACGGGCAACTGCGCGTGGCTTTCGATGGCGACGCGGTGATCTTTGGCGATGAATCCGAGCGCATCACTCAGGAACAAGGCGTGGAAGCCTTCGCCCGCAACGAACGCGAACTGGCGCAGACGCCCTTGTCGGCCGGGCCGTTCCAAGGCTTTCTGCGCGCCCTGCACCAGATCCAGGTCGCCTTTCCCAAGGATGACTCACCGTTGCGCACGGCACTGGTCACCGCGCGTTCGGCACCCGCGCACAAGCGCGTGATCCTCACTTTGCGGCATTGGGGCGTGCGTCTGGATGAAGCCTTGTTTCTGGGTGGGCGCGACAAGGGGCCGTTTCTGGAAGCATTCGGCGCCGACATCTTCTTCGACGACTCCACCCACAATGTCGAAAACGCCGCACGCCACGTCGCCGCCGGTCATGTGCCGCACGGTGTCTCCAACCCGGAGTAAGCGGCGCAAAAAAGGGCCGGAGTGTGACTCCGGCCCTCGATGATTCAGCCACGATGTCGTGTCGTATCAGTAAACGTCATTTACCGTGTTGTACACATTGAACTTGCCGGTTGGCGTTATCAGACGCTCATCGTTCAACACCGCCTTGAGTTTGCGGGTCTTGTCGTCCACCACCACGACGGCCGAACGCTGATCCTTGCCGTTCCAGACCGAGAACCAGACTTCATCGCCTGCCTTGTTGTACTCCGGCTGCACCACGCGTTTGGGCCCATCGCCCAAATTGGCCCACTCGGCAATCGGCAGCACTTCGTAGCCCTTGTCGAGATTGTCGATGTCGAACACCGCAATCGACTGGCTCACCGATGCCTTCGGATTCATCGTGGTATCGACCCACAGATTGCGCGAACGCGGGTGCGTCTTGACGAACAAGGAACCGCCACCCTGCCCTTCGAGCACGTCCACGGCCTTCCACGCGTACTGCGCGTGATTGACGGGATCGGTACCGATCAGAGTTATCTTTTCATTGCCCAATGCCGAAGTCGCCCAGACCGGGCCGTAGGTGGGGTGCACGAAGTTGGCGCCGCGACCGGGGTGCGGGATCTTGTCCACATCGATCAGGGCGACCATCTTCTGATCTCGCGAATCCACCACGGCGATCTTGTCGCTGTTGTTGGCTGCGGTCAGGAAGTAGCGCTTGGTCGAATCCCAGCCGCCATCGTGCAGGAAGCGGGCGGCATCGAGCGTGGTGGTCTTGAGCGCATCGATGTTGGAATAGTCCACCAAGAGGATGCGGCCGGTTTCCTTGACGTTGACGATGAACTGCGGATGCTCGTGGCTGGCGACGATGGCAGCCACGCGCGGCTCGGGATGGTATTCCTGCGTATCGACCGTCATGCCACGGGTGGAAACGATCTTGAGCGGTTTGAGCGTGGGGCCATCCATGATGACGTACTGCGGCGGCCAGTAGGCACCGGCGACGGCGAGCTTGTCCTCGTAACCTTTGAACTTGGAGGTTTCCACCGAGCGGGCTTCGAGGCCAATCTTGATTTCGGCCACGCGCTCGGGAACCTTCATCCAAAGGTCGATCAAGTCGATCTTGCCATCACGGCCGATGGTGTAGATGTAGCGACCCGAGTGCGACACGCGCGAAATGTGCACCGCATAGCCCGTCTTGATGATGTTGATGATCTTCTTGGTGTCGCCATCGATCAGGGCGATCTCGCCGGCATCACGCAAGGTGATGGCGAAGATGTTGTCGAGGTTGTAGCGATTCATCTTCTTCTTGGGTCGATCTTTGACCGGGATGAAGACGTTCCAGCTGTTGGTCATTTCCGCCATGCCCCATTCCGGAGGATTCGGTGGGGTGTGCTGGAGGAAGCGTGCCATCAGATCGACCTGCGTGGGCGTCAATTCACCACCCGTGCCGAAGTTCGGCATGCCGCCGGGTGAGCCAAAGGTGATCAATGCCTTGAGGTATTCGGTGCCCTTGGCTTGGGTCAGATCCGGCGTCAGTGGCTTGCCGGTGGCACCCTTGCGCAGCACACCGTGGCAACCGGCACAGCGTTGGAAGAAAATTTCGCTGGCAGCGGTGAATTCGTCCTCGGTCATGTCCGGTGCACCGGGTGTGCGGACTTGCTTGACGCTGGCGCCGGCCAAGGTGGTCGGAGCGCCCTCGTAAGCCGCTGCGGCCTGACTGGTGCCAGGATGGGATTCCCCTTGCGCAGGGTCTTCTGATACCGCGAGTGCGGCGCGCTCGGCCTTGACCTCATCGGCGCTCACGTTGCCGCCGGGGTTGCCCCAGCTGTTGAGCACATACGTGATGATGCCGGCGATGTCGGCATCGCTGATATGGCTCTGCGCCGGCATGATGTTGTTGTAGGTCTCGCCGTTGACGACCATCTCGCCTTGGATGCCGGTGAGCACGGAGCTGGCGATTTCAGTGGGCGTCTTACCTTTGATCCAGTCGGAGCCAGCCAGTGGCGGGAATGCACCGGTCAAGCCTTTGCCGTCAGCCTGATGACAGGCGGCGCAGTTCAATTCGTAGGCAGCCTTGGCGGCATCGGTTTGTGCAGCCGCCGGAAAAGCGAGGGCCAAACCCAGAGCAACGAGGCCCAGCAATGGGGGGGGATGGATCGATTTCATGTGATCACCTGCGGTAGTTGGAAGAAAACGGCATCCTGCCATTGGCACACTGTCCACCATTTGGTGGACGCGGGCTTGACCCCAGTCAAATCCTGCGTGGCGGACGGCTATGTTTGCGACTGCGGAGGGTGGTGCGTACCTAACTGAATGACACCTATTCGCGATGCCTCTCGATTGATGCCAATCAAACCCTCCGCCACTGATGCAACGCACAATGAAGACCGACCTTCTGCATGAGTACGAGGCCATGTCCCGGCGCCACTTGCCATCATTGCTGCTGCCCCTCGCAGGGATGGCCGCGGCTCAGACCACGCCACCACCCGAACCCAAAGAGCTTGATAGCATCGTGGTGGTCGCCAGCCGCGCCGCCGAGCCCTTGAGTCAAGTGGTATCAAGCGTGGCGCAGGTGGATCGCACCGACCTCGATCGCTACCTTGCGCACGATCTGGATGGCCTGACCCGTTACGTGCCCGGCGTGAGCGTGCCGCGTGAAGGGCATCGGTTCGGGGCCAACGGCTTTGCCATCCGCGGCCTGGAAGGCAACCGTGTGCGTATCCTCGTGGATGGCATTGCACTGACTGACTCTTACAGCATCGGACAATTCGCTTCGGCTGGCCGAGACATGGTGGACATGGAAATGCTGGAGCGGGTGGAAATCCTGCGCGGGCCGGCATCGACCCTGTACGGCAGCGATGCATTGGCAGGCGTGGTGGCGTTTCGTACACGCGAACCGGCCGACCTTCTCGCCTTGGCCGAGGGCACCCAGGCCGTTGGTGTGCGCACCGCCTGGGATGGTTTGGACGAGAGCCACCTGTTTTCCACCCATTGGGCTGGCGAAAGTGCTTCCCAGCACTGGCAAGCGATGGCGGCAATAAGCCGTCGCAATGGGCATGAGGCGGACAATCGCGCTTGGCGCGAAGTGGATGCTCCCAACCCAGCCGATTACCGGCGCGAAGGCGCCTTGGCGAAACTGGTACACGATGCCGGCAGTGCCGGTCGCTACACCTTGGCCTTCGATGCCAGCCGGCAAGCACGTCAGACCTCGGTCAATTCATTGCGATTTGGCGCAGGCCGTTACAGCACCACCTACCGCCTTGATGGCGATGATCTCGATCGTCGCCACCGCGTCAGCCTTTCCGCACAGTGGTTTCCGGGTTTGAGTTGGCTGGAAACCTTGGATGCACAGATCTATCAGCAAGACACGCGGGTACGTCAGGAAAGTGATCAATATCGCCTGCCCGACCGTGCCACACCATTTGAATCCCTGCGTTGGCGACGCTTCGAGTATCAGTCCAGGGCCGATGGGCTGTCGCTGATAGGTCAATCACGCCACGATGGTGCGCGCATCGACCATTGGCAGGTGTTTGGCGTGGACGTGGTGAGGCACCGCTACGAAGGCTTGCGTGACGGGCTGGAAACCAACCTGCTGACCGGCGCCACCAGTTCCACGGTGTTGGGCGAGCCCTTGCCGGTGCGCGATTTTCCCAATAGCGACACCACCAGCATGGCGTTGTTTTGGCAGGATGAACTTCGCATCGACGCGCATTGGGCGTTGATCCCTGGCCTGCGTGCGGAGTGGTATCGCTTGCGCCCCAAGCCCGACTCCATCTTCATCGAAGACTTCCCCAATGCCACGCCCGTCAACGTCGATGAACGCGAAACCACCCCACGTCTGGCTTTGCGTTGGTCGCTGGGCAGCGGCAACAGCCTGTTTGCGCAATACGCACGCGGTTTCCGCGCCGCACCGTTCGGCGATGTCAACATCGGTTTGATCTTGCCGGTGTACAACTACGAAGTGCGTGCCAACCCCGACTTGCGCCCGGAGAGCAGCCACGGTTTGGAACTGGGCTGGAGGCATGTGGGCGACACCCTGCGCGCCAGCGTTTCGGTGTACGAGAACCGTTACCGCGACTTGATCGAATCGCGCGCCAACCTCGGCATCGACCCGGTCACCAAGCGCTTGGTATTCCAATCGGTCAACCGCGATCGCGCCCGTATCCGTGGCGTGGAGTCGGATGTGCTGTGGCATCTGGATGGACGTTTCCCCAGCCTGCAGGGCTGGCAATTGCATGGTGCGCTGGCGTGGTCGCAAGGCGACGATCTGCGCCGCGAGGTGCCACTGAACACCATCGATCCGGCCCGTCTCACCGTGGGCTTGCGCTTTGATGCGCGCTCCAACCGCTGGGGTGGTGAACTGGCAACGGTGGCGGTGCGCAAGAAGACGCGCATCGATCACGATGGCAAGGATCTTTTCGCTCCGCCCGGATACGCGCGCTTTGATCTGTACGCTTGGTTCGAGCCTTGGCATGGCGCACGCATCAATGCAGGCGTGTTCAATCTCGGCAACCGCAGGTATTGGGAATGGGCCACGGTGCGTGGTTTGGAGGCGGATGTGCGCAATCTGGGGGCGAACGATGAGAGCATCGGGTTTTACACCAGCCCCGGGCGCAATATTTCGGCCTCGCTGACCTTGGACTGGTGATCCCAGGCCGTTCATGGAAGCGATACGAAACCGATGAGAAATGCTTTACACATGTGTTGATTGATATTTAATCGACAGCAATTAGCTTGTGTTTGTCGCCACGCGGCGATCTATCAAAACCCAACACAAGGAGTCTCATCATGAAAACCTTTCCTCGCTCTGGTGCCATCGCCTTGGGGGTGATGTTGGCCGTGGGTGCGCCGTTCGCAGCAGCCCACCATGCCGACGAAACGCCGACCAACGCTGCTGCCACGGCCACGGTCACGGCCCCCAAACTGCATGACGCCATGCGCGCGCTCTGGCATGGGCATATCGTCACCACGCGTGATTACGCACTGGCCGTACACGCCGGCGATGACACTGCAGCCACCAAGGCCGCTGATGCGGTGGTTGCCAATGCCAAGGACATCGCCAACGCCGTCGCGGGGTTTTATGGCGAAGCCGGTGGCCAAGGCATTCTGGAATTGCTCGCCGGCCACTGGCAGGGCGTTCAAGCCCTGACACAAGCGGCCAAGGCCGGTGACGCCGCGAAGGAAGAAGCCATCGTCAAGACGCTTGCAGACAACGCCGGTGCCATCGCCAAGTTTCTGGCCACCGCCAATCCCAATCTGCCGGAAGACGCCGTGCGCGGTGCGCTGGTGATGCACACGGTCGATCACAAGGCTCAGCTCGACATGATGATGGCCAACGCACCGCAGGCGCAGCAGGATGAATCCTGGGCGCGGATGCAAGAACACATGGACATGATCGCCGACACCTTGTCCGACGGTATCGCCAAGCAGTTCCCGGACAAGGCAAAATGAAACGGTGAACGACAAGCCGACCCACGATCTTCTGCGCCTGACCCAACGCAAGCTCCTGCGCCATCTGCTGGCGCATCCGCAGGGCGCGACAATCGAAGATCTGTGCAAGGCGCTCAACATCAGCCACAACGCGGTCAGGCAACACCTGACCGCGTTGATTGCGCGCAGCTACGTACGCAGCGGCGAATCCATTCCCAGTGGCGGTCGACCGCGCGCGGTCTACATGCTTGATCGTGCCGGCCGCGAACTGTTTCCGCGCAACTACGCCCTGATTGCGCAAGGCATGTTGGAGCATCTGTATGCCAACGGTGGCCCGATTGCGGTGCAGGATGCCTTGAGCACGCTGGGTGCACGTCTGGGCCAGCAGGCGGCCGCGAGTCTGACCACGGCCCACGATGCGGACGAGGCCACGCGCCTCTTGGCCGAACAACTGGATGCACTGGGCTATGAGGCCGAAGTGATCGGACTGGACGACGGTCACACCGAAGTACAAGCCTGGAACTGCGTGTTCCACACCTTGGCCCGCCAGCATCCGGATGTGTGCCAGTTCGATCTCGCCTTCATGCGTGCCGCCACCGGTCGTGAAGTCCACCGCAACCACTGCATGTTGCACGGGCAGCCCTCGTGCCGCTTCCGACTGGGCGCACGCAAGACCCATCACGACTGAACCTGGCTTCGCAAGTTCACCTTCGTGGCGGCAAGTGCGGCTCGTCTTTCACGTAAAATGCCGGCATGAGCACTTCAAGTTTTGTTCCCGGCCAACGCTGGTTTTCAACGGCCGAGCCCGAGCTCGGTTTGGGCACCGTGATGCGCCTGATCGGGCGCTCGGTGCAGATCGTATTCACCGGCAGTGGTGTGGTGCGGCAATACGCGCCCGAGTCCGCACCCTTGGCACGCGCCGAGTTCCGCGTCGGTGACAGCATCCGCGTCGATGGCCGCGAGTTGAAGGTCGAAAGCCTCACTCAGGCCGATGGTCTCATCACCTATTGGGCCGATGGTCAGAACATTTTCGAAGGCCAGCTCGATGCCCAGCAGCCGGTGTCGCAGGCCGACACGCGCCTCATTTCCGGGCGACTGGATCGCAACGACCAATTCAACTTCCGCTGCGAATTGCTTCGCCGTCACGCCGAGGCGCAACGTCATCCGGGCTGGGGCGTGTTGGCCGCTCGCATCGACCTGATCGCCCATCAACTTCGGGTGGCCGAAGTGGCCGCCAGTCGCCGTCCGCCACGCCTGCTGCTGGCCGATGAAGTCGGCTTGGGCAAAACCATCGAAGCCGGCCTCATCATCGCCCAGCAACTGGCCAGCGGCCGTGCCGCGCGGGTGTTGGTGCTGACGCCCGACAGCCTCGTGCATCAGTGGTTGGTTGAGCTTCGTCGGCGCTTCAATCTGGACTTTGCGATCTTCGACGAGGAGCGTTGCGAATCGATCAAGATGTCGAGCGACGGGCGCAATCCTTTCGAAGACGAGCAAGGCGTGATCGCCTCCAGTCACTGGCTGGCGCACGCGCCTGCACACGCAGCCGAAGCCGTGGCGGCCAACTGGGATCTGATCGTCGTGGATGAGGCCCATCACTTGGCTTGGTCACCGGATTCGGCCAGCCCCGAATACACACTGGTGGAACGCTTGGCGGCCCGCACGCCGGCGGTGATCCTGTTGACCGCCACGCCCGAGCAACTGGGCCTGGGCGGACATTTCGCCCGTCTGCGTCTGCTCGATCCGGCGCGCTATCACAGCCTTGAAGCATTTGAATCCGAAACCGCGCGTTATGTCGGCCTGTCATCGACCGTGGAAGCCCTGCTCGATGGCAAGCCGTTGTCGGCCAGCGACATCACCGCACTCCAACCGATGCTGGGTGAGGACGGCGCGCAGTTGCCGGATCTGGCCGCCAAGATCACCGCAGGCGATACCGCTGCCGCTCGCAAGCTGGTCGATCATCTGATCGATCGCCACGGCACCGGCCGGGTGATGGTGCGCAATCGTCGTGATCTGGTGGGCGGCTTCCCGCAACGGATCGCGCACATGCGCGTGCTGGAAACCGCCGAACACGATCCAACACTGGATGGCGCCCTCTACGCCGAATTTCTGGCCGATGCCGAGGTGCCCGGCCACGCCGAGCCCGAGCACGATTTCAGCCACGACCCGCGACTGGAATGGTTGCTGGTGACTCTGGAATCCTTGGCCCCGCAAAAAGTCCTGCTGCTATGCCGCTCGCGCGCCAAAGTGCAAGCCCTGGAAGATGCCTTGCGCACCCGCAGCGGCGTGGCGGTGGCGCGTTTCCACGAAGGCATGAGCCTTCTGCAACGCGACCGCAATGCCGCCTGGTTTGCCCAAGCCGATGGCGCGCGCCTCTTGATCGCCTCGGAAATCGGCGCCGAAGGCCGCAACTTCCAGTTCGCGCAACACCTCTTGCTGTGGGATCTGCCACTGGATCCGGATGTGCTGGAACAACGCATCGGCCGACTCGATCGCATCGGCCAGCGCGGCGCGGTCAATATCCACGTCGCGGCCGTGGCGGGCAGTGCGCAGGCCGTCGTCCTGCGCTGGTACGACGAGGGCCTGTCAGCCTTCACCCACTCGGCCGCAGATGGCCGCGAGTTGATGCAATTGTTCCGCGATCGGCTGTTGCAACTGGTGCAGAACTACGGTGCCGGTGAAGCGCGCGATGCCATGCTCGACGCCCTCTTGGCCGACACCCGTCGTGAGCACACGCGCCTGAGCGAATTGATTGCGCGTGGCCGCGATCGCCTGCTGGAATTGGCCAGTCGTCGCGACGCCGAGCACAGCCTGTTGCGCGATGCCTTGGCGCGCGATGACCGCAATGCAGAACGTGACGACTTTGCCTGGCGCCTGTTCGAGCAGTTCGGCGTGCACCACGAAGCCCTCGATCCCACGGTCATGCTGCTCGACCCCGAGTACCTGACTCTGGATGCCTTCGAGGAATTCAAGGATGGCCCGCGCCAAACCACGCTTGATCGCACCACGGCCTTGGCACGCGAAGATGTGCTGTATTTGCGCGACGATCACCCCATGCTGCGCTCGGCCATGGATTTGTTGCTCTCGGGTGAAACCGGCAACACCACCTGCCTGATCGACGATGGCCTGCCCGCGCGCAGCGTATTGCTGGAGGCCATCTTCGTACTCGAATGCGTGGCCGAACGGCGCCTCAACATCGCCCGCTTCCTGCCACCGCTGCCGCTGCGAGCCGTCGTCGATACCCGCATGGCCGCGCGCGGGGATTACGCCCCGAGCGCCCGTGCGCTCAACCGCGCCGGCGAACGCGCCCCCGACCTCAGTCGCCAACGCAAGATCCTCAACACCCTCGTGCCGCCGATGTTGGAAGCGGCCAAGCAATGGGTTCAGAACCCAGCCAAGGCCGAGATCGACCGCGCGCTGGACGAAGCCAATCAGCTACTGGAGGGCGAAATCGCGCGCCTGCAAGCCTTGGCCCGGATCAATCCTGCCGTCCACCCGGACGAGATCACCGCCTTGCAGGACGAACTCGATGCACTGCGTTTGGCCCTGCCGGGTGCGCAGGTGCGTCTGGACGCGCTGCGACTGATCGTCAGCCCGGATTTTCTCGCCCTGCGCGGCTGATCTCTCGCCTCGCCCGCGATACCGGGCGGGGGGGGGGGAATCAAGTCGCCTTTGGAATCGATCGATTATTGAACGCGAAGCGAACGATTGCGAAGTTCGGCCTTGAAGTTGACTACGGGACTGGATTGATATCCACGCGCACGCGCAGGTTGGGACCGGGCGGGTAGTCGGTGACGGTCTGGTAGAGGCGTCCCTGATAACGATAGGTCACCTCGTAGCCGGTGACCTGTTCGTCGCGGCGGTAGTCGGTCCGAGGTTCACAGCGACGTTCATAGCGGGTGAATTCGCGCCCGCCTTGGTAGTGGCCGCCGTAGTACTGACTGTCGCGCACCGCCGAATAACCCAGCATCGCGCCGGCCATCGTGGCCGCATCGCGACCACTGCCGTGGCCGAACTGGTTGCCGATCACACCACCGATGATGCCGCCCAGAACCGCTGGCGCACGCGGACCACGGTGACGCACATAACGCGGTGGTTCGCGATAGGTGACGGGCTCATCCCAGCATTGGTTTTGATAAACCGGCTGATCGACGGCGCGAACGATCGGGTCCACCCGTACCACTTCCGCCCAGTCATACATCGGTTCGCCATACGCCCGACCGTACTGGGCCGCAACGGGCGGTGCGATGAAGCTGGCGGCAAGGCCAAAGGCCGATACAAGCAAGACGTGGGAACAACGCATGGCTGAGTCCTCGCAAAGCGCAGAGAAAGGCGCCACTCAACGCTAGGGTTGCCGCTCTTAATCGGCAGTGAATCCAGCCACGCGGTTAAGGGCGCAGACAGCGCCCTTCCAACGCGCTTGGCCGCCGTTCAAGCCGCCACGACTTCCTTCGGTGCACGACGTCGCTGACGCACGGCTTGATCGAGCCGCTCCAGCACCGCCACGCTGTCGTCCCAACCGATGCAGCCATCGGTGATGCTCTGGCCGTACACCAGCGGGTGGCCTTCGATCACGTCCTGACGACCAGCCACCAGATGGCTTTCCACCATCACGCCCATGATGCGGCGCTCGCCCGATTCGATCTGTACGGCCACATCTTCGATCACACGCGGCTGGTTCTCCGGCTTCTTGCTGCTGTTGGCGTGGCTGGCATCGATCATCAGGCTCGGGCGCAAGCCCGCGTTCTGCAAGATGCTACCCGCCTGCTCGACGCTGGCCGCATCGAAGTTCGGAACCTTGCCACCACGCAGGATCACATGGCAATCGCCATTGCCTGCTGTGGTGACGATGGCGGTGTGGCCGGCCTTGGTGACCGAGAGGAAGTGATGCGGGTGGGCTGCGGCCTGCACCGCATCGATCGCGATCTTGACGTTGCCATCGGTGCCATTCTTGAAACCCACCGGACACGACAAGCCTGACGCCAGTTCGCGATGCACCTGACTTTCGGTGGTGCGCGCGCCGATCGCGCCCCAGGCTACCAAGTCGGCGAAGTACTGCGGCGAAATCATGTCGAGGAACTCGCAACCGGCCGGCAAGCCCAGAGCATTGATGTCACGCAACAGGCTGCGCGCCAATTGCAGGCCTTCATCGATGCGGCAACTGCCATCCAGATGCGGGTCGTTGATCAGGCCCTTCCAACCCACCGTGGTGCGTGGCTTCTCGAAATACACCCGCATCACGATTTCGAGGGTGTCGGCGAAACGATGGCGCTCTTTGAGCAGGCGTGCCGCGTACTCGCGCGCGGCCTTGGGATCGTGGATGGAGCACGGCCCGATGATCACCGCCAGCCGATCCGAACGCCGCGTCAGAATCTCGTGCAACGCGGTGCGCGAACCACTCACCGTGCGCGAACACACATCGTCACACGGCAGTTGTTCGATCAGCGCCGCCGGCGTCGGCAAGGGATCAATGTGCCGGATGCGCAGATCATCTGTTGAACGGTTCATCGCAAAGCTCCTGTGGTTTTCGAAAGGCATAAAAAAAGCCGCCAGTGGGCTGGCGGCTTTTGGGGAGGTGGGTGTTTCTTCTTTATCGAACACGAACTCCGGGCTGCGCCAGCAACGATGTGCAGGTGGTAAAGAAGTACCAATAGCGGCGCGCGGTGAAGTTCATGGCGCGTATTGTTAGCACAGTTTTGGCGCAATGCAAATGAGCGCAGCCCATGAGGGTATGCCCAGGGCGCGCGTCACTCGCGTGGGACTGCTGCGTCATGTAAAGCACGCTTGACATCGCCCAAAAGGCGGCACTAGGCTTATGTCAAGCATCCTTTACATCCACGGAGACCTCTGATGGACGACACCAAAAAGTTCAAATCGCTCGGCGCATCCTTCCTTGCGATCGGCTGCTCCTTCCTCACGATTGGCATCGCCAGCCAGCACACCTTCATTGGTATCGGCTGCGCGTTCGTCGGGATCGGGGTCGCTTTTCTCGGTAAGGCTGCCTGCAACAAGCAGCCGTGAAGTGCACGCGCCCACAGCTCGTCCTGTTCGCCATCAGCCTGGGCTTGATAGCCGCTGGCGTGCTGTTGGCCACGACCACGGGCTTCAACCGCACACTGGCGGGCATCGTGGCCGGCCTTGGTGTCGGCCTGTTGTTCGGTGCAACCCTGATGGCCTTTTTACCCGACGCGGCCACGACAGCGCCCGCGCGCGTGCATCGCCGTTATCTGCGCAAGTTTCTGCCAGCGATGGCGGCGTATGTGGTCATGGTGGTGGTATCGATCATGGCCTTGAAGGAGCTTGCAGAACCACTCTGGCTGCGCGGCATGATTGCGGTTCTGCCGGTCCTGCCGCTGGCGGTGGCCATACACGCTTTCATCGTCTTTCTGCGCGAAGTCGATGAAATGCAACAGCGCATCGAACTGGAATCCTTGGCCGTAGCCACTGCCGCCGTGTCACTCATCACCCTCACGGCGGGTTTTCTGCAATCAGCCGGGGTCATCGCCATTCGCGGCAGCGTCGCTTTGCTGTGGGTCTTTCCGATGCTGTGCATGACTTACGGCATTGCCAAGGCGGTGCTGTATCGGCGTTACCAATGAACAACCGCCTGCGCGAACTTCGCGAGAAACGAGCCTGGTCACAAGCCGAATTGGCTGCACGTCTGGACGTGTCCCGCCAAACGATCAATGCGCTGGAAACCGGCAAGTACGATCCCTCGCTGCCGCTGGCGTTTCGCATCGCGCATTTGTTTGATTGTCGAATCGAAGATGTTTTCCACCCTGATGAACCCTGATTCCACCCTACCCTGTCACACGAGAGTGTTCTGATGAAGAACTTCAACACCCGATCGCGCTTGGTATTGGCGCTGCTGCTCGCGGCCTCGACGAGTGCCTACGCTGAAACCACGCCGTCCTCGCCTGCCACAACGCTCGCTTTCGGCGAGCTTCGTTTTGCGCCCTGCAGCCTCCGCACGCAACTGAGTCGCGACAGCCTGGAAGCCCAGTGCACGCGCTTCAGCGTGCCGGAAAATCGCGACGAACCGGACGGTCGCAAGATCGAACTCAACATCGCGTGGCTGGAAGCGACGGAACGCGGCGATGTGTCTGCCGATGCCGTGTTCTTCCTGGCCGGTGGCCCGGGCCAATCGGCGGTGGAGACCTATCCGATGCTCGACCCGGCCTTCACCGAAGTCCGCAAGCACCGTCACGTGATCCTCGTGGACCAACGCGGCACCGGCAAGTCCAACGCGCTCAGTTGCAAGGGCGATGACAATGCCGCCGAGCAAGAGCCGACACCCGAAGCGATGCGTACCCAAGCGCAACAGTGTGCCGATGAACTGTCCAAGCGCGCCGACCTACGCCATTACACCACCACCGATGCCGTCGCCGATCTCGATGCTGTACGGCAGGCACTCGGACTGCAACTGATCAACCTCGTCGGCGTGAGTTATGGCACGCGGGTCGCTCAGCAATACGCGATGCGCCACCCGGACGCCACGCGCAGCATCGTGCTCGATTCGGTCGTGCCCAACACCCTTGGACTCGGCAACATCTTCGCGCGCAATCTCGACGATGCCCTGAGCCTGCAGTTTGCCTTGTGCAGCGATGATCCGCAGTGCAAGGAAAAGCTCGGCGACCCGCGTGCGGAACTGGACACGCTGCTGAACACCCTGCGCGCCGCACCTGCGAACGTGAACTACCGCGACGCCACCAGCGGCGAATGGGAGCAAGGCGTGCTGCGCGCCGATACCGTGGCCGGTCTGGTGCGCATGTACGCCTACATGCCCATGGCCAGTGCCTTGCTTCCCAAGCTCATCCACGAGGCCAATGCCGGTCGCTACGAGGAGCTGATGGCGCTGGCCAAACTGATGAGTGGCGACATGCAGGACGCCATGGCCATGGGCATGCAGCTCTCGGTGGTCTGCAGCGAGGATGCCGACAGCATGGTCGCACGCGAGGAAGACGCCGACACCGTACTGGGGAACCTCATGTCCACCGGCATGGCCGCCATGTGTGACGTCTGGCCCAAGGGAACGATGCCAAAGGACTTTCATTCAGCCCTGGCCACCGACGTGCCGGCCCTGGTGCTGGAAGGCGAGTTTGATCCCGTCACACCGCCTCAATACGGCAAACAAGTGGTGGAGCACCTGCCCAACGGTCGACTGTTCGTACTCAAGGGCCAAGGCCACAACGTGATCGCGGCCGGCTGCATGCCCAAGCTCTTTGCCCAGTTCATCGAACGCAAGGACGCCAAAGCCTTGGATGGTGCCTGCCTCGACACCCTGCCGTACGCGCCGCCCTTCACCAGTTTCAATGGGGCGGAGCCGTGAGAGCCGGGAATCGGGAATAGGGAATCGCAGGAGCAGGTCGCGCTTCGCCAGCCAGTTCCATGCTTTTCAGCCTGATCTTGCCTGCCTACCTCCCCGATCCGCACCCTCACCCTCCCGACCCATTCCCCATTCCCCAACCCCATTCCCCAACCCCATTCCCCAACCCCATTCCCCAATCACGGCCCTCATCCCATGATTACAGCAGAACACCTCCGCAAGACATTCCCCGGCAAGGGCAAGGGCAGTGGCCCGGTCATTGCCGTCGATGATGTCGGCTTTGTCGCCCACGACGGC
>CAUJJS010000256.1 GCA_963205415.1 Pseudomonadota bacterium
GGCGAGGAAGGCCCACCGGCCTATATCCACAGCGCGCTCGATATTCTCAAGGTGGAACGCATCGATCATGGCGTGCGGATTCTCGAAGATGCGGCCCTGACTCGGCGCGTGGCCGAGGCCGGCATCGCCTTGACCGTTTGCCCGCTGTCCAACGTCAAACTGCGCGTGTTCGACACCCTCGCCGACCACAATCTGCGGCAACTGCTCGATGCCGGCCTTGCCGCTACGATCAACTCCGATGATCCGGCGTATTTTGGGGGCTATATCAATCAGAACTTTCTGGGGACGTTTGCCGCGCTCGGGCTCGATGCCGGCCACGCCTATCGTCTGGCGCGCAACAGCTTCGAGGCCAGTTTTGCCAGCGACGCGGACAAGCGCGCCGACGTGGCGGCACTGGACGCACACTTCGCTGCCTGCGGCGTGGCAATCCCGGCCTGAGTGATGACCATGGGCAAACTTACCACCCACATTCTCGACACCGCCCACGGCCGCCCCGGCGCGGGCATCGTGATCCAACTGCATCACCTCGACGGCGAACGGCGCGTGCCGCTGGGCCGCTTCGTCAGCAACGACGACGGGCGCTGCGATTCACCGCTGTTGGAAGGCGCGACATTTCAGGCGGGCACCTACGAACTGAGCTTTGCCGTGGGCGATTACTTTGCCGCCGCTGGCATCGATTTGCCGCAACCGCGATTTCTTGATGTGGTGGTGCTGCGCTTCGGCATTGCCGATGCCACGGGCCACTATCACGTACCGCTGCTGGTCTCGCCCTACGGCTACAGCACCTATCGCGGCAGCTGACGATGAGCGGATTCTGGTTTGATGCGGCGGCCTTTTTGTTGCGCTGGCTGCATGTGGTGGCAGCGATTGCCTGGATTGGCGAATCCTTCTATTTCGTCGCGCTCGATCGCGGCTTGAAGCCACCGGTAAAACCACAGGCCGGCCTGTACGGCGAAAGTTGGTCGGTGCACGGCGGTGGTTTCTATCACAAGCAGAAATACCTGCCGGCGCCGGCGCAATTGCCCGACGATCTGCATTGGTCCAAATGGAAGAGTTACACCACTTGGCTGTCGGGTTTCGCGCTGCTGTCTTTGGTGTATCTGAGCGCGCCGACGGTGTGGTTGATCGATCCACGCGTGGCTTCGCTGAACAGTACCGAGGCGGTCGCTGCCGCACTGGCTTTGCTGGCTGGCACCTGGCTGATCTACGACCTCCTCTGCCGCGTGATCGGATTCCGCGATCGACTCTTGGGCGTGTGCGTGGGCGCGCTGGTGTTGGCCTTGTGCCTCATCGCCACGAGCGTGTTCAGCGGCCGCGCCGCCTTCCTGCTGGTGGGTGCGGCCATGGCCACGGCGATGAGCGCGAACGTGTTCTTCGTCATCATCCCCGGACAAAAGCGCATGGTGGCAGCACTGCGTCGCGGCGACGCGCCCAATCCACTCGATGGCGCACGCGGCAAGCAACGCTCGGTGCACAACACCTACTTCACCCTGCCGGTGGTGTTCGCGATGTTGAGCACGCATTACGCACCGGCGTGGTCGGCTCCGGACAGTGGTTGGGTGTTGGCCATATTTCTGGCATCCGCCGCGGCGATCCGCCAGTTCTTCGTCCTCTGGCACAGCGGCCAGCGAGCATGGTGGCTTCTGGCTCTGGGTGCATTGCTCTTGGGCGCTGCGCTGGCTTGGCTGATGCCACGATCGGCAACACCCACCGAGGCCACGACGACCGCGATCGCAACGCCACGCGCGGCGAATACGTCTTCCACCGCAGTGCCCGTTCCGCTCGACCGCATCCACGCCATCGTGTCGGAGCGTTGCGGCGCTTGCCACAGCACCCAGTCGCCCCTGATGGGCGCAGCCCCGAAGGGTCTGGTGTTCGAAACCGATGCCGACATTAGCGCCCACGCGGCACAAATCGTGCAGCAAACCAGCGTGCTCAAGATCATGCCGCCGGGCAACCTCACCGGCATGACCGAGGACGAACGCGCCTTGATTGCGCGCTGGTATCAACAACGACCCTAGGCCTGCGATCACGACCTGATCCTGCGGTTAGAATCCGCAACCCGTCGTGGACTGCGGCGGCCCCATCTCCATTTTCTTGCGCACGGACGCCATGCTCAACATCGAACACCGCATTGCCACGCTCATTGCCACCGATATCGCCGCCAAGTCGGCCCAGGTGGAAGCCGCCATCCAATTGCTCGACGAAGGCGCCACCGTGCCCTTCATCGCGCGCTATCGCAAGGAAGTGACCGGCGGGCTGGATGACACGCAACTGCGCTTGTTGGAAGAACGCCTGAGCTATCTGCGCGAACTGGAAGATCGGCGCGCGGCCTTCATCGCCAGCATCGAAGAACAGGGCAAGATGACGGACGCCCTGCGCGCGGATCTCCTTGCGGCCGACACCAAGGCGCGTCTGGAAGACCTCTACCTGCCCTACAAGCCCAAGCGTCGCAGCAAAGGCCAAATTGCGCGCGAAGCCGGGCTGGAACCACTGGCCGATGCCTTGTTCGCCGATCCTTCGCTGTCACCGGAAGCCACCGCAGAAACATTTGTCGCCGCCGACAAGGGCGTGAATGATGTCAAGGCCGCACTCGACGGTGCGCGCGCAATCCTGCTGGAACGATTCGCCGAAGACCCGGAACTGGTCGGGCGCATGCGCAGCTTCCTGCACGACTTTGGTCGCGTGCGCGCCAAGGTGATTGCGGGCAAGGAAAACGAAGGCGCGAAGTATCGAGATTACTTCGAGCACCTCGAAGCCATCGCGCAGATTCCCTCGCACCGCTTGCTGGCGCTGCTGCGTGCCAGCAAGGAAGAAATCCTCGACGTGGCCTTGCTGCCCTTTTCCAGCAGCGCGCCCAAAGTCATTGCCGCGGAAGCCATCGACGACGCCATCGCAGCAGGCCACAGCGAAGCCGAAGGCCGCGTGGCGGTGCAGCTTGGCATCCGCGATCAGGGGCGTGCCGCCGACCGCTGGTTGCTCGATACCGTGCGGCAGACGTGGCGGGTGAAGCTGCACCTGCACCTTGGCATCGACTTGCTCGGGCAGGCCCGCGCCATCGCCGAAGACGAAGCCATCCGCGTGTTCGGTGACAACCTCAAGGACTTGCTGCTGGCGGCTCCGGCGGGCCCCAAGGTGGTGATGGGGCTGGATCCGGGCATCCGCACCGGCGTGAAGGTCGCCGTGGTCGATGCCACCGGCAAGCTGCTCGCCACCACCACGGTCTATCCGCACGAGCCGCGCCGGCAATGGGATGCTGCGCTCGGCGAATTGGGACTGCTGTGTCGCAAGCATGGCGTGAACCTGATCGCGATCGGCAACGGCACGGCCTCACGCGAAACCGACAAGCTCGCCGGCGAACTGATTCGCAAATTGCCCGAGTTGGGCATCGGCAAGATCGTGGTGAGCGAAGCCGGCGCTTCGGTGTATTCGGCCTCCGAGTTGGCTGCACGCGAATTTCCCGAGCTCGATGTGTCCCTGCGGGGTGCAGTGTCGATTGCGCGCCGCCTGCAAGATCCCTTGGCCGAGCTGGTGAAAATCGATCCCAAGTCCATCGGCGTGGGCCAGTATCAGCACGATGTGAACCAGGTGAAGCTTGCGCGCACCCTGGATGCGCGGGTGGAAGACTGCGTGAATGCGGTGGGCGTGGATGTGAACACGGCTTCGGCGGCCTTGCTCACGCGCGTGGCCGGCCTCTCGGCCAGCGTGGCCGAAAACGTGGTCAAACACCGCGATGCCCACGGCCCCTTTGCCAGCCGCAAGTCGCTGCTGAAGGTGCCACGACTGGGCGAGAAGGCCTTCGAACAATGCGCAGGCTTCCTGCGCATCCGCGATGGTGTGGACCCCTTGGACGCCTCAGCCGTGCATCCGGAAGCCTATCCGGTGGTGGAACGCATCCTTGCCGACAGCGGGCGTGAGGTGAAGTCGCTGATTGGCGATGCCAGCTTCCTGCGAACGATCAACCCCGAGCGTTTTACCGACGAGAAATTCGGCCTGCCCACGGTGCGCGACATCCTCAAGGAACTGGAAAAGCCCGGCCGCGATCCGCGACCGCAATTCAAGACCGCGAGCTTTGCCGAGGGCGTGGAGGACATCCGCGACCTCAAGCCCGGCATGGTGCTGGAAGGGGTGGTCTCCAATGTCGCCGCCTTCGGTGCCTTCGTCGATCTGGGCGTGCATCAGGATGGCTTGGTACACGTCTCATCCTTGTCGGAAAAGTTCGTCAAGGACCCACGCGAGGTGGTCAAGGCCGGCGATATCGTCAAGGTCAAGGTGATGGAGGTGGACGTGCCACGCCAGCGCATCGGCCTGTCGATGCGCTTGAGTGATGAGCCGGGCCAGAGCACGCCCGCGCGCCAAGGCCGGGATTCGGCGCCGCCATCACGCCATTCAAAACCTGCCACACAGGCATCGAAGCCGGCCAACAACAGCTCAGCACTGGCGGAGGCCTTCGCGCGTGCCAAAATGAAGCCATGAGCGACTCTGCCGCCGCAGCCATCGATCCCCGTCCGCAGCCGCCCGAGGCACCGCTGCCCAGCGACTGCTGCAACAGCGGCTGCGACCCTTGCGTCAACGACACCTACGCCGAGGAACTTCACGCCTACCGTCAGGCGCTGGCGGCGTGGTTGGCACGGCATCCCGAGGCCAGCTCGACGGCTTGAACGGCGGCTTATTCAAAGCCATCCGCATACAGAATACCGTGCAGGGTGATCGTCGCGTTTGCGTTCTTCGCGCCGCCCGAACCGGTGTTGCCGTTGTCGTTGATATCGATGGAAAGATTTCCCGGGCCGATGAATCCGGTCGTGACCAGCGTGGCTTGGCCGCCACCGAAATAGGCGTTGAGGTTGCTGAGTGTGCCCTGGAAATTCCGGGTGGAGCCGCTTCCCGACGTGGTGACACCCCCGCTGTCGGTGCCGGCCACCGCGATCAATGGCGGTGCGCTCAGGGTGACCGAAAGCGAGCCGCTAGCGGCATCCACATCGCTGAAACTGATGCCCGAGACCGCGCTGACGCCCGTGCTCGGCAATAGCCGTTGCGCGGGTGCTGCGACGCTGGGCGCATCGTTGACTGCACTGACGTTGATGCCGATCGCGGCACTGCCCGATTGCGCCCCGCCACTGCCGGTGTTGCCATTGTCGTTGAGCGTTACCGTCAAGATGACAGCGGTGGTGGCGTTCGACGCCGTGGTGTAGCTCAACTTGCTGGCCGCAATGAAGGCATTGAGGTTGGTGAGGCTGCCGTTGAGGGTGAGGGCTGTGCTGCTGCCACCCACCGTGACGCCGGCGCTGCTGGTCGCCGATACACTGCCGCTCGCGACGCTGAAAATGGCGGTGAGATTGCCACTGCCTGCATCGAGGTCGCTAAAGACGATGCCCGTCACTGCTGTGGGCACATCCTCGGTCACGGTGATGCTGGCAGGCGCCGCCACGCTGGGCGAGTCATTGACCGCGTTGACAATGAGGCTGACGGTTTCCGTATCTGACTGCGCACCGCCGCTGCCAGTGTTGCCGTTGTCGTTGACGTTCACGGTCAAAGAGACGGGTGCCGTGGCGTTCAATGCCGTGGTGTAGCTCAGCTTGCTGGCCGCAATGAAAGCATTGAGATTGGTGAGGCTGCCGTTGAGCGTACGCGCCGTGCTGCTGCCACCCACCGTGACACCGGCGCTGCTGGTCGCCGATACGCTGCCGCTCGCCACGCTGAAGGTGGCCGTGAGCGAACCATTGCCGGCATCGGGGTCAGTAAAGGAGATTCCCGTCAGGGCCGAAGACACGTCCTCGGTCACACTAAGGCTGGAAGGTGCCGTGATGGTGGGCGGCTGGTTGTTCGAGTTGATCGGCACCACGCAACTGGATGGCTGACTGGCAATGCGATTATTGAGTACCGTGACTTGAACGGGATGAACCGCACCGACGTTGGGTGAGCCGCAGCCATTGACGTGGCAATAGCTCATCAAAGTTCCCTTGGGCGCGCCAGGCCCGCTGCTGGGGCAGGACGTCGCCCCGCTGTAACAGCCGGCGCCGGCTTCCCCGGCAAAGCACTGGTCGAGGGTGCTGGTGGCTCTTGGCTGGTTACCGCTGGTATCGGTGCAATGGGTGTGGGCTAAGCCGAAGTTGTGGCCCAGTTCGTGTGCCACAAGGATGACATCGTGACTGGCGTTGGAACCCGCAAATTTGAATACCCGACTGACGCTGTAATGGCCGAAGGTTTGCCCACCAAAGTTCTGGCCCGTGGCCGCGCAGTAGCTGCCCGATGTGATCAACCAGGCAATCCCAGCCGCACTATTGGCATTGGAAGATTTGCCCGAGATCATCAGCGCAAAGGCGCGCGGATAAGTGGCATAGGGATAATTACCCATCCAGAAGGCACCGAACTCATTGAGTTGCGCGACCTGATCGCCACCCACTGCACTCGGATAGGGGTCCGTCGTGGTGGAAGGCCTCAGGATCTGGGTACCGATTTCCAGTTTGATCTGGCCGCCGCCCGCTGCCGAGTCCTGCTCATAGATCGCGCTCATCTGCGTCACCAAGGCGGCGAGATAGTTGCTCGCAGCCGTGGCGTCATTGGCAAACTTCTGCTGCATCAATTCGTTGTCGGTGTCGATTGCCAGCGTCACTTTGCGCGTGGCGACCTGCACCGCATCCGGTGTTGCGGCGGCCTGAAGGTGTAGATTCTGGAGCGGTGCAGGTGGGCTATCCAGCCCGCCAAAGCAATCCGAGGAAGGCTGGTGACCGTCGGGCGTTTTGGCCTCGGTCGCACGGCGCTGCCACTGCGCGCCGGCCGTATCAGGCGTAAGGCTCAGGCTCCAGCTGCCTTCTTCATCCAACAACAGGCCCTCGCCGAAATGGCCATCAGGCGCCAGCGACAGGGCTATGCGCTCGTGTCCTGAGCGGTAGCCGACATAGTGCCGTTGCAGGCTGCGGGGGCTGGGTACACGCCCCTTGGGGCCCATCACCCAGAGTTGGGCATCGTCGGCATAGACCTCGATGCGACGAAGGGTCCACGCGGCTGTCGACCCTCTGGCCAAATCCTGAGACTGCAGGATGATGGAGGCCGATTGCCCTGGTTCCAACCGGAGCAACTGGCCGGCCGCCGCGGCAGGCAGGGTGTCGTCGGCAAAATTTTGCGCGCCAGCGGCGACTGGCAGCGCCAGCAAGGCCGCAAGGACCGACGACAAGCACATCCTCGGAGTAGGGTTCGTATGGCTGTTCATGATTGCGCCTCCGCTAGCGATCGAGGTGACGCACTGTTCGCGTCATGCCTCCATTGGGTTACGCACGATCGTGCCTTTCAGGGACATGCTTTTCCGTGGCGTGGTTCAAAAACCGAACTGACTGAAGCCGCCATCCACCGCCAAACACTGGCCGGTGATGTACGACGAGGCAGGAAGGCACAGAAACGCCACCGCAGCGGCGACCTCGCGCGGCTCACCGATTCGCGCGAGTGGCGTGCGCGCCAACACCTCTTCGCGATACTCCGCATCGGCCAAGGGTCCGGCCGTGCGTCGGGTGCGGATGTACCACGGCGCTACCGCATTCACGCGGATGCGGTCAGTCGCCCATTCGCAGGCCAGATTGCGGGTGAGCTGGTGCAGCGCGGCCTTGCTGGCGCCATAGGGCGCGCCGGTGCGTACATGGGTGAGGCCTGAAACCGAGCCGACATTGACGATGGCACTGGCTGCCTGACGGCTCAACAGCGGATAGGCGCAGCGGCACACTTCGAAGGCTGCAAACACGTTGGTCTCGAAGATATGGCGCCACTCGTCCTCGGCATAGTCCATCGCCGCGCGCGAGACATTGGTGCCGGCGTTGTTGATCAGGAGTTGGAGTTCGATGCCCTCGTCCTCGATGCGATCAAACAGATCCTCGCGCGCCTCGGCATCGGCGACATCGGCGGCATGGGTCCGCAGGCAGCGCTCCGGAAAGTCCTCGCTCAGCTCGTCCTGCGCACGCTCCAAGGCATCGGGGTCGCGCGCGATCAGCATCACGTCGGCACCCAGACCCAACAACTCGCGTGCAATCGCCAAACCTATGCCCGCGCTGGCGCCCGTCACCAAGGCGGTTTGGCCATCCAGCCGCCAGTGCGAATTCAACATGGCCTGACTCCGATAAGCTCGCGCTAGGATAGTGCCATCAACGCCGGAGGCCTGCATGCACAAACTCACCACCCTACTGCTCACCAGCGCCATCGCCCTGCCCGCCATCGCTGCCGATACGCCGGCCTGCAGCGATCTCGACGGCTGGAACGCGGGCCGTGTGGGACAAGCAAGCAATGCGTCGTGCACTCAGGATTCCTACGGCGAAGCCTATCGTCTCGGACAATCGCTCTGGGATCTTCGCCAGCAGCGCGCCGCGCTCGATCCGAAAATTGCAGCCGGTGGCGAGGATGCCGGCGTGTTGCGTCGTCGGCAGCGCCAGATCGACGTGGACATCGAGGCGATCCGCGGCATTGCTACCGTACGGCATTGGCCCGACGATGCCGCTTCCGCATCCCGTGAAGGAGCTCAACCATGACACTGCACCGCCGCCTGGCCTATGCCGTGATCGGCATGCTCGCATCCCAGCTTGTCGCCTGTAGCGCAAACCCCGAGCCAGCTCCAGCGCCGGCTCCGGAGCAACACCAAGAGCTCCGGCGCGCCATTCAAGAACCCATCGACAAGGCGCGTGCCGCCGAAGCCCAGTTGCAGGAGCAGCAAAAAGCCCTGCAACAGCAGATCGATCAGGCACAGGAACAGGCACCGCCGCCAACTGAACCCTGAGTTGCCTCGTCAATTCGGATCGATGGGCGATTACTGGGGCGGTGCTTTCTTTGTCGACGCCTTCTTGGCCGCCGCTTTCTTGGCCGGGGTTTTCTTGGCGGCGGCTTTCTTGGTCGCCGACTTCTTGGCCACGGCTTTCTTGGCTACCGTCTTTTTGGCGGCAGGCTTGTCGGCCGTTTTGGTCGGCGCCGATTTCTTGCCCGGCGCTTTCTTCGCGGCCTTGCGCCCAAAGCCTTTGCGCACCGGCTTGCCGGTTTCGGCCATCAACTGGGTGACTTCTTCCAGCGTGAGCGACGCCGGTTCACGATCCTTGGGGATTTTGCCGTTGAGCGCACCGTCGGACAGGTACGGTCCGAAGCGCCCGTTGAGCACCTGGATATCCGAACCCTCGAACTGCTTGATGATGCGATTGGCGGCGATCTCTTCCTTCTCGCGGATCAAGAACAAGGCACGATCCAGCTCGATGGTGTAAGGATCGTCTTCCTTCTTGAGCGAAGCATAGGTGCTGCCCCGCTTGGCGAAGGGGCCAAAGCGGCCGACGGCCACGGTGACCTCGTCCTCGCCGTCCATGCCGAGCGTGCGCGGCAGTTTGAACAACTCCAGCGCATCTTCCAGGCTGATGGTGTGGATGCTCTGCCCCGGCCGCAGCGATGCAAAACGTGGCTTGTCCTCGTCTTCCTTGGTGCCGATCTGCGCAAACGGCCCGAAGCGCCCCAAGCGCACGCTGATGGGCTTGCCACTGGCCGGATCATCGCCCAGCACCCGCGAGCCGGTGGCTTCGGAACGATCCACGCTCTCGGATTTTTCCTCGACGAGCGCCTTGAAGGGCTTCCAGAAGCGCGCCATCAGGGGCACCCATTCCTCCTCGCCACGGCTGACCGCATCCAGTTCGTCTTCGAGCTTGGCGGTGAAGTCGTAATCCACGTACTGGGTGAAGTGGCTGGAGAGGAACTTGGCCACCGCCCGACCTACGTCGGTCGGTCGGAAACGACGCGCATCCAGATACACATACTCACGGTTCTGCAAGGTCTGGATGATGCTGGCGTAAGTTGAAGGACGGCCAATGCCGTACTCCTCCAGCGCCTTGACCAGACTGGCTTCGGAGTAACGCGGCGGCGGCTCGGTGAA
>CAUJJS010000257.1 GCA_963205415.1 Pseudomonadota bacterium
CGCACCTTTGCGTACGTTGCCATGGTGTGCACCTCGTCTCCCTGCCGGTCCAAAAGGCCGGCAGGTTAGGTCAGAACACCCTGGTCAATTTTCAGCGAGCAGAACCCTCGATTTATGGTCAATTTTCAACGAGCAGCAACAATGTCAAGCCGAACGCCCACCACAGCGGTTTCTCGTGCTTGATTTCGCTGATGCCGTGATCGTGGCCTGCGCCCATCACCCTTCTCCTGTGACTGCTTGGCTCACGATCCAGGCGTGGTCCACCGGGTGGACGAACAAGGCCCCCGAGGGGAGACTGCCAATGTGTCCTGTTTCTCGAATCAGCTCGACGGCCTGCTCAAAGCGCGCGTCCTCGCAATAGGCCTCCAGTCGAACCTCCAGCTCGCCTTCTGCGCCCATGTCCGCTCGTACGACGGGCGCGTCGGGTTGCACGACGCCATGCACCCGACTGAGCGAGAGGTGGTACAGGCCCGCCTGCTCAAGCGCACGCACAACCGGCTCGGCGTGGGAGGGGCGGATGAATGCAACGATCAGTTTCATGGCAATTTCCTTCAAGCGCCCACACGCTCATGGCATGTCGTTGATTGGCAGCGATTGTTCGATCGTACTGACGTAGATCCAGCCCGCGTCCGCATGTCCGGTTCGGCCGACGAGGCGGAATATTTCCACCGCACGAGCCACGTCGGTGTCGTCGCAGAACAGTTCCAACTGGATTTCGCTGATCACCTGATCTCCGAATTCGACCGAGTACTCCTGTTCTCGCGCACTCAGGGCGCGCAGCAGGCCTTTCACGTCGAACAGGCTCAGTCGCTGGAAGCCTGCGGCTTCCAGCGCGTGGACCAGATCAGAGACCCGGTTGCGGTGCACGAACGCCTTGATCTGTTTCATGGAGCGGTCTCCTGTGCTTTGCGCTCAGCGCGGTTTTCCAGCCATTCGTACAAGACGGGCAACAGGATCAGTGTCAGAAACGTCGAGCTGATCAGGCCGCCCACGACCACCGTCGCCAACGGACGTTGGGTCTCGGCGCCGACGCCGCTGGACAGCAGCATCGGCACCAGGCCCAGGATCGCGACGCTGGCCGTCATCAGCACAGGGCGCAAACGCAAAGCCGTACCTTGGATCACGGCCTCACGCACCGATCGTCCCTTGTCGCGCAATTCGTTGAGGAAGCTCACCAACACGATGCCGTTGAGCATGGCCACGCCGAATACTGCAATGAAGCCGATCGCCGAGGGCACCGACAGATACTGGCCGGTGACAAACAGTGCGAGCAAGCCGCCGATGGTGGCGAACGGCACGTTGGCCAGGATCAGCGCGGCGTACTTGATCGAGTTGAACGCGGTGTAGAGCAGCACGAAGATGAAGAAGATCGTAATCGGCACGATCAACGCCAACTTCGCCAAGGCGCGTTGCTGGTTCTCGAATGCGCCGCCCCACTCGATCCAGTAACCTGCGGGCAGCGTCACCTGCTGTTTGATCGCGGCCTCAGCCTCCTTGACGAAACCGTCAACGTCTCGGCCGCGCACGTCCATCTGGATCACGGCATAGCGCTGCAGTTGCTCGCGGCGAACGAACGAGTAGCCTTCGGCCACACTCACGTCAGCAACCTCCGACAACGGCACCAAGGCGCCGGCGGCCGTGCGCAACGGGATCTTCCGCAAGGCCTCGACCGAATCGCGAGTCGCATCGCTCAACCGCACCGCGATGTCGAACCGCTTCACGCCATCGAGCAGCACACTCACCGGCTCACCGCCCAGGCCATTGCGGACGATGGTGAGCACTTCCTCGGCATTCATGCCGTGACGGGCCAGTTCATCCCGATCGACCTGGATGCGAATCTGCGGCTTGCCGACATTGGCCTCCAGCGACAGATCGGCCACCCCTTGCACCTTGCCGAGGACAGTCTTGAGCTGGCCGCTGATGCGGTCGAGTTCCTCCAGGTCTTCGCCATAGAGTTTCAGCGCCAAGGTCGCACGCACGCCCGAGATCAATTCCTCCACGCGCATCTGGATCGGTTGGGTGTAGCCCGGCACCACGTTGGGCACGACCTTCTCCAGCGTCTCCTGCATGGCTTCTTCGAGTTGCTTGATGTTTCGGCCGGACTTCCACTCGTCCTCAGGTTTGAGGGCGGTGTAGATTTCCATGTAGTTGACGTCGGCAGTTTCGCCTTTCTCGGCGCGGCCGATCATCGCCAGCGTGGTCTCGACCTCCGGAAACTGCTCGAATGCCTTGGCAATGGTGTTGCTGGTCTTGATCGATTCGTTCAGCGAAGTCGACGGGATGCCCGTGACGCGCCACATGATCGAGCCTTCTTGCAACTGCGGCATGAACTCCTTACCCAGGAACGGGAACAACGCCAAGCTCGCCAACAGTGCGACGAGGGCGCTGACCACGACCACCCGCTTGCGTGCCAGCGCCTTGTCCAACAGCGGCCGGTAGCCGCGTTTGATTTTGGCGACCAGCCACGTATCGCGCTCCGGCTTGGGCTTGAGGATCATCGAGGCCAGCACCGGGATCAGGGTCAGGCTCAGGATCAGCGAACCGGCCATTGCGAAGGCAATATTGAAAGCCATCGGCTTGAACATCTTGCCTTCGAGGCCTTCCAGCGCAAACAGCGGCAGGAACACGACGATGATGATGCCGATCGCAAAGGTAATCGGATTGGCCACTTCCTTCGCCGCCGCCAGCACCGCGGAGGTCCTGTCGACCTTCTCGCCGTGTTCGAGACGCTCGGCCATGATCCGGAAGGCGTTCTCGACCATCACCACCGCGCCGTCGACCATCATGCCGATGCCGATCGCTAATCCAGCCAGCGACATCAGGTTGGCCGACAGGCCAACTTGGCCCATCCCGATGAAGGCAATCAGCATCGCCAGTGGCAACGTCACGATCACGACCAGCGCCGAGCGCAGTTCACCTAGGAACAGGAACAGGATGATCGCTACCAGCAGCGAGCCTTCGATCAGGGCCCGCGTCGCGGTGCCGACCGCCTTGTTGACCAAATCGGTGCGCTCGTAGATCGGCTTGAGCACCATGGTTTTGGGCAAGGCGTCACGGACGACATCGAGTTTGCCCTTGACCGCTTCGACCACGTCCTTGGCGTTCTCGCCGATGCGCGCCAGGGCCATGCCCAGCACGACTTCCTCGCCGTCGCGGGTCACCGCACCAAAACGCGGTGCCGGGGCTTCCACCACGGTGGCCACATCGCGCAGATAGACCGGCACGCCGTGCTCGGATTTCAGCACGATCGCGCCGATGTCCTGCGTCGATTTAAGCAGGCCCAAGCCGCGCACCAGGAACTGCTCGCGACCGACATCCATGACGTTGCCGCCAACCTGGCCGTTGTTGGCCGGGATGGCGTTGATGACATCGCCGAAACCCAGTCCACGGGCATAGAGGCGCTGCGGATCGATCTGCACCTGATACTCGCGTTCGCCACCGCCCCAAGAGGTCACGTCGTCGACACCGGGCGCAGTGCGCAGGATCAGGCGCACCGTCCATTCCTGCCAGGTGCGCAGGTCCATGTCGGTGACCTGGTCCTTGCTGACGCCCGGAGCGCGCTCGACCGTGTACCAGAACACTTGGCCCAAGCCGGAGGTATTGGGCCCCATGCTCGGCTTGCCGTAGCCTTCGGGCAGTCGATCGCCAATCTCCTGCAGCCGCTCGTTGACCAGCTGACGGGCGAAATAGATGTCCATGTCGTCCTCAAAATAGACGGCGACATATGACAGACCAAACAGGCTGACCGATCGGATTTCCTGCACTTTCGGCAGACCGGCGAGCGCCGATTCGATCGGGGTCGTCAACAGAAGTTCGATGTCCTCCGCGGCCAGGCCGGGGGATTCGGTATAGACGTTGACCTGGACGGGCGTGACGTCCGGGAAGGCGTCGATGGGCACGTTGCGCACCGCACTGATGCCGAGGAAGGCCACCACCGCGAAGGCGATCAGTACCAGAAACTTGTAGCGCAGGGAAAGTTCGACCAGGCGATTCAGCATGGTGCACCTCCGCGTATCACGAGGGAGAGATCAATGACCATGACCCTCTCCCAGTTGCGCCTTGAGCATCTGCGACTTGACCGCAAAGGCGCCGGCCACGACCACGGTGTCGCCCGTCTTGAGACCTTCGCGGATCACCGTGCGATCGCCAATCACCTCACCCGCACGCACCGGCACGGGTTCCAGCGCGCCAGCCGCATTGCGGCGGAACACCACGGTCTCGCCTTCGAGCTGCACCAGCGCGTCGGTCGGTACCGCCAATTGGGTCGCCGCTTTGTTGTCGGTGTTGGCAGCGGACGCCGCCTCGAAGTACACCTCGACGAAATCGCCACCGTGCAGTCGATCATCCTGGTTCGGCACTTCGAGCCGGACAGAGGCGGTGCGGGTCGCGTCGGAGGTGCGGTGTGCACTGCGCATCACCTTGCCGGCGAGGCGTTCACCGCCCACGACAACGGTGGCCTGACTTCCTGGTTCGATCCGGGAAACCGTGCCGGATGGCAGCTTGGCGTCCACCCACACGATCGACTCGTCAACCAGGCGGAACAACGCCTTGCCTGGTTCGATACGTTCGCCCACGACGAACTCATCCTCAGTGATACGGCCCGCGTGTGGCGCGGTCAATGTGAATTGGCCGTTCACACCGCCACTGGCGGTCCCCGGCAAACCATAGGCCTGCGCCTTGGCGCGGGCGCGATCGACTGCCACCTTGGCCTCGGTGATGCGGCGACCGGCGACGGCCTCACGGCCCAACGCCGAGACACGCCGCCATTCCTGTTCGGCGATGCGCAGCTCGGCTTGCGCGTCGGACACCTCGACGCTCGCCAGCGTGACCAGCGGCGCGCCGGTGCGCACTTCATCTCCGAGCTTGGCGTGCCGACGGACCACGAGCGCTTCGACGCGGGGCGTGATCAAGGTCGTGCCGTAGGCACTGTCGACCACTTCGCCCGGCGCACGCAATTCCTCGCTGAGCAAGGACGGTTGCAGCGTTTGCAGTTTGATCCCGGCGGCTTCGAGCGCGGCTTCGTCCATCTTCACCGGCTCGGCGGCTTCGCCTTCTTCGCCTGCTTCAACGTGCGCTTCCGCACCTTCGGCATGGTCCGCTTCGCCCGACTCGGCGTGATCGGCCTCGGTAGTTTTTTCGGCGTTGGGTGCCTGGGCAGATTCAGTGTCGGACGATTTCGAACACGCGGCGATCGTCAGCAGCAGTGCCGCAGTGAGCGGCAGGGTCATCAATCGGAACGGGGTCATCGGAATGGCTCTCATGGGGTGCCCTCCAAGCCAGCCCAGCGTTCGAGCTGGCCGGTGGCGGCAAGGTAATCGGCGTAGTGGCGCCACAGGCGCGCTTCGAGTTCGGCACCGGCGAGTTGCGTGTCGAGGGTCTGCTTGAGCTGCAGCAGGTAATCGGCGGTGGAGAGTTCGCCCTCGCGCCAGAGCTTCTCCAGCAGGTTGGCGCGGCGTTCCACGTCAGTGCCGCGGCTGCCTTTCCACCGCTTCCAGGCCGAAACGGCCGCGGCATAGCTGTTAGTGGCCCGGCGGCGATCGGTTTCCAGTTCCAGTTGCACGCGCTGCAGATCCGCCTGTGCCATGTCCGCATCGGCTTGGGCGGCGACCACGTCGGCGCGGTAGGAGTTGCGCACGAATAGCGGAATGGTGACGGCGACCCCGACTACATTGTCGGTGGGCCCACCCAGGTCGTACTTCTTGCGTCCGGTGTAGGCGCCGATGGTCGGATCGGCGATGCGGTTGCGCCGCGCCACCGTGACTTCGCGCTCGGCTGCTGTGGCGGCGGCTTGTGCGGCCTGCCAGTCCGGCAGGGTTTCAAGACCGCCATCGATTGGATCTGGCGTAGGCAGCGCATCGGTCGGCAACGCCGTGCCGGCGATCCACTCCGAGGTGCCGCCCACCACGCGAAAACGGGCCTCGGCATCGGCCTGTTCGGCCAGCAGTTGTGCCTGTTCGGCCTGCGCTTCATCGCGGGCGAGAAACGCTAGATCGCGTTCCAGACCGGAAATGTCATCGGCAGCGAACTGCTTCTCGGCCAGCTCTCCAAAGCGGGTCACCAATGCCAACCGACGTTCGCCGGTACGCACGCGCTGCTGCGCCGTCTGCAGGTCGGCCCAACCGGTGAACCACTGTCGGGCGAAATCGCGACGGTGTACTCGTGCTTCAGCGGCGACCTGATCGACACGGGCGCTGGCGGCATCGCGACGGACCCGACGTTTGCCGCTCAGGTCCAGCGTCAGGTTCAGGCCGGCACTGGTCGTGCGGTCAGCGCCTTCATCGTCGCTGGATAGCTCCAACTCTGGGTTGTACAGCGGCTGTCCCGCGGCGGTCAGGTGGGCACGGGCTGCGGCCAATTGCGCCTCGGTCGCGCGGTAAGACGGGTGTTGCTGCCAAGCGGCTTGCAGCGCCTGGCGGATGGCGGGCGGAGCGATGCTGGCGTCAGTGGCCCAGGCAGGTGCGAGCCAAGGGCCTATCGCCAGCAGGGCGACGGCCGCACGTACGACGAAATGTCGTCGTGACAAACGGAAAACAGGCATGAATCAATCCTCTGAATCGACAATGTCCTCCGGCACTCGGGTTAGGTGCGGAGGGCTGGCAGGTGTCGATCAGGTGATCGGGGGTCGAAGCTCCACGAACGTAGGCGCGCTGTGGGCCGTATCCGGGGCGTAGCCGAACCCCTCTTTCGCCAAGCACATCGTCATGGCACAGGTCGACACGGGAACAGCGGCTGCATGATGGCAACCGCAGTGGGTGCAGGTACCTGCATGCGGCAGCGAACCCTTGGTGGGTTCTCCACCATCGGTGTCGGCCTGGGCAGCGGTCATCACGGTTTCCGGGGACACTCCGTAGGACAACCCCAAATCGGCGAAGTCGTGCTTGGCACAAGCGGCGGCCAGGCCGATTTTCATCGTGAACACCAGCAGCATCAGCACCGCCAGCCACGCCGAAGCGCGCAGACGGCCGAGCAGAGTGCCGGGAGCGGGAGTGGTCGCAAGCATCAGCACATGATACCGGCAGGCCGGGCTGTTATGAAATTGCATCAGGCAACGCCTTCTCCGAAGGCGACTTGGGCGAGTGGCCGAACCAGGGCGACATGGTCTTACTCGGCCGCATTGCCGGGGTTCCGCGCATCCTGCCGCGCCTGCCGTGCGTCGCCGAGGATTTCCACAGCCTCCTTGATGACGTACAGGCCGATCAGGGTGCCGATGATGTAGTCCGGATAGGGTGAGCCGAGCCATAGCACCAGCACACCGGCGAGAATCACGCCTACGTTGGCCACCACGTCCGCGCGGGTGAACAGCCAGGTTGCTCGCAAATGCACCTCACCTGACTTCAGCGGCGCCAGCAAGCGCAGCACGTAGACGTTCACCGCAAGCGACAACAACGCGGTGCCGATCATCCAACCACTCAGCGGCTCGGCGCCATGCAGCACGCGACGCCCCACTTCGATCAATACCCCCACACCGAGCACCAGCAGCACGCTACCGCTCAGCCAGGCCGCATTGGCCTTGAAGCGAGCGGTCCGCCCAATGGCAATCAATCCGATCGCATAGGCTGTGGCGTCGGAGAGCATGTCCAGCGCATCGGCCAGCAGGCCGGCGGATTGTGCGATCCAGCCGGCCACACCGCCAATGACCGCCATGGCCGCATTCAGTACCAGGGCAATCCACAACACCCGACGCTCAGCAACATTCTTGGCTTCGTGATGGAAACCGCAATCGCTCATGGCCTGGATCCTTGTTCTTCAACGTCGCGAAGCGCAAGACGTGGATCGGGAATCTTGCGAAGCAAGACCATCACTTTGCTGCCAGTCCTTCCACGCACCTGACAACACGTGCGCGGCCGTGTGCAGGAACAGCGCCGCGACCAGCGCGCCGATGACCAGATCCGGCCAAGCCACATCGAGCCAGGCGACCAGGCCGGCGGCCGCGATCACGCCGAGATTGTTGACCAGATCATTGCGCGAGCACAGCCAGACCGAACGCATGTTCATGTCGTCCCTGCGGAACCGGGTGAGCAGCGCAAAACAGGCCAGGTTACCGACCAAAGCCACGGTGGCCGCGATAGCCATGACCAGAGCCAGTGGTTCGGTGCCGAACCAGGCGCAACGACCGACCTCCACCAGCACCGCAACACCGAACAACGCCTGGATCCAACCCTTGAGGAACACGGCCTTGCTGCGTTGACGCAGCGTGCCGCCGATCACCCACAGACTCAGCCCGTAGACTAGCGCATCGCCCAGGCTGTCCAGCGAATCGGCCTGCAGCGCGCTGGAATCGCCCCACCAGCCGGCACCGAACTCGCCAGCGAACAGCAACAGGTTGATCGCCAGCACGATCCACAACACACGTCGGCGGGCGTGGTCAGTATTGGCGCTCAGCGCCGCCGCCGTGTCGTGGCATTCACATTGGCTCATGGCATCCATCTCATGATTTGGCCTCCCGTGCCAAGGCGCGTGAAGTGCGGGTATTGACGAAGAAGCCGATTGCCGCAGCGATTGCGACGGTCAGCTGCGCCAACAGCGACTGCCAGGACGGGTAGACGCCGAGCCATTCGATGCGAGGCGCGGTGACCAGCACCTGCGACACCCAGCCAGCCTCCTGCAAGGCAGCGACGCCTTTGCCGACCAGAATGACCGCCAGTACCGCAATGAGGATCGAACTGATCGAGAAAAACCGGCCGATCGGCAGGCGCTTGCTCATGCGCAGCATCCAGTACGCCACCGCGGCGAGAACCACGCTTCCGGCCACGAGGCCCGCGATAATTGCGCTGGAAGCCTGTTCGCTCCACATCGCGATGTAGAACAGGATCGTCTCGAACACCTCGCGATAGACCGCGACAAAGGCCAGCAGGAACAGGAAGATCGCCGAACGCCGCGTCAATGCCGCCGACATCTTCGCGTGCAGATACTGCTGCCAGCGCCCGGCCAGACTCTTCTGGTGCATCCAGATGCCCACGCTCAGCAACACCACCGCAGCGAACAGCGCCGACACACCTTCGGTGACCTCGCGGTTGGTGCCACTGATGCCCACCAGATAGGTCGCCACCATCCAGGTTATCCCCCCGGCCAATAGCGCGCCGATCCAGCCGGCATGCACAAAGGGCAGCACCTCACGGCGCTCGGCCTTGCGCAGAAACGCGATCATGCCGATCACGATCAGCAGCGCTTCCAGGCCCTCGCGCACCAGAATGGTGAAGCTGCCGAGGAAGGCCGTAGTCGTATCCATGTCCGTGTCCTGCAGCACCGTCTCGGCGCGATCGAACAGCTCGGTGATCTGCACCGCCTGCGCCGATACCTCCGCCGGTGCGGTGCCCTGGCCGATCTGGGTGCGGAACCGGGCCATGGCAGTTTCGATGTCCCGCATCAAGGCGGCATCGCGTGTGGCCAGCGTCGGCTCGACCGGCTCCACACCATCCAGATAGGCCGACAAGGCCAATGAACGGGCCTGTGCAGTGTCGCCGGCGGCATAGGCACGCTGGCTGTCGGCCAGTCGCTGCCGCGCCAGCGCGAACGGTCCGCGGTTGTCGGCAACCGGTTCGTTCACCGCCTGCGGTCGCGAGCGCAGGTAGGCGATGATCGCCGAGGCCTGCTCGGCGTCCACCGAAGCGGCAAGTCCGACCTCGCTGGTGCGCGTCAAAGCTTCGAGCGTGGGAATGCGCCCGCGCAGTTCGGCATCCTTTCGCCACAACGCCTCGCCGTCAGTGCGGGCCTGCGGCGAATACGCCAAGCTGCCCACGTAGAACGCCAGCGCCCAGCGGTCGCCTTCGGGCAACGCGGCAAAGCTGGCCATCCCGGTACCCGATACGCCCTGCGAAATCACCTCGTACAGGGCGAACGGTGTGCGCTGGGCAGCGCGGGCGGCGTCGGTGAAGGCAATCGGCGGGGGATCCAGCCCCGCCGCAGCCGAACCGTCACCATGTCCGGTGGGGCCGTGGCAGACCGCACACTGTTGGGCGTAGAGCGCGGCCGCACGGGCCGGCTGGGGCGGCGCCGCCGGCACCGCCCCAATCGGGTAGCTGGCCAGCACGTCGTCAGCCAATCCACGAGCGAGTGCCGCCACTTGCTCAGGCTCGACCTTGGCCGCCACCGCCGCCACCAGCCGATCGGCCTGCGCGACCAATGCCGGCTGCTTCGGCGCGGCAGGCAGGGCTGCCAACTGTGTTCGCACTGTGTCGGCGAATTCCTGCATTTCGGCGTATTCGCCCGGGACCACCACGCGCCCGTGCTGGACCGCGCCAGCGTAGTCCACTGCGATGTAATCGAGCATTTGCCAAGCTTGGCGCGGATTGGCTTGGCTCGGTTCAGCGGCGCTCGCCGGGAGGGATGCGGTCACCCAGGCCGCCAGTGCGACGATCAGGAGGTTGCGTGTTGGCGCTCGTTGAAAACTGACCATCTCTGCTCGTTGAAAATTGACCAGGGATAAAGGCCGGGGAGAGCTCCCTCGGCGTGGTCGGAGTGTAACTCCGAGCGTGGGTCGGAGGGGATCAGAAGGGTTCTTCGATCACC
>CAUJJS010000258.1 GCA_963205415.1 Pseudomonadota bacterium
GGCTTGGACTTCCTCGGCTTGGACTTCCTCGGCTTGGACTTCCTCGGCTTGGACTTCCTCGGCTTGGACTTCCTCGGCTTGGACTTCCTCGGCTTGGACTTCCTCGGCTTGGACTTCCTCGGCAGCAAGCAGGGTATTGGCCTCTTCGACCAAGCCATCCATGCCTACGCCGGTCAAGGCAAGATCGCTCTCGCCCAAGGCCGCCAGTGCAGCGCCATCAAAGGCTTCTGCAGGCTCGGCCGTATCGCTTGATTCAGCTTCGAACACCGGTTCGACCGACACGACGCCCTGACCGACCTGATCGATCGTGGCGGCCGAGGGCGTCTCGAGCACGACCACCGAACTGAGCGCCGGAACTTCGGCCGAGTCAGACAAGGGATGCGTCGGAACCGTCGGACCCAAGGCCTCAGGCAACTCATCGCGTATTGCGACCACTCGGGACGCAAGATCCGTCAACGAGCTCAGGCGTGGGCTGTCGGAATCCAGTTCCTGTACCGCATTGCGCAGCGCGTCCGCTGCCTCGGCCAACAGAGCCTTGCCTTCTGCCGACGGAACGCCGGTATGCGCCATCACGCGCTTGAGATAGTTCTCAAGCGGCGCAGTCAATTCGGTCACCATGGGCACTTCGGTCATGGCGAAGGCGCCGTTCATGGTGTGGACCGCACGCACCAGCGCATCGCTGACCGGCGCATCGCCCATCGACAAGTACGCATCAATGGTGTCGAGGTGACCTGAAACCTCCGGCTTCAGGATCTC
Source organism: Pseudomonadota bacterium (assembly GCA_963205415.1). Classification (GTDB taxonomy): domain Bacteria; phylum Pseudomonadota; class Gammaproteobacteria; order Xanthomonadales; family Xanthomonadaceae; genus Denitratimonas. Next base: position 757 of record CAUJJS010000258.1, read on the forward strand.
GAACAGTACAGAATCGATGGCAGCAACTTCGACGCGGCCATCATCCACCGGCACAGCCTCGTCGGAATCGAGTTCGGCCACCGGCTCGGCAGTCGCTTCGGCGCCCTCAAGCGCCGCTTCAACGACGCTCGCATCCTCAGCCTGAACTTCCACCGCCTCAGCCGCGTCAGCAACAGCTTCTTCCACGGCCTCGATTTCGACAGGCACTTCCACCTGCACCTGAGGTTCGGGCTCAGGTACTGCCGGCACGTACAGAACTTGTTCGCCGGCCGCCAAACGTTCGGCTACCGACTTCATTGCCTCAAGGTCGGTACGCACGCTGCGCTCACCACGCAGAGCCGCCAACAGTTCCGGCAGCACCTCGTAGGCGCTGCTGATCAGAACGACGACAGGCTGGGTCGGTTGAATGGTGTGATCGAGCACACGATTGAGCATGTTCTCGACCTTCCAGCTGAACTCGCCCAGAGTCATCGCACCGACCAAGCGACCACTGCCCTTCAAGGTGTGGAACACACGGCGAATCGACTTGAGTCGATCCAGGTCATTGGGTGCTTCAACCCAGCCTGGCAGCAGTTCGCCCAGGTTGTTGATCTCTTCTTCGACTTCTTCGACGAAGACTTCTCGGATTTCCTCGTCTATCTCTTCCGACGCTTCCTCGAATCCTCCAGTAATTGGCCCTTCTTCACGCGTTTCGACTGGCACGGCAACCGGCACATGCACCACGGCCATGGGCTCGGATACCTGCGCTGGCGCGTCCACCGCCACAACGGGTTCGACCTGCGCCACCGCTTCGACGCGCTCCGACGAACGTACCGCAACTGGCTCGGTTAGCGCGGTCGCCGCGCTGACCGACGCTTCGACAACGGCAGCATCCTTGGCAGCAAAGGCTTCTTCCGTCGCAGAAACCAAGGCAGCCGTTGCATCGAAGCCGGAATCGTCTGCTGCAAGCTGATCAAGATCCTGCACATCGATCGCCGCCGCCGTGCCCGCCGGCAAGGGCCAGTAGCCCAGCTTTTCCAGCGCCGCGCGTGCGGTACTCAGGATGCGTTCGCGGCCTGGGCGTTGTTCACCCTGTGCTTCGAGGAAGTATTCGAGGCTGGCCAAGGCGTCGGCCAATGCCTCCATCTGCGCCACGTCGGGCACACGCCGTTGTTTCAACAGCTCACGACTGGTGAACAAGGCAACACCGACCACAAAATCGGCGACTTCGGGCAAGTCGATGATGTGCAGCGCACCGGCGACTTCGTCCAACTGATCGGGCGCATCTTTCAGCTGATCTGCATCCCAATTCGATTCGATGTAGGCGACAAAGCATTGTTTGGCGCGGTCAAAATTGACCTGAGCCTCTTTCATCAGCGCCTTCATCACGCGCCGTGTTTCGTTCGCCGGCACGACCGGCGCCGAACTGGCGCCCAGCGCCTGCTGAGGGCTGCCCAGATGCTGAACCTGCTCGTCCAGTGACGCCTCCACGTACAGCAAGGCACCGGCAATATCCAAGAGACTCCCATCGCTGGCAGGTCGCGAACCGTCGACCAGCGCGCGAATGGCATCACGCTGTTCGAGCACAACCCGACGCGCCACGCCCAGACCCAGCATGCCCAGCGTGTCACCGACACGCTCCAGCACTTCGGCTTGTCCGGACAACTGCTCACTGACGGCCGAGGGGTTGCGCATATGCAGGTCGAGCGCATCCTTGACCCTGAGCAAGTCTTCCTTGATCGCCGCCGAAACCGTGTCCAGCAACGAGCGGTTGTGACCGGACATGCTGCCGCGCGCATGCTCGACTTCTTCCTGACTGGGCAACAGCGCACCCAGTCGGAACACATCGCGCAACTCGCCAATGCGGCCATGATCGGTCGGTGCATGGGCCACGAAATACAGGAGGTTGCGCGTCAGCTCGTGGGGAGGATCGGCGCGGAAGCTCTTTTCACCCGCATCGGCCAGACGTTTGATCTCACGTTCGACCTTGCCAACCGATTGCTTGAGGTCCTTGCTGGGCTCAAACGCCTTGGCGCGCAACGCCTCCAGTACGCCACCCGTGACCCAGAACAATCGCCGCGCATCAATCTCGGAGGTGACGGTGATCAATTGGTCACACGCATCGGTCAATCGCTGCAGATTCGCATCGACATCATCGTTGCGGAACCACTTGAGCAAGGCAAGCTGGAACTGGCTGCGCAGCACCTCGGCGCGTTGCCGAAGTTCGGCCTCGGGCAAGGCTTGCGCCGGGCCGCTGGCACTGACCGGCAGGTCTCGACTCAGATCCGGCGTGAACAGGACGATCTCACTCAGCCCCTTTTCACCACGTGCGGCACGCAGGTCGTTGAGCAGCGGCAGCAACACGATCGGCACGTCTCTGTGCCCGCTCTGCAACCGCTCCAAGTAATCGGGCAACTGCATGATGCCGCGCATCAACACGGCGCAGGCTTCATCACGGTCGGCGACCGATCCATCCAGCAGGGCCGACGCCAGTTGTTCCATCTCCTCGGCGACCATGGCCGCGGCGTACAACTCCACGATCCGCAAGGTGCCCTGCACCTGATGCAGATACGTCGCACAGAAGCGGATCTGGCTGGCGTCGGCGGAATCCTCGACGTAGGCCTCCAGCGCCTGACGAGCCTGTTTCAGGGTCTCGTCGAGTTCGCCTTTAACCCAGGTCAACGTGGTGTAATCGATGTCGTCTTGCGGCGTCATTCCCAGGTCTCTTTACGTGTTCCTGACGAAAGCCAGGGTTTGTGGACCACCCGTCTTGCGCATGAGCGGATGGCTCCAACCGGGCGCCTCACCTGGGCCCAGAACGAGCAAGCCTCCAGGCTGAACCAGCCCTGCAAGGCCGTCGAGCAACTCGCGCCTGCGTTCACGTGCGAAATAAATGAGGACGTTCTGGCAAAAAATGATGTCCAGCTTGCGCAACGGCGCGCGCGAGGCGTGCAGCAGGTTGACGCAGGCAAAGCCCACGCGTTTGCGCAAGCGCTCGGTGATACGGAAATTCTCACCATCGGAAAGTACTTCGATACCTGCGCGATAGCTCGCAGGGAGTTCGGCGAAACGCCGCATCGGGTACTCCGCCGTGCGTGCCACTCCGAGCGCCGACTGACTCACATCGGTAGCCGTCACGCCAAAACGATGCACCGGCGATGACTTGGCCAACTCAGCATCCAGCATCAGCGCGAGCGAGTACGCCTCCTCGCCTGTCGAGCAACCTACCGACAAGGCGTGAACGGAGTCGTCGGGTGCCGCTTTGGCTAGCCATTGCGGCAACCACTGCTCACGAATGAGCTCGAACGAAGGCGGGTGCCGGAAAAAGTGTGTCTCGTGCACGGTCAGGTGATCGACCAGCGAGGCCCATTCCAGTGCTCCACCCGTCCCGGTTGAAACGCTGTCGTAGTAACTGTCGAACTGGGTGTGGCCGGTGGCACGCATGCGCCGGCGTAGCCCGGTTTCAAGAAAAGGCTTACGCTCGGGCGGCACGATCACGCCCGTACGCGTCTCCAAAAGACGCGCCCAGCGCTCGAATTCGGCATCGTCCATGGGACGACTGCCGATTTTCGAGCTCGCTGTTTCGAGTGTGACCATGTGGCCCGTCTCTCCGATCCGTTCCGGACTCAGCCCGGCAACTTGAAGTCGGCGACCGAGCGACGCAAGTCGGCGGCGAGCTGAGCCAGGTTCCCAATCGACTCTGCCGTCTGACTGGCACCGACCGAGGTCTGCGTGGTGATTTCCTGAATCACGTTCATCGTGGCCGAGATGTTGGTTGCAGCAGCAGACTGCTGACGCGCGGCTTCGGAGATGTTCTGAATCAAGTCGGCCAAGTCGTTGGACACCTTTTCGATCTCACCCAACGCCAAACCCGCGTCTTCGGCGAGGCGTGCACCAGCCACCACCTCAGCGGTGGTTTGTTCCATCGAACTCACCGCTTCGTTGGTGTCGGCCTGAATCGTCTGCACCAGGGTTTCAATTCGCTTGGTGGCGTTGGCGGAGCGTTCTGCGAGGCGCTGCACTTCGTCGGCCACGACCGCGAATCCGCGACCGGCTTCACCGGCCGATGCGGCCTGAATGGCGGCGTTCAGTGCCAAGATGTTGGTCTGCTCGGCAATGTCGTTGATCAGTTCCACGATCGAGCCGATTTCCTGTGAGCTTTCACCCAGACGCTTGATTCGCTTCGAGGTTTCCTGAATCTGGTCGCGAATCGAGTCCATGCCTTGAATGGTCTGGCGCACGACTTCCGCACCCTTGGCGGCGATCTGCACCGAGCGTTGTGCCACGTCGGCCGATTCGGCCGAGTTTTTGGACACTTCGTCGATCGAGACGGCGATTTCGTTGATCGCGGCCGAGGCCGAGGTGATCTGTTGCGCCTGGTGCTCGGCAGCTTCGGCCAAATGCATGGCGGTGGCCTGGGTTTCCTGGGCAGCGGCGGCCACCTGCACGGCGGTCTCGTTGATCGTTGTTACCAACGATCGCAGAGCTTCCACGGCGAAGTTGATCGAGTCCGCGATGGCGCCGGTGATGTCTTCGGTCACCGTTGCGCGTACCGTCAGATCGCCTTCTGCCAGCGATCCCATTTCGTCCAGCAGTCGCAGAATGGCTTCCTGATTACGCTGGTTCAATTCCTGGGTGACACGGAAGCGCTTGACCTGATCGCGGTACAGAGTGAACAACAGGCCGAGGATTGCGACGATGGCGGCGATACCGGCCGCGATACCGATCCAGACGTTCGGGAAGGCGCGGCTGGACGGCAGATTGGTAAAGGCCTGATTGAGGTTGCCGGCGCCTTGCAGCAGTTCAACCGAGGACTGCGAGATTTCGTCGGCCGAGTTCTTGACTTCGAACAACTGCGAAGAAGCGGCGAGAATGGAGTCAATGTTCTGCTCGATTTCACCATACAGCGTGGACACGCGGGCCAGCGATTGGCGTGCGGCGTTGCTGTCGACGCGCTTGATGTTCTGCTCCGCCGAACCATTCAACAGGCCGTCGAGCACCTGACTGAACAGGGTCGCGTCACGCGAGAATCGGTCTGCAGCCGAAGTAGCCGCGGTGCCACCCTGACGAATCTGGGCGACGTGGCGCAGCATGCGGTCGGCGAGCACGATCTGGCGGTAGGCCATGGACAATTGCGCGAAGGTGGCATTGCCGGATTCACCCATGGCACGCACCACTTCGTCCATCTCGGCCTGAATCAGCGGCACGTTGCTGGCAAACTTATCGGCCGTCTCGGTCAAGCCCAACACCAATTCACGACTGTCCAGCATGCGCCCAGCTGCAGTGTTCATCGAGCTCCAAGTCTCGGTCACGCGCTGCAGCGGCACACCCACCACCTTGCCACCGGCATAGGCCGGGTTGTCGTCGCTGCCCTTGTTGAGAGCGTCGATGTTCTTTTGAATGTTGCCTCGTGTCTGAGCCAACTCGTCGAAGGCATCCACGCCACCGGAGGCCGCGTCTTGTGCGGCCTTGGCGATCTGCTGCGACAACACGCGAATGTCGGCCACCTTGTCGCGAGCGCTGGCTTCCTCGCTCGAGTATTTGGTGGACAACACTGCGTTGGCAATCAATGCCAGGAGTGCGATGACCAGCAAGAAGATCCAGAAATTGATCATCCCGCCGCGTTCTTTGCCAGTGCCTGCGCCCAATGTGCTCATTGCAAAAACCTCACCCTGGAATACGTCGTAGTACGCCGCCTTATGCGGCAGCTGCCTGCCGGAACTCCGGCGTACGTGTCAATCGTGCCATGTCGAACACACCCCAAACGACCTCGCCCATGCGGTAAGCCTGACGTACGTAAGGGGCATAACCACCAGTTCCGATGTCCTCACTGGACACCAATTGACTTTGATTGAAATTTCTTTGGCCGATCAATTCATCGATCAGCACGGCCACATCACCGCCACTTTGGCGAATCACCAAGGCCCGCGTGCCGGCCTGCTGCACGGTACGCTCGCCTTCAAGATATTGTTTGAGATCAACCACCGGCAGCAAAGAACTGCGGAGGTTAGCCACCCCGAGCAACCACCCCTCGCCCCCAGGAACCGGAGTCAGTGGAGGCACCGAAATGATTTCGATGATGTCGGCGAAGCTAGCCGCCAGTCGACGTGTGCCAATTCGGAACGCGATGCCGCGCCACATGCCGGGCGCATCGATCTGATCCGGCACGCCAGCCACGTGGCCCAGACTTCGGCGTTCGTAGTCGGTTAGTACCGCAAAGGGAGCACGCTGCTCACTCATCATCGTGTTCTCCGCAGGGACTCTGTCCCACGGCCCGAGCTGCTGTTCGTGACAAACACACCGATTTCGCGCGGTGTGGCGAGGCGCCAATTTCAACGCCTGTTTGCTTGTTTGGATTCGTCTGTGTCATGTCCCCCCCACACGAATTCACACTCAATCTTGCACAACATACCGTTTGATGGCCGAGAGTAGTTCCTCTCGGGTAAAGGGCTTGGTGAGGTACTGCTCAGAACCCACGATTCGTCCCTTGGCCTTGTCGAACAAGCCGTCTCGCGATGACAGCATGATGACCGGCGTGGAGCGATACAGTTGATTGTTCTTGATCAAGGCGCAGGTCTGATAGCCATCCAGCCGCGGCATCATGATGTCCACGAAGATGATCTGCGGGCGATGGTCGGCAATTTTTGACAATGCCTCGAAACCATCGGTGGCCGTAAACACTTCACAGCCTTCCTTCTTCAGGAGAGTCTCCGCGGTACGCCGGATGGTCTTGGAGTCATCGATCACCATGACCCGCAGCCCCGTCAGATTGCCTGTATTTTCATCCATCCAATGGTCCCTCTCGTCCACGGTCGCAGGATTGGCCGCGCCACGGTTGCTATATCGCAACGGATGCCATCACCTGTCAAGGCATGCTGGGTTAAAAACCATCACGCGTCGTGGCGATGCTACTATAGATAAGCGCTCGCAACACGACGAGTAAAGGCTTTCGCGGAGAATTTGTGACGCTGGACGTGATCGTGGTGATGGACCCCATTGGGTCAATCAAGGTGAGCAAGGACACCAGCTTCGCGCTATTGCTGGAGGCGCAGCGACGTGGCCACCGTATCCACGTGGCAACAGTTGGCGACTTGGCGATACGAGCCGGGCGGGCTCAGGTTCGAGTCACGCCACTCCAGGTTCACGACGATCCAAAGCACTGGTTTGATGCCCGGCCCGCGCGCTGGCAAGCACTGGCTGACTTCGATGTGGCCTTCATGCGCACCGATCCACCGGTGGATGCGGCCTATCTGCACGCCACCCAGATCCTGTCGATGGCACAGCGCGAAGGGCTGTGCGTCGTGAATGATCCGGCAGGCCTGCGTGACCTCAACGAAAAGCTGGCCGCACTGCTGTTCCCGCAGTGTTGCCCACCCACCCTGGTCAGTAGCGATGCTGCGCTTCTCAAAGCGTTTGTGACCGAACACGGTGATTGCGTGCTCAAGCCGCTCGATGGCATGGGTGGACGCTCGATCTTCCGTGCCCGCGCGGGCGAAGCCAACCTCAATGTCATTCTCGAGACCTTAACAATGAACGGGCGGCAGCTCGCCATGGCACAGACGTATCTTCCCGAGATCGTGCACGGCGACAAACGCATTCTGCTGATCGACGGCGAGCCGGTGCCCTATTGCCTCGCCCGCATTCCACAAGGCGACGAGTTTCGTGGCAATCTGGCCGCTGGCGGGCGCGGTGAAGGGCGGGCATTGAGCGAACGCGATCGTTGGATTGCCTCCCATGTCGGCCCAGAGCTCATGCGCCGTGGCATGCGACTGGTCGGTCTGGACGTGATCGGCGACTGGCTGACGGAGGTCAATGTCACCAGCCCCACGTGCATGCGTGAACTGGACGCCCAGTTCGGGCTGAACATTGCAGGTGATTTGTTTTCGCGAATCGAGGCTTCGCTGGCGTGAGCCAAGGCCCCCGCATCACCAGCACCGACCGGCTCTCAGCCACCTTGGTGTTTTCGCTCATTGCCCACGGCGTACTGGCGCTGGGGATCGGCTTCAGCATCGACGACCCCGCACCGGTGGTGCCGACACTGGACGTGATCCTGGTCCAGACCCATTCCAATGAAGCACCCGACAAGGCTGACTTCCTGGCGCAGGCCAATCAGTCCGGCGGTGGTGAGTCCGAAGACGCAAAACGCCCCAGCGAAATGCAACCCGCGCCGGCCCCCAATCCAGCCCCTGGCTTGGCGCCCGCGCCATTGGAGGCGGGCGCACCCAAACCACGCGAAAATGCGCGTGAGGCCATGCTTGCCTCGGTCGCACCGAGCACCCAACAGGTCGATAACCAGCAGGTCGTGGCGGCACCCAGCATGCCCTTGCCCACCAGCCGCGACATGATCGAACGCAGCTTGGAGATGGCGCGCTTGGCAGCGTCGGTCGAACGCCGCGAGCAGCAGTACGCCAAGCGCCCCAAACGCAAGTTTGTCTCGGCCAACACCAAGGAATACGCCTACGCGGCCTACCTGCGTGCCTGGCAAGCGCGGGTTGAGCGCATCGGCAACCTCAACTACCCGGACGAAGCGCGACGCCGTGGCCTGGTGGGTCAACTGGTGATGACGGTGGCAGTCAGGCGCGACGGAAGCGTGGAAGGCATCACCTTGGTCCAACCCAGCGGCATCGCGGTGCTGGACGAGGCTGCGCAGCGCACGGTGCGACTGGCGGAGCCTTTCGGCCCCTTGCCCGACACCGGTGACGGCACCGACATCCTGCATATCACGCGAACTTGGCATTACCTGCCCGGAGCCACAATGCAAAGCCGCTGAGACGGTACCGATACGGTGCACGCCCACTACAATGCAGCCATGCACGCGCACGTAAGTCTTGCCAACCAGTTTCTGATTGCCATGCCGGGTTTGGACGATCCGAACTTCAGCGGTGCCGTGACCCTGCTGTGCCACCACAGCACTGAGGGCGCCATGGGCCTGCTGCTCAATCGTGCATCGGACTTCACCTTGGGTGAACTCATGGCACAAATGGGATTCCACGACATCGATTCGAGCTTGGCCTCCCGCCCCGTTCTCAGTGGTGGACCGGTCGAGCCCGAGCGTGGCTTCGTGCTGCACAGCCCGGACGCCGGCCCGTTCGAATCCAGCTTCACCATCTCCGAACAGATCCAACTGACCACATCGCGCGACGTGCTTGAAGCCTTGGCACATGGCGAAGGCCCGCGCCACGCACTGATTGCGCTGGGCTACGCCGGCTGGAGTGCACAGCAGCTTGAAGCCGAACTTCAGCAACACGCTTGGCTGTCCGTCGATGCCGATGCCAAGGTCGTGTTCGAGGTGCCTTTGGAGCAACGCTGGAACGCCGCCACACGCCTGATCGGCATCGACCCCAGCGCCCTGAGCAGCTACAGCGGCCACGCATGAGCGACATGGCCGCTTCCCCGCTCTGCCTTCTGGCCTTCGATGTCGGAGCGCGTCGCATCGGGGTCGCGGTCGGCAACACCCTTTCGCGCAGCGCGCGTGCCATCGCCATGGTCGCCGCGACCGATCAGGGCCCGGACTGGAGTGCCGTGGCGGCACTCGTGCGGGAATGGCGACCGGATCGTCTCATCGTTGGTGAGCCGCTCACGCTCGACGGTGAAGCACAATTGGCCACCCACCTCGCCCGCCGTTTCGCGCGTGAAGCCGGCGAACGCTTTGCCTTGCCGGTGGATCTGGTCGATGAGCGCTCCAGCTCGCGCGAGGCTGACCGTCGGTTTGCCGAAAGCCGTCGCAACGGACAGGCACGCCGCCGGGATGCGCGCGCGCTGGACGCCGTGGCCGCGCAAGTCATCCTGGAACGTTGGTTTGGCGAGCCCAGCCTGCCCTCACCCTGAATTCTCGTCACATCGGAAATCATCATGCGCCACCTGCTCAGCCTTGCGGACCTGACCCCGACCACCCTGCGCGCACTGCTCGATTCGGCCCAATCGTTGCGGCCCGATGCCCTGCGCCGCAGCAGTCACCGCCCATTGCGCGGCTTGACGGTCGCCAACCTCTTCTTCGAGCCCTCCACCCGCACCCGCGCTTCGTTTCAACTCGCCGCAGAGCGCCTGGGTGCGGATGTACTCAACTTCGAAGCGGAAAGCTCCTCTACCCGCAAGGGCGAAACTCTGGTCGATACCTTGCGCAATCTGGAAGCCATGGGCGCGAGTTTGTTCGTGGTTCGCCACGCCCACAGTAGCGTACCTGCGGCCCTCGCCGCTGCGGCGCTACCCGGCAGCAGCGTGGTGAGCGCCGGTGATGGGCAGCACTCGCACCCGACCCAAGG
>CAUJJS010000259.1 GCA_963205415.1 Pseudomonadota bacterium
CCCGGCGTGGGCGAAACCCCGCTCTGGCAGGAAATGAGCTTGACCGCGCTGTTCCCGGCTGACGCCAAGCCGGCACTGGTTCTCATGGCGCTGGAAGCCTTTGATCCCGAGCTGGACCTCTCTGGCGCGCAGTTCCGAACCATCGAAGATCAGGACTGGGAACGGGCCTGGATGGACCAGTTCAAACCGATGCAATTCGGCCGTCGCACCTTCATCGTGCCGTGGAATCAAGAACTCCCCGACGCTGCCCGAAGCGCCGACGCTGCGGTGGTGCGACTGGATCCTGGCCTAGCCTTTGGCACCGGCACCCATCCCACCACGGCGCTGTGTCTGGAGTGGCTCGATGCACTCGATCTGGCCGGCACGCGCGTATTGGACTTCGGCTGTGGCTCCGGAATCTTGGCGCTGGCCGCACTCAAACTCGGCGCGCATCAGGCCGTGGCGGTGGACAACGACCCGCAAGCCCTCGTGGCCAGCACCGATAACGCCGAGCGCAACGACGCAGGCGAACGTCTGTCGGTCTACCTGCCCGGCGCCGAACCGCAGCATGTCTACCCCGTGGTGGTTGCCAACATCCTCGCCAGCGCCCTCGATGCACTGGCGCCCCTGCTGGCCAGCCGTGTCGAAAGCGGTGGCCGCATCGCCTTGTCCGGCATCCTGCGCGGACAAGAGCCGGAACTCGTGCAACGCTACACCGAATGGTTCGACGAACTGTCCGTCAGCACGCGCGAAGACTGGGTCCGCATCAGCGGCGTGCGCCGTTGAGGCATCATGCGCACGGGCCCGCCTTTTTTCGCTCGCCATGCATACCCGCTGCAATCACTGCCAGAACATCCTCACCGTCACTGCGGCACAGTTGGCCCTGACTCAAGGCGTGATGCGCTGCAGCCAGTGTGGTCAGCAATTCGACCCATGGGCCAACCTGCAACGTGAAACGCCATCCGATGGCAGTCACGCACCGACGCCCGCATGGCCGGACCATCGCTACCAGCAGGCCGCATTGGATCTGAGTTTTTCAGCGTCCACAGCGAACGCACCCGAGCCAAGTGTGCCGGGCGCGAACGAAGTCGAGCCTGCGCCCGACAGCGTTGCCGGCCCCAGCGATTCCGCCTCGGACGCGGCGGGCGCGGAGGCGACCGAACTCGCGGGGCAGCCGGCAGATTCCCCCACGACCACGCCCGATGGCATCACGCCCGTGCCGGACAGCGACGTGCCGTCTGTGGAACTCGATGTCGCCACACCCACATCCGACACACGTGGCACGCCTGAGGAAAACCGCCAACACGTCACTCACGCGCGCCCCGGCATGGTCGAGCAGGCCGCTGCTGGCATCAGCGCGATTCCCAGCTTTGCGCGCGCACCGGCGGGTGCTGCCGCTCAAGCGCCCGTCGAGACCGTCGCCACACCGCGATTTGTTCCCTCACCCGTCGCGATGCATGACGAAGCACCACCGCGCGACCGTTCCTGGCCGCGTTGGCTGGCCGTAGCCGCGCTTGCTGTGCTGTTGCTGGCCCAAAGCCTCTACGCCGAGCGCGACAGCTTGGCCGCCAGCCGTCAGTGGCGCCCGTGGCTGGCGACGCTGTGCGCGGGCCTCGGTTGCAGCCTGCCGGCGTGGCACGAACCTTCGGCCTTGCATGTGCTCAGCCGCGATGTGCGTCCGCATCCCTCGGTCGAAGGGGCCCTCCTCATCAGCGCCAGTTTTCGCAACGATGCGCTCTGGTCGCAGGCTTGGCCTGCGCTGCAACTGACTTTGTCCAACCTCGATGGCCAGACCATCGCCAAGCGCCGTTTCGCGCCTTCGGAATACCTCGGATTGAGCCTTCCGGGCGGCGCCATCGAACCCGGTCAAACCGCCAGCATCAGTCTGGAAGTGCGCGACCCCGGCAAGCAGGCAGTGGCTTTCGAATTCGAGTTTCTCTGAGGCGCATTGCGCACGACCTGTTAGAATCCAGCATCCGTGTTGCGCACCGTTGCCGCAACACTGCGATTTCGCGGAGCCCTGTGTTTGTGAATACCCAGCCTTCGACCCAAACGGCTGCCGAGCCCGGCGCGTCGGCACCGAGCGGCTTGCGTGACGTGGTCGCACGCGCCGTGCGGCGCTACTTGCATGATCTGGATGATTGCCCGGCGGGCGATCTCTACGAAGTGTTGCTGGCCGAAGTCGAGCCGCCACTCTTGCGCGAAGTGCTGCGCCACCACGACGGCAACCAGAGCCGCGCCGCCATCACCTTGGGTTTGAGCCGTGCCACCTTGCGCAAGAAGCTGCGCACCCACGGCATTGCCTGATCCTACGCGCCGAACACCCCATTTCCGTTCACTCCTAGGTGACCCCATGACGCCGATCCAAGGCCCGTCCATCCCTGTGCGCCGTGCGCTGCTGTCGGTGTCCGACAAGACCGGTCTGATTGAGCTGGCGCGTGCTCTGGCCGCACGCGACATCGAACTCATTTCCACCGGCGGCACCGCACGCGCCCTGCGCGAAGCCGGTTTGACGGTACGGGACGTGTCCGAATTGACCGGCTTCCCCGAAATGATGGATGGCCGCGTCAAGACCCTGCATCCCATCGTGCATGGTGGCCTGTTGGGACGCGCCGAGTTGGATGACACCGTGATGGCCGAGCACGGCATCGGCCGCATCGATTTGTTGGTGCTGAACCTGTATCCCTTCGAAGCGGTTACCGCAAAAGTCGATTGCAGCCTGGCCGATGCGGTGGAGAACATCGACATCGGTGGCCCGGCGATGTTGCGTTCGGCGGCCAAGAACTTCGCGCGCGTGGCGGTCGTCACCGATCCTTCGCAGTATGCCGACCTCGTGGCAGAACTGGAGGCCAATGCCGGGGCGCTCTCGGCTGGCACGCGCTTTGCGCTGTCGGTGGCCGCTTTCAATCGCGTCGCCCAATACGATGCGGCCATCAGCAGTTATCTATCGGCCATCACCGATGCGAGCGCCGCCGTGCCGGTGCGCGCCACGTTCCCGGCGCAGTCCAACGGCAGTTTCATCAAGGTGATGGACCTACGCTATGGCGAAAACCCGCACCAACAGGCGGCCTTCTATCGCGACCTTTACCCGGCACCGGGTTCGCTCGCCACCTTCAGCCAATTTCAGGGCAAGGAACTGAGCTACAACAACATCGCCGACAGTGACGCGGCGTGGGAATGCGTGCGTCAGTTCGACGCGCCGGCCTGCGTCATCGTCAAGCACGCCAATCCCTGCGGTGTGGCCGTGGGTGCCACGGTGATGGACACCTACGAAAAGGCCTATCAGACCGATCCCACCAGCGCTTTCGGCGGCATCATCGCCTTCAATCGGCCGCTGGATGGTGCCACCGCAAAAACCATCCTCGATCGCCAATTCGTCGAAGTGCTGATCGCACCCGACTACGACGACGACGCCTTGGCCTACGCCCGCAAGAAGGCCAATGTGCGGGTGCTGCGCATTGCCTTGTCGCCCGCCAGTCAAGGATTCATCGACGCCAAACGCGTGGGTTCGGGCCTGCTGCTGCAAACCGCCGACGACCGCATCATCAGCGCGGCAGACTTGTCCACCGTCACCCGCGTCCAGCCCAGCGCCGCCCAGCTGGCGGATCTGCTCTTTGCTTGGAAGGTGGCCAAGTTCGTCAAATCCAATGCCATCGTCTACGCCCGCGACCAACGCACCATCGGTGTGGGTGCAGGCCAGATGAGCCGGGTGTATTCGGCCCGCATCGCCGGCATCAAGGCCACGGACGCCGGTTTGGTGGTACCCGGCTCGGTGATGGCCTCCGATGCCTTCTTCCCCTTCCGCGATGGCCTGGATGCCGCGGCCGAGGCCGGCATCAAGGCCGTGATTCAACCCGGTGGTTCGATGCGCGATGCCGAAGTCATCGCGGCCGCTGACGAACACGGCATCGCCATGGTCTTCACCGGCGTGCGCCACTTTCGGCATTGAGATTCTCGCCCACGAGTTGACGGTACTGCCTTGGCGTCAAGCCGGTGACATGTCGGAATTGCCGACTGAATGCACTTTGATCCGAGAAGCCGCAATGCTGCGCTACGTCCGCGATGACCACATCGTCCGCAGTCAGAAGCCGCATGGCGAGATCGATACGGGTTTTGATGACGTACTGCCCGGCCGACAACTGGAAGATCTTCTTCATGCGCCGGTCGAACTGCGCCGCTGACAGGCCAGCACGCTGCGCCAAGGTATCCATGCGCAAGGGCTCGTCGAGGTGCGCCAGCACATGATCGATGGTGTCGGCAAAGGCCGAGTCGATGAAGCCCGCACGACTGGGCTCGATCAAGTCCTTGGAAATGCAGGCCAAGCCGACGATGCCACCGCGCGCATCCCGCAACGGCTCCTTGGTGCTGAGGCACCAGCCACTGCTGCCGTCGCGAAACACGGTCAGATCAAGGTTATCGATGATCGGCTTGCCGGTGCGAAACAGGCGCTCATCCTGGCGCGTGTACCGCTCGGCCATGGGCTTGGGGAAGAGGTCATACGCGGTCTTGCCGATGGCATCGGTACGATGTTTGAGCCCACAGCGCACCGCCGCCGTCTCGCTGATCGAGACATAGCGTCCCTGCCGATCCTTGATCGAAAACACGATGTCCGGCAAGCGATCAAACAAGCGCTCGACGTACCACGGCGAGGCCACGCTCGCCATGAAGCGATCACGCCAGTCGTGTTTGCCCGAGTCCGTCATGTCCGCGCCCTCTCGACCAAGGCCTGCGCCCATCACGCGCAGTCTAGCGAGCCATCGGAACGACTTCTGTACACTTATCGGCACATCGACGCGAATTTCGGCCGATCACCCCGACGCCGACGCCATTTCGATTCCTCTACATCGAGCTGCCATCAATGACGAAGCGATACTTCACATCGCTCGCCAACATGCGCGCATAGGCTCGGTCGATCTCCTGTGCACGCACCCTCTCGATCTTGGCCACGATGCCGTGGCGGGCGCAGAAATCGAGCATTTCCTGCGTCTCGGCAATGCCACCGATGAGCGAACCGGCGATGGCTTTGCGGCTGAAGATCAACGGCATCACGCTGGGGCTGGGATGCGGGCTGGCCGGCACGCCAACCAGACACAAGGTGGCATCGCGCTTGAGCAGCGCGGTGTAGGCATCGAGCACATGCGGTGCCGCAACCGTGTTGAGGATGAAGTCGAAACTGCCTGCATGCGCCTGCATCTGCGCCGAGTCACGCGAGTTCACCACTTCGTCCGCACCCAGTGCCCGCGCCTCGGTCAGTTTGGAGTCGCTGGTGGTGAACGCCACCACATGCGCACCCATGGCATGGGCGATCTGAATCCCCATGTGGCCAAGGCCGCCCACACCGACGATGCCGACCTTCTTGCCCGGCCCTGCGCCCCAATGCCGCAGCGGCGAATAGGTGGTAATGCCGGCACACAGCAACGGCGCCACCTCGGCCAATTGCTCCCGTGGGTGGCGAATGTGCAGCACGAAGCCCTCATCCACCACGATCTGCTGCGAGTAGCCACCCAAGGTATGGCCCGGCGGATCCGCGATCGGACTGTTGTAGGTGCCCGTCCAGCCACGTTCGCAGTATTGCTCCAGCCCATCATCACAGGAGCCACACTGCCCGCAACTGTCCACCAGGCATCCCACGCCGACGGCATCGCCGACCCTGAATCCTTTCACCGCGTCGCCGATCGCACTGACATGGCCGACGATCTCGTGCCCAGGCACGCAGGGATACACCGTCCCGGGCCACTCGCCGCGTGCCGTGTGGAGATCGGAATGGCAGATGCCGCAAAAGGCGATGTCGATCTGCACATCCCGTGGCCCGGGCGCTCGACGGACGATGTCCATTGCCGTGAACGCCTGATCCGCAGCGGTGACTCCGTACGCACGTGTGGCCATGACTTGATCTCCGTTGAGAGAGCGCAGCATACACAGTAAAGTGCGTTGGACGCCCGTTGCGTCGCCAAATTCAACGACAATCACCCGGGGAACACGAAAATGAAGGTCACATCGATTTTCCTTGCTTGTGCAATGGCGCTTGCCGCAGGCGCTGCGCCCAGTTTCGCTGCCGACTGGAACACGCCAGCTCGGCCCGCAGCACCC
>CAUJJS010000260.1 GCA_963205415.1 Pseudomonadota bacterium
GTCGTGCGCGACCAGGGCGTGGATTCGGCCGGCTTCGACCACGACCGCACAATCCTCGCGAAAACCCTGTTCGGTCAGAACCCGTGCGTGCAGCAAGGCAATGCTCATGTGTATCCTCCAAACCAAACGAACATCTGAACCGGTCGCAATGGCGTCATTGCGTGCCTCGCCATGACGGCTTGTTCAGACGTTCCAAACATTCAAACGGTTTCGGTGACCTTGTTGAGGTGCGGCGGCAAGTCTGGATTATGGCCGCGACGCAAGGACAGGGCATTGGCCGCACGATAGAAAGACTGGATCGCAAGAATGGGCGCGCACAAAGGATGCGGCGCGGCCACGATGGGCAATGCGGTTTCGGCTTCACTGCCGGATGCCGCACACCACACGCGCGCGCCGCGTGCGCTGAATTCCTTCACCGCAGCCAAGGTTCCCGGCAAGGTGCCATCGTCTTGACCCAAGGCCAGTACCGGAAAGCCACGGCCGATGAGGGCCATCGGCCCATGCTTGACCTCGGCACTGCTGAAGGCTTCGGCGTGCAGGCCGCAGGTTTCCTTGAACTTGAGCGCCGCTTCCTGCGCCGCACCCAAGCCAAAGCCGCGTCCAAGCACAAACAGGTTGCGGGCATAGGCCAGGCCTTCCACCAGCGCGCTCCAGTCCTGCACGCTGGCCTGACGCATGGCATCGGGCAAGGCTTGCAGGGCCGCGAGCAGGGCTGCGTCATCCTTCCAGCGTGCGATCAGGTGCAGTACCGAGGTCAGGGTGCCGAGGTAACTTTTGGTCGCCGCCACACTGCGTTCCGGCCCGGCCTGCAGACCGATGCTGACATCGGCGAGGCTGGCGAGAGGCGAGCTCGTGTCATTGACCAGCGCCACCACGCGTGCGCCGCCGGCTCGGGCCACTTCGGCATTGCGCAAGGAGTCCGGGCTCTTGCCCGATTGCGAAATGGCCAGGAACAGGCCATCGCGCATGTCCAGACGCGTTTCGTACACCGATCCGACCGACAGCGAACTCGAGGCCGTGACGATGCCGAGTTGGGTTTCCAGCGCGTACTTGGCGAAGGTGGCGGCATGGTCGGAACTACCGCGCGCGCAGGTGACGATCACCCGCGGCGGCGTGCGCTTGAGCGTGCTTGCCAACTCGGAGATGACGGCCTCGTTGCGTTCGAGCTGGCGTTCGAGCACCTGCGCACTCTCGCCGGATTCGGCATACATCAGGGTTTGATCGGGTTCGGGCAGGCTGGTGTTCACACGCGGTGTCCTTGTGGCTTGAGGGGGCGAACCGAAGCGGTGCGCCGAATGGGGAAGCTGGGGTTCATTCGCTTTGCAGCTCGGCGACAAAATCGTAGGCATCGCCGCGATACCAGGAGCGCGTGAACTCGACCACGCGACCGTCGGCGGCAAAACCGCGGCGTTCGATGTCGAGCGCGGCACTACCGACGGGCAAGTCCAGTTGTTGTGCTTGGGCTGCGGTGAGATTCACCGCACGAACCCGTTGCAAGGCGCGAAGCGGACGGCAGCCGATTGCCTCCAAGGCGGCATAGAGCGACTCCTGCACCTGCGAGGGATCGCTCAGCACATCGTGCGGAATGGCCGCGCGCTCCACCGCCAAGGGCGTATCGCCGGAATAACGCAGGCGGTGCAGTCGCAACACCTGGCGCCCGGGCGACAGGTTGAGTGCCATGGCCTCGTCCGGGGTGACCTCACCGATCTCGTGATCCAGCACCACCGACCGTGGATTCAGGCCGCGCGCGCGCAGGTCTTCGGTGAAGCTGGTGATGCGCGAGAAGGGTTTGTGGATGCGTTCGGCGACGAAATTGCCCGCGCCTTGGCGCTGATGCAGCAGACCAATTTCAACCAGGCCACCAATGGCCTTGCGCACGGTCACCCGTGACAACTGCAGGCACTGCGCCAGATCGCGCTCGCTGGGCAAGGCTTCGCCCGGCGCAAAGCCACCGCCTTCCATGGTTTGTCGCAGGGCTTCACGCAGGCGCAGATAAGCCGGCTGGCGCGAGCCATCCAGGCGCTCGAAAGCTTCGGCAAGCAAGGGGAGTTCCATGCTAAAAATTGTAGGCCAGTTGCATACCAGTTTGTCAAGGCGTTTGTATTTGCAAACGTATTAATCCCGTTCCGCTTGAAAATTGGTATCCGAATGGTATGCTTTCATCGTCCCTTGGAGAACATCAGTGTCCACCTACGCAAAAGTCGTTCCGAGCTTCGACCTGGTCATTTTCGGCGCCACCGGCGACCTCGCCCTGCGCAAGTTGCTTCCGGCGCTGTTCCGGCGCCATGCCGATGGCCAGATTCCCGACAACAGCCGCATCTTCGGTGTGGCGCGAGAAGGCATCGACGCCGACACCTTTCGTCAACGCGCCGACGTGGCGCTGCGTCGCAGTATCGGGGAAGACGTCGCCTTGGCCGAACGCATTCCGACCTTCCTGCCGATGCTCGGCTACCACGCCCTGGATGCCACCGGCGATCGCGGATGGGATGCACTGGCCAGCGAATTTGCCAACGATGAAAAACGCGAGCGCGTCTTCTATCTGTCCACCAGCCCATCGATCTATGTCGATATCTGCCAGCGCCTGCGCCGGCACGGCCTCATCACACCCGACACGCGCGTGGTGATCGAGAAGCCGATTGGTCACGACCTTGCCAGCGCCAACGCCATCAACGATGCGGTCGGCTCGGTGTTCGCCGAGCAGCAGATCTATCGCATCGACCATTAC
>CAUJJS010000261.1 GCA_963205415.1 Pseudomonadota bacterium
CGCGACGACGTGCTGGCGCTGGCCGAGTCCCTGCAATTTGGTGGCTGGCTGGGCCTGACACTGCTGGCGGTGGTTGCGGTGCTGCTGTATCGCGCCGCGATCAAACGCGACTGATCATCGGCCTGCTGCCTGCGCGCTCAATCGCCCGCAGGCAGCAGCTCGATCGCCATCACGATGGCGTCCTCGCGCCCCTTGTGCGCCGGGTAGTAACGCGGGCGCCGGCCAATTTCGTTGAAGCCCAAGCTTTCATACAGATGGATTGCCGCCGGATTGGACGGGCGCACTTCCAAAAACACGCGCTCGGCACGATGCCAGCGCGCCAGATCGATCAAACGCCCGGTGAGATAGCGACCCAGGCCGCGACCCTGATGGCGAGGCGCCACGCACACATTGAGGATGTGGGCCTCGCCCGCGCCCGTCGAAAGTATGCCGTGGCCGATGATCTTGTCATCCAGAAGCATCACCCAGCAGCCGTGGCCGGCGAGCAGGCAGTCGCGGAAGATGCCTTCGGTCCAGGGGAATTCGTAGGCCGCCAGCTCGTTCTGCATCACCGCTTCCATGTCGGTGGTGCGCAAAGCGCGCAGGTTGGGTTGTGAGGGCAGCGAAACGGCGCTCACGGGATTCCACTGTCGGCAAGTCGTCGACGCAGGCGACGCAGGATCGGCCAAGCGATACGTTTTTCCAGCGGATCTCGCAAACGTTCCAGTGTTGGCAAGCTCACCGCCGAGGCGGGCGCACCGACACCAAAAGCCAGGATCACCCAGTCATCGTCGCCAGCTTCGTCCGGCCCCACGGCCACTTCCGCGTCGCTCAGCCCGACGCTGCGCAGAATCTGCTCCAGCAAACGCGCCTGCGGCCCTTCCGTAGGCCTATTTTTTCGATCCGCAAACCAGAGTCGCACGCAACGCGACGCTGGCTGCGACGGGCTTGGCTCCGATGGGGCTTCGACGTCAACGGCGTGCGGCGGCGCCAGATGAGTTCGGAGCCGCAAGGGCACGATGCCCAGCGCCTGCAAGCGGACTTGCTGATCGTCGAAGGCTGAAACGCGTGTGTTCACTCGTGTTCCAACTCGCGGACTTGGATCGTGTCTTCGCCGGCGGCGCGTGCTTTCGCGGCGGCCTCGATGTCGGCGATGAAATCGGCTGCGATCTGGTCCAGAGCCTGCGCCATGGCGCGAACCGAGTAATTCACCGATTCGCCCTGGGCCGGCACGCGATCGTGGTACTCGCCGATCACCCAAGGCTTGCCGGCCTCGGAGGGTTCGGCGCGCAGCACCAAGCCGGCGACGACCTCCCAGCCCGAGTCGGTCTTGATCCGCTCCAGACGCACGATCCGGCCCGAAACCGCCAGCACCGCCATGCGGGTGGGAAGCCGGTCGGTCACCACGCGACTGAGGCGCGCGCGACGCAGGGTGTCCACCAGCCGCCGTTGCAGCAATCGGGTCGGCGGATCGATCCAGAGTTGGTAGTGATAACTGCGCAATTGCCCGGCCTGCGCGTCCATGGCATAGATCAGGGCCTGATCCGAGTACAAGCCATCGGCCTCCAGCGGAGCCACGACGATGGGCAATTCCACCGGCACCTGTGCGGGCGCAGCCACGATTGGCGCTGGCATCCGGTAATAGGTCGTTTCCGGCATGGCCGGTGCGCCGGCGCAGGCTGCCAGCACCAACACCCACGGGATGATCGACAGGTTTCGGCACATTCTCATTGTTCTTCCACCTGATCGGCCTTCGGACTGAACAGCAAACGATTGGGATTGCGACGAATCTCGCGACTGAACTCATCCATGTTGCGACTGGACGATTCCAGATGATGCGCCACCGAATCCATGCGCTGCGCCAAGGTGCCGACGATGCGCTCCAGATCCATTACCACCTGTCGGATCTCGGGCCGACTCTCGTCCACCGTGCCGTTCAAGGACGCGATCAGCGCCTGGGTCTGGGCTTGGGTTTGCTTGAGATCCGAAGCCACCGTGCGCAGGTCCTGCAGGGTGCCACCGATGGCTTCGCGATTGCCTTCACCCAGCACCTGATTGATGTTGTCGGCAGCCTGATTGAGTCGCGTGAGCAAGGATTGACTCTGCTGCACCAAGCTCGGCAAACCACTGTCCAAGGTGCCGGAAATGGCATCGATGCGCTGGCTCAGGGTATCGACCAAGGGCCGGATGCGGTCGTGCGTCAAGGTGGTCAGTTCATTGGCCAATTCATTCATGGCGGCAAACACATCGCCGCCGGCTTCGCTGTTCAACTCGCCGCCAACGGGAAGCGGCGTTGCACTCTGGCCACCACGGATCGCCACCCGCACTTCCGCCAACAAACCACTGGCCTGCAACTGCGCCACGCTGTCCGAGGGAATCGGCCAATCGGACCGCACCGCCAGCTCAACCCGATAGCGCGTGCCGTGATCGCGCTCGGGCACGATCGCCTGCACCTGCCCGATGCGAAAACCCTGGTACAGCACCGGCGCACCGAAGCGCACGCCGGTGACATTGTCGAAATGGGCGTGATAGGCCACCGTGGCGCCACTGCGGCCGGTAATGGCGTACAAAGTTGCCAGCAGCACCCCCAGCGCCAGCACCGTGGCGCCGCCGACCAGCACGTAATTGATGTTGTCGCGTCGCATAAGTCGAATCAGCCCTCTTCCTCGGTCAACCGGCGCAAGTAATCATCCACGTTCAATTCGACTTCGCGTGCACGACGGTTGAGCAGATCCTGAATGCGCTCGTTGTCGGCCGCGCGCACCTGCGCCACGGTTCCGGTCATCAGGATACGGCCTTGATCGAGCACGGTGATGGTATCGGCAATCTTGAAGGCCGACTCCAATTCGTGCGTCACCACCACCATGCTCATGCGCATGGCATCGCGCAGTTGCAGGATGAGGTCATCGAGTTCGGCGGAGACCACCGGATCGAGCCCCGCCGAAGGCTCATCGAAAAACATCAAACGCGGGTCCATCACGATTGCTCGTGCCAGCGCCGCACGCTTGACCATGCCGCCGGACAGCTGCGCCGGCATCAAGTCCTGAAAGCCGCCCAGATTGACCACTTCCAGCTTGAGTCGGCTCATGATGCGGATGGTGTTCTCATCAAGCCGGGTGTGCTCGCGCAAGGGCAAGGCCACGTTGTCGCCCACGCTCATCGAGGTGAACAAGGCCCCGCCCTGAAAGCTCACGCCGATCTTGCGTCGAAGTGCCAGCAACTCGCGCGCACTGACATCACCCAGATCACGTCCGAACAGGCACACCTTGCCGCGACGCGGACGTTGCAGGCCGATCAGATGACGCAGCAGTGTGCTCTTGCCCGACCCCGAGCCACCCATGATGACGCGAATCTCGCCCGGCTCGACGCGAAAGTCGATGCCATGAAGCACCTGCCGCCGTCCATACCACGCGTCCAGCCCGGCGACGTCGATGATGGGCTCGCTTGCGCTGGGAATCGGGAATGGGGAATCGGGAGTCGAGCTGGCGTCGATGGCCATTCAGCACCCCTCAACCCAGCGACGATCAAGCACGAGTCGACCGCCCCAAACACGCACCGTGCCCGCTCTTCCGATTCCCAATTCCCGATTCCCCATTCCCCAATCTCGATTCCCCATTCCCTGCCCCACTCAGCGATTCAAGAAGAACGAGAACAACATGTCGGCGATCACCAAGGCACTGATCGAGAGCACCACCGCGCGGGTGGTGGCGCGCCCCACGCCTTCGGCCCCGCCCGTGACCGAGAAGCCCACACTGGTGCCGATCAGGGCAATCAGGGTGCCGAACACGAGGCTTTTGGAAAGACCTTCCCAAAGGTCGCGCATGACCAGAAGATCAAGCGTCTGCACGAAATAGCCCGCCAGGCTGATATCGAGTGGCCCCATGGTGTAGAGCCCGGCACCCAGCAAGGCCACGGCGTCGGCCAGGATGGTCAATACCGGCAGCATCACCACCATCGCGACCAAGGCCGGTGCCACCAGATAGCGCACCGGCTCGATGCCGATGACCGCCAAGGCATCCACTTCCTGCGACACCACCATCGAACCCAGGCGCGCGGCCAGCGACGAGCCGCTGCGCCCTGCCACCACGATGCCGGTGATCAAGGCCCCAAACTCGCGTGTGATCGACTTGCCCGCCGCCATGACCACCTGACTTTGCGCCCCGAACTCGGCCAAGGCCGCGACGAACTGGATACCGAGCATGACCCCGATGGTCAGCGCCAAAAGGCACACGATCGGGATCGCATCCACCCCGATCTGCCGCATTTGCTCGAAGATCATGCGCAGCCTTACCGGCTGGCCGATACGCCAGCCCACGGCCAGATACCACAGCGATTCCAGCAGCAGCATGGCGCCAAAGCCCAGCTCGCCGATGCTGGCGACGACGCGCCGACCGATACGCTCCAGTGGCGTGAATATTGCCTCCATCGCTCAGGTCGCATCATCCGTGCGCAGGGTGAACACGCGATCCAGGCGGGCCAGTTTCAGCACCGCCAACACGGTCGGGCTGACACGCACCAACTCGAAACTCTGGCCCTTGCCACGCGCGTTCTGGAAACCCTCGACCAAGGCCGCAATGCCGGACGAATCGATATAGCTCACCCGTGACAGATCGATGGCCACCTTGGGCGCGCGCGTCAATGCGTCGAGCACCTCGCGCCGCACCTGCGTCGACCAGGACAGGTCCACCTCGCCACCCAACACCACGGTCGCGGTGTCGCCCACGATGTGGGTTTCGCACTGACTCATGCCTCTCCTCCTTCCGGCCCCAGACGCTTGATCATCTCAAGGCGATTGCCGCAGCCGTCCGCTCGCCGGCTGATCGCCCAATGATCCATCAAACTGTCGATGAAATTGATGCCGAGGCCGCCAGGTCGACACTCGGACAGATCACGCGGCCGCAACTGGCTGGCATCCACCGGCGCGGCTTGATCCAGCAATTCGAACACCAGTTCATCGCCTCGCCGTTCGAGGCGCAAACGAATCATGGCCTGGCTAGGGCTACCCTGCCCGTGGCGAATGATATTGGTGCAGGCTTCATCCACGGCCAGAACCAGCGCCTGACGCAGCTGCGCATCCACCCCCGCTCGCGCCAGCGCGGCACTGAGCGCACGGCGCATCCCCGCAAGCTCGCTGGCTTGTGCCGGAAAACCGTAGTCCAGTTCGTGACGGGCGCGCGCCATCACTTGCCCGGAGATGAGCATCAAGGTGATGTCGTCGGTCACTTCCAGGCTGCGCAGACTCCGCACCAGCGCGCGCAGGCGCGGTTCCGGCGCCAAGCTGGCGTTCTGTTGCAACAACTGCGCCACCCCATCCACGCCCAGAGGCGCACGCGAGGCATGGCGCACATCGGTCACCCCATCGGAAAACAAATACAGACTGGCGTCGGCCAGTGAGCAGGTTTGTTCGGGAAAGCTGAGTCGACGCAAGATGCCCAAGGGCGGTGCTTCGGCTTCGAAGGAATCGAGCGCACCCTCGGCGCCCACCCGAAGCAAGGGTGGAAATCCGGCATTGGCCCAGACCACCTCGTGCGTGGCTGGGTCGTAGTGACCTGCGACGGCACACACGAACATGCCTGGCGCAATGGCTTCACCCAGTTCGTCATTGACCTGCGCCAACCAGTCCGAGGGACGCAGGCCGTCCTTGCCTGCCCAACGCAAAAGGCTCGCACAACGCACCATCAGGAAGGAGGCATCCAGCCCCTTGCCGGCGACATCACCCACGGTGAAGCCAATGCGCCCATCGGGCAGGTCGAAAAAATCGTAGAAATCGCCCGAAATCTCGCGCGCCGACAGGTTGATGGCGCGCACCGGATAGGCACCCCGTCGTCTCCGCGGCAGGAGCGAGCGCTGCAAGCGCCGTGCCATGCCGAGTTCACGCCGGATACGGTTCTGCTCGACCAGTTCCTCGGCCATGCGCGCACCATTGAGCGCCAAGGCCATCGGCGCCGCCAAGACCCGCAGTGCCGCCATGTCGGCCTCGCCGAACAGGCGATCACCGCGCTTGTTGATGAGTTCAATCGCGCCGATCGCGCCCTGCGCAGTCAGCAAGGGCGCGCACAGCAGGCTGCGGGTCGAAAAACCCGTCTGGCTATCGCTGGAGGAATGGAAATCCGGATCGGCATAGGCATCGCGCACCAATTGCGCACTGCGCGTGGCCACGGCGCGCCCGACGATGCCCTGCCCGAGCGGAACGCGCAGGCCCAGTACATCGACTGGCCCTTGGCAGGCGCGGCATTCAAGCATTTCGCTCTTGCCATCGAGCAGGAACACGCTGACCGCTTCGGCTTCAAAATACTCCACGGCAAAACGTGTCGATTCGCGCAAAGTTCGGTTCAGATCCACCGACACCGCCAGCTTCTGGCTGATGTCCGCGATGAAGGCCAGAAGGTCGCCCGCGCCGGCACTTTCTCCATTCGATGCCACGCCCGCCCCTGCGCTCGCCTGTGTCATCAGCTGGCCGGGGATGAGGGACGCGATCGGCGGAAGCGGCCGATCACCCAGTACAGCGGACCGGAAAGCAAATAGACCGTACAACCCACCAACAGCACCCGTGGGGGATCGATCGCCAGCAGCACCAGAATCATCAGGGCCAGCAAAACCGCCACGAACGGCACGCGCCCGCCAAATGGCAAGGTCTTGAAACTGAAGTAACGAATCCGGCTGACCATCAACAGCCCCGCAACCACGGTCACACCCAGGGCAATCCAGCGCACCTGCCCACCGGTGAAATTGAGGCGGCTGTCCAAGGTCCAGACGAAGCTCATCATCACCGCGGCCGCAGCCGGGCTGGCGAGTCCGATGAACCAGCGCTTGTCCACCACGCCCACCTGGGTGTTGAAACGCGCCAGCCGCAAAGCCGCGCAGGCGGCGTACAGGAAAGCCCCCGACCAGCCGATCTTGCCGGGGATCGGACCATCGAACTGCAACTCCACCAAGGCCCAGTGATACATCACCAGCGCCGGCGCCATGCCGAAACTGACCAGATCGGCGAGGGAGTCGTACTGCACGCCGAACTCACTCTGGGTGCCGGTCATGCGGGCCACGCGACCATCCAGACCATCGAGAACGGCCGCGATGAATACTGCGATGGCAGCATCCGAAAAGCGCCCTTGGGTCGCAGCGATGATGGCGTAGAAGCCCGCAAACAAGCCGCCGGAAGTAAAAAGATTGGGCAGCAGATAGATGCCCTTGGGACGCGGACGTGCGGATGGTGGTGGCTGTTCCATGGTCATTCCTGAGCGGATCTTGGTCAGTTTAGCGTGATGGCCTGCCATCACCACCGGCTTTGGTGCACACTTGTCACACAGGGACACTTTTTGAATTGCCGGAGTTGAACCATGCGAATCCTCCCCATCGCGCTTGCCACGGCTGCATTGCTCGGCTTCACCCTCGCCCATGCCGCGGACGTGTACCGCTGGACCGACGACAAGGGTGTGACCCACTTTGCCGATGCGCCGCCTCAGGGCGTCAAGTTCGAACGCGTCAATGCGCGCACCGGTGCCGTCAATCAGGAATCCGAAGACAAAGCTGCTGCCAATGCCGCCGCCAAGGCCGAAATCAGCGCCGAGGAAGCCGCCGCCAAGGCCGAACGCTGCCGCATCGCCGAATCCAACCTCAGCAACCTGCGTGCCGGCGTGGCCATGATGGCCGATGCCAGTGGCCAAGCCCGTTACCTGACCGAAGACGAACAGAAGGCGCAGATCGCCAACAACGAACGCATCGTCAAGGACGACTGCGTCGCGAGCAACGACGGCACCTGAGGCGTGCGCCAGTTCCTGCTCGGCATGCTCACGGCCATCCTTCTGATGATGGCCGCTGCCGCATGGGTTTGGACCTATCAGCCCGAACGCCTACCCAAGGAATGGCGCCGCGCCAACGTCAACTCGCAGGACTACATGCCAACGCTGTACCGCTGGCACGACGCACAAGGCAACCTGCAGATCACCGACCGACCGCCGCCTGATCGCCCTTGGGAAGCGGTGAAAATCGACCCCAACCGCAATTTGGTTCCCGCCGGACAACTACCCAAACCAGTCGACCCTTGAGTCTGCACTCGGTCGACGGAGCTGGGAGGCCGGAGCGATAGATTGCGTGCTCCGCAAGGATGACAGCACGCACGCTACAATGCGCGGCTCAGTTTCCATGTGAAGTCCGCCATGCGTTTGTCGCAGTTCCACCTTGCCACCACCCGTGAAACCCCGGCCGACGCCGAGATCGTCAGCCATCAGCTGATGTTGCGCACCGGCATGATCCAGAAGCTGGCGGCAGGCATTTACACCTGGACGCCCCTCGGTCTGCGCGTTCTGCGTCGGGTGGAAACCGTGGTGCGCGAGGAAATGAACCGCGCCGGCGCCATCGAAATGCTGATGCCCTCGATCCAGCCGCGCGAGTTGTGGGAGGAAACCGGTCGCTGGCAGAAGTTTGGCGGGCAACTGTTGAAAATCCGCGATCGCAAAGAGGCCGAGTATTGCTACGGCCCGACCCACGAGGAGGTCGTTACCGACTTTGCCCGCAACCAGTTGCAGTCCTACAAGCAACTACCGATCAACTTCTATCAGATTCAAACCAAGTTTCGCGATGAAATCCGTCCGCGTTTCGGCGTGATGCGGGCGCGCGAGTTTCTGATGAAGGATGCGTATTCCTTCCACCTCACACCCGAGTGTCTGGAGCGCGGCTACTACACCATGCACGATGCGTATTCCCGCATTTTCACGCGCTTGGGTTTGAAGTTCCGCGCGGTGAAAGCCGATTCGGGTGCCATCGGTGGCGATGCATCGCAGGAGTTTCACGTACTGGCCGACTCGGGCGAGGACGCGATCGCGTTTTCCGATGGCTCCAGCTACGCCGCCAACCTCGAAGCCGCCGAAGCCTTGGCGCCGCAGGGCACGCGCCCTGCCGCAGGCGAAGCCTTGCGCGAAGTGGCGACACCCACCCAAAAGAGCTGTGCCGATGTTGCCGCGCACTTGGGCATCGCGCTTACGCAAACGGTGAAGTCACTGGCCTATGTGGGCAGCGAGGGCTTCACCTTGGTCCTGCTGCGCGGCGATCACGAAGCCAATGAAGTGAAACTGGCCAAGGTGCCGGGCTTGGCCGAATCGCGTATGGCAACCGATGCTGAAATCATCGAACACTTGGGCTGCGAGCCGGGCTTCATTGGCCCGCGTGCGCCGCTCAAGCCGATCACCGTCATTGCCGATCGCACGGTGGCGGTGATGGCCGACTTCGTCATGGGCGCCAACAAGGCCGGCTTCCATCTGGCCGGCGTCAATTTTGGACGCGATCTGCCCGAGCCCAATCTCGTCGCCGATGTGCGCAGCGTGCAGGAAGGCGATCCCTCACCCGATGGCAAGGGCCAATTGCACTTGGCGCGCGGCATTGAAGTGGGCCATGTGTTCCAGCTCGGGCAAAAATATGCCGAAGCCATGCAAGCCACGGTGCTGGATGAAAACGGCAAGAAACAAGTGATGTGGATGGGCTGCTACGGCATCGGCGTGTCGCGCATCGTGGCCGCAGCCATCGAACAAAATCACGACGCCGCCGGCATCATCTGGCCCGAGCCGATGGCGCCGTGGCAAGTTGCCGTGTGCGTGATCAACCCGAAGAAGAACGAAGCCGTCAATCAGGCGGCGCAGAAGCTCTACGAAGAGTTGATCGCGGCCGGCATGGACCCGGTACTGGACGATCGCGGCCTGCGCCCTGGCCCGATGTTTGCCGATATCGAGCTGATCGGCATTCCGCATCGGGTGGTGGTGTCCGAACGCGGCTTGGCCGCCGGAACCTATGAATACCGTGCACGTCGCGCTAGTGAAAACGAAGAACTGGATGCGAACGCGCTCCTCACGCGTTTGGGCATCGAATCGAAGCGAACGACGTCAGCCTGAAGTCGGATCGGACGCAGCGCGATTATCCCCCGCGCCGCAAGACGCGCTCGACCGCCGACCAAGCGCGGGTGACGAAGGCGCGGGGTGAGGCGGTGGGCGACATCAGCGCAATCACCTTGGCCTCATCTTCCTGCAATTGCACCGACAGCTTGGCCTCCCATTCGCGCTTGATCTGGTCGCGCTGGATCTGACTTTGCAACTGCCGCTTGGTGTTGGCATCGACTTTCTCACGCGTCAGCGTGGCGAGATCGCGCAACAGGTAACGTCCAATCCGATCAAAGGCTTCGTCGGTGAGCGCCTCGGCTGTCCACGTGCTGGTGAGGATCCCGAAAGCCTCGACATTACTGACGCTGATCTTCATGTGCCCGCTCTCGGCCGACGCCAGAGCATGCAACTTCACGGGGATGCGCCCACGTGCCTGAAAACGCCCCGAGATGACCTCGCCGCTGGCGTTCTTGGCGACATCGTGGAGGCCGGAAAGATGATGGTTCTGCAACACCCCGCTGATGAAACGAACCTTGCTTGGGGTGTCGGCGACGACCAAGCTGCAATCGCCGGGTGACGCCTGCGCCGCGAATGCAAATTCGATCTCGTGCTGCGCGGCTCCGGGCACGATACGACAGTCGAACGGCGCCTCGCCAAAGGCCACAACCTCGCCGTAGCCGGCGATCGAATAATTGAGCCGAATGCGGCGTTCGGCCGCCGCCAAGGTCTTGGCAAAACGGCTCAGATACTCGCCAAGACGAACCGCGACCGGCTGCACTTCGTCCTTCCAACGCTTCTCGCGCGCCTGCCGTTCGGCTTCGCCGGCTGCATCGCTGTTGCGCCGTGCCGCTTCCTGTTCCAATTCGTCGAGCAAACCCATATGTGACCCTCAATGCACAGTTCCGTCATCCTTGAGCGCCCAAGCTAACGCCTGCATGCGGCGCTGGCAACCTGAAAGCGCCGAACCGGGGAAACAGCATCCCTCAGATTGAATTGCCGCATTATTTAACAGTTTCGCGGCTTGTCAGACAACACATATCTGGGTAATCTCGTTGCGGCGCGTGAACACAATGCCGCGTGTTTCAAATTCACGATTTTATTACGCCCGCCGGGCCGCCGATATAAATCCGCGATCTATCCGTGACTGGCTTCATCACCCCAATCCAATGTGAGGGCACCCATGAGTATCGATCTGACCACCCTGTCTCCCAAAGCCCTGCAACGGCTTATCGCTGACGCCACTCGCGAGCAAAAGCGTAAAAAGAAGCGTGCTCCGATCGCCAAGGTCCGAGCCAAGGTGGCCAAAGTGGCCAAGGCCGAGGGATACTCCTTGAGTGAACTGTTTGGCAACGGCGGACCGGCCAGCGCATCTCCCAAGCCCAGCGGACGCAAGAGTACCCGTCTCGGTACGGCCGGTCGCAAAGTCCCTGCGAAATACCAGAACCCAGATAACCCCAAGGAGACTTGGACCGGCCGTGGGCGCTCGCCGCTGTGGTTCGCAGCCCTGATCGAAGCGGGCAAGAGCCGTGATGATCTTTTGATCCAACGCTGAAACTGCGCCTTCGCTTACAGGAAGATCCCCGCCCAGCGGGGATCTTTCGTTTTTCCGGATGAGAGACCGGAAAAGCAATCAAGGCGTATCCGAACAAATCGACCTTTGCTCGTCACTCTCGCGACGGCGGGCATGACGGCTTGTTCAGGCTATTCTTAAGCGACTTGCTTGGTCAAAGATTGCGTCGCGCCGGTGCCAGCACGTTGCCGATCATGATGCCGCCAACGAGGGCGATGAGGATCACGGTCAAGTGCATGGCGGTATCGAGGCCCAAGGCGATGTTCTGCTCAAACATCGAGCTCATGCCGCGAAAACTCACGCTGCCCGGCACCATCAGAATGATCCCTGGCACCCGGATCAAGGCACCGGGCCGATTGAAGTGCCTCGCATAAAGGTTGCCTGCGACGGTAATCACCACGCTGGCCACGAACACCGCGCCACTACCATCCAGCCAGAGCCCGGCGACACGCGTGCTGACATAAGCCAACACCACCGAGGCAATCACCAGTGGGCAATCGCGCCAGGCGGCCTTGAACAAGGCTGAAAACACCACAGCCGCCACCAGTACGGCGATCCATTCACTCCACGCCGGCACCGGAGTGAGTGCCGCATGCGCCAAGGGTGCCCAGCCCAGCAATAAGGCGAACTGCGAGGCGATCATGCTGCCAAAGGCCAGTTTCAGCAGGGTCGCGATGGCCCCGGCAAAGCGCGCAGTCCCTGCAACCAGTTGCTGACTGGTCAACTCGGATACGGCATTGGTGAGGGTCAAGCCCGGCATCAGCACGACCAGGGAAGCCACGATCACCACTTTGAGTGACACGGGCACGATGAAGGTGGCTGCTGCTGCCGCCAGAAACGTGGCCAGCATCGCCGCGATCAGCTCCAGCGATTCACTCACGCGCGGGCGACCGGCCCCCAGCACATACATCACACCAATCAGCAGGCCAATGATTCCGGCCACGGCCACATCGGCCCAACTGCCGCGAAACAGAATGGCCACGGCCGCGGACGTCAGGCCGAAACTCAGTGCCGCGACATAGCGATCCAGTCGGGTGCCCGGCACATCCAGCGCGGACAATGCAGCCATGGCCTCGGCAATCGACAATTCCTCGCTCAATACCCGTTCGGCGATGGCATCGACCGCGCAGAGCTTGCGCAGATCGACATCGCCCGGTTCCAAGCGCACGACGTGGGTGGTATTGGCGAGGGTTTCGGGCTGATTGGCGTCGGAAAACGACAGGATCAAACCGGTGGGATTGGCCCAGGGCTCGCAGCGCAGGCCCAAGCGTGTGGCCACTGCAGAAATGGCCGCTTCCAGACGCTGGGCAGTGGTGCCGCAGGTGTGCAGGCGGGTGGCCAATTCGATCAGGAACTGCACCCGTGTGGCGTAGGGATAGTGGGTCATGACGGGCCGGGACGGCGGCTATCGGACAAAAAGAATGAAAAACGCTGCGAAGTATGCGCAGTGCACGCCAACCGAGGGTGAATCCTGCCCCCCAAGTTCCGCAGTTAACGGCGTAACCCATTGATTGCATTGATGCGCGATGCGCAAAAATGACACTACACGAGGTTTGCGGTGCTGGGTTCTGGAAGGTTTAGCGCTTGGAACAGCTCAGTCTGTTGAGGTTGAAGCCGG
>CAUJJS010000262.1 GCA_963205415.1 Pseudomonadota bacterium
CCGTCCTGACGATGCGACAGCGCAGAGCTACTCCCCTTCTATGGGGTCGGCGCACCCGCGCCAACTGGGCAATTATACGTCAATGCACGCGTTGATCTGCGTGCCGGGTCGCAAGCCTCAAGAATGCCGCGCCGGCTGGATGACCCGCGCCACTTCGCGAAAGCCTGCTTGACTGAGACGTTATGCGTCACTTTTGTGGCACCAACTTGACTTGCAACTCGCAGCCGACCGCCTGCGCATACCGCTGCAGCGTAGCGATCGAAGGCGCATGTTTCTTGCCTGCAGACTCAAGCCGGGAAATTGCGCTTTTTGTGGTGCCCATGCGATCGGCCACGACGTCTTGCGTAAGGCCGGCACGTGCGCGTGCCTTGAGCATTTGGTTGGCAAGCTGGTACTCCAGCTCCAACGCGTCATACGCCTGCGCGAAACCCTTGCGTTTGGAAGCGCGAGCCAAAAACGCCTGATGATCGTGAATGACGGGTTCGTACTTGAGGTTAACCATGTTGCAGCTCCTTGACCCGCTTTCGGGCCAGCTTGAGCTCCTTGTCGGGCGTTTGTTGCGTCTTCTTGATGAATGCGTGAACGACGATGACGCGTTGCCCGAGCATGAAGCAGTAAAAGGCACGCCCGATACCAGAACGACCACGAGGCCTGAGCTCAAACAGGCCTTCGCCAAGCGTGCGCGAGTGAGGCAAGCGGAGGCTTGGCCCGTGCTCCGCCAAGAGCTCGACCAACCGAGCGTAGTCGGCAAGAACGTCGACCGGCCAAGACTCGATCTCTGCCAGAACGCGTGGATGGAAGTACTCGATCTGGTATGGCATGCGCCATGTTAGCAACTACGCTAACTCGCGGCAAACTGTCTGCTGTGACGCTTCAAAAAAACCTGCCGTCAGGGGTTGAACGGAGATCCCTTTTCCGTTCCGGAAATGCTCAAGGACCATGAGCCTGACTCCCAGCCGTCATGGCGAGCCCAAAGGGCCGTGGCGCTGCGCAGGCATCGGTGCCGGAGCGAACATTCGCGCAGCGAATGGCCCGGAGGGCAGACTGCAGGAAGCAGGCTGTAATCCATACATTCGGAGCCAAAGCGCTGGATCGCTTCGCTACGCTCGCGACGACGAACCAACACCGTATCGCATGGGTTCATGGAGAGTGAAGCGAAGCAAACCGTGTCTTCATTCGGGTGCGCTTTAACCACCTCCTAACAAGTCGTTGCCTTCGGCTGAATTAGAGTGGTTCAATCATCGCCCGCGTGGCGTGCCCGGCCTGTGAGCAAGCATGTATTTGGATTTTTACGGCCTGCGCGAAGCGCCTTTTTCGATCACCCCCGATCCGCGCTTCGTGTTCCTGAGCGAGCGTCATCGCGATGCGTTGGCGCATCTTTTGTATGGCATCGGCCAGGGTGGTGGCGGTGGCTTCGTGCAGCTCACCGGCGAGGTTGGCACGGGCAAGACCACGTTGTGCCGCCTGCTGTTGGAGCAGTTGCCGGACAACGTGCGTGTGGCCTTGGTGCTCAACCCGCGGCTGAGTCCGATCGAACTTTTGCAGGCGATTGCCGAAGAACTGAAGATCGACATCAGTGGCCGCAGTGATTCGGCCAAGGCCTTGGTCGATGCGCTCAATCGGTATTTGATCGAAGCCTACGCCCAAGGCCTGCGCGTGGTTCTGATCGTGGATGAGGCGCAGAACCTTTCGATCGATGCTCTGGAGCAGATTCGGCTTCTCACCAACCTTGAAACGGCCACGCAAAAATTGCTGCAGATCATCCTCTTGGGTCAGCCGGAGTTGCGCGATTTGGTGGCTCGGCCCGAACTGCGCCAGCTGTCCCAGCGCATCACCGCGCGCTATCACCTCACGCCTTTGAGCGAAGACGAAACCGAGGCCTATCTGCGTCATCGTCTGGCGGTGGCCGGCAGTGCCCGATTCCCATTCACGCGCTTGGCAGTGCGTCGCCTGCATGCCATTTCCTGCGGTGTACCGCGCCTCTTGAACACACTGGCTGACCGCAGCCTGACGGCGGGTTATGTCACCGAACAGACGCAGATTGGCGAGCAATGGGTGGAACGCGCGGCACGCGAGGTCATGGCTGCACCCTTGCAACGCTGGCGCGGATTGCGCCCAGCTTGGGTGGCCTTGGCGCTCTTGGCCCTGGTGGTGCTGGCGGTGTGGAACTGGCCGCGCAACGCCGCACCCGAGAATGCACCGCCGCAGGCGTCTACCCCTGCGCCGGCTGCTCCGGCGCTGGACAGCCTCGCTGAGATCGAAGGCCTGCAGGAGAGCGCCTTCGTACGTTTGCTGGCGCTGTGGAAATTGCGTGCGCCACAGGTCGATCCCGCGGCGGTGCTGCGCTGTCCGCCGATCATCAGTCCGGGTCTGCATTGCCTTCGCGGCAGCGGCAACTTGGCCAAGCTCACGGCCCTGGGCCGCCCTGTGGTTCTGCGCCTTAGGGTACAGTCGCGCGATGCGTGGGCGGTGCTGTTGGGCGTGGATGGCGACCGAGTTCGAATGGCCGTGGATGGCCGCAGCCTGACGGTTTCGCGCTCCGAGCTGGAGGCGTTCTGGTTGGGTGAATATTTTGCCCTGTGGCGCGTACCGAGCTTTGTCAGCGGCCTGACCTTGCGTCAAGGCGATTCAGGGCCGGCGGTCGAATGGTTGCGTCAACGGCTGGTGGAAGCCGGCCATGCCACACTGGATCTCGATGGCCCGGCGATTTTCGATGCCGACGTGGAGGCCGGCGTGCGCGCACTGCAAGCCTCGGCCGGCCTGAGTCCGGATGGCATCGTGGGACCGGAAACCCTGTTGGCCGCGGTCGCGAGCGAAACCAGCGGACCCCACCTCAGGCGCCATCTGGACTAAGGCCATGAATGCACCCAAGCTGGCGCCCGCACCGCGACGTGAACGACCATGTCCCTGATTCTTGAAGCGCTGAAAAAATCCGAAGCCGAACGCCGTCTCGGACAGGCACCGGACCTGCTCAGTCCGACACCGATGCGGGTTCCAGCGGAGCCTCGTGGGCGTGGCATCGGGCGAGCGCTCGTGATCGCCTTGGCGCTTGTGGTGACGGCTGGCGTCGCTTTTTGGGTTGCGTACTTGCGGCCCGAGTCCGCACCGAGCGCGCCGACGGCTGCCGCACCGGGGGTCGCAAGCGTTACCGCACCTGCGCCTCAGCACGCTGCGGCCAGGCCTCGTGCCCAAACACCGGCGCGGCCGACGACCCCGCTCACCGTGAGTCACGACACCGAGGCAATGGACAAGGCGCCGATGCCGCGCGATGACGCCTTTGCCAGCAACGAGCGCGAGTCCATTCCGGTTCGCCCCGAAACGATCTCCTTGCCTGCGCACGCCGAGTCCAGCGAGACGGTGCACGCGACCGAACCTGTGCGAACGCCACGCAGGGAAGTCGTTTCACCGGCGATCACCGCCACAAACGATCGCGCTGCGGCCCGCATGGCAGCGGAACCTTCCGCGGTAGGCACCGCCGTGCCGACCGCGCCAGCACTCACTGAACCCGCACTGGAAGCCCTGCCGCGTCTGGGGCATCTCCTGCCTTCAGAACGCGAAGGCCTGCCGCCGTTGCGCTTGTCGATGCACGTCTATGATCCGGCACCAGCGGCGCGTTTCGTGCTGATCGATGGCAAGCGGTATCGCGAAGGCGATGCCATCGCCAAGGGCTTGACCGTGGAGGCCATCCGACCCGACGGCGCGGCCCTGAGTTACCACGGCCGACGTTTCCTGCTGGCTCGTCCCTGAGATCCGGCACACGCCATGTTCGTGCATGTACCCTCGCGCCGCCGCCCCAACGTGTTGTGGGCCACGCCCGTGCTGGTGTTGGCCTGCATGAGCGTCTGGGTGTGGTTGGCGACGGGCAAGGCCGGATCGCGCAGCTTTTTTCTGCAACGCTGGGGCACGGTGCCGGAAACCCTCTTGGCCGGTGACTTTGGCTGGGGCATTTTTCGCGATGGGCATGTGCTCAGCCTGCTGTCGGCCCTGTTCGTGCACGCCGATTGGCTGCATCTGGTGGGCAATCTTCTGTTCCTGATGATCTTCGGCGTACCCGCCGAGCGCGCCTTGGGGCCGTGGCGTTTGTTGGTCCTGTTCCTCGTGTGTGGGGCGATTTCCAACCTCGCTGCGGCCGTGTCGCTGGCCAGCACCCACGCGGTGGTGATCGTGGGTGCGAGCGGTGCCATTTCCGGCGTGATTGGTGCCTATCTCGCGCTGTTTCCGCGCGCGCATCTGGGCTTCGTGATTCCGCTCGGACTGTTCTTCGAATTCGTGCGCACGCCCGCATCACTGCTGATTGCGATCTGGGCCTTGCTGCAATTGGGGTTCACCTTCATTGGCCCGGCTTTTGGCGCGGTAGCCTGGTGGGCGCATCTGAGCGGATTTGTCGCCGGTGTGCTGATGGCGCTGTCATGGCGCCCCGCGGTCGCTCGCCGCCTGCGCGCTTGAGGTCGGGAACTCGTCGCGATCCACGCTTGCGCGCGACGGTGGCAAGGGGCAAGCCGAACCGATCGCCGCCTCACGCATCAGTGGAAAGGCAATGACGATTTCGGGGCGATCATGGGCCTCGTTGCGGGTGGCGTTGATCCGACCGCCATTGTCCTGGATGGCGTGCTGGATCCAGGCCAGGGCCAGACGCAAGGTGACATCGCCGCGACCTTGGCCGCGCGCCACCTCGTCCCAAGCGGGCAGTCGAGCAAGGCCCTGATCCAGGCCGATGCGAACCTCGGCAAATTCGATTTCGATGCTCAGCACAAAGCGCGTCCGAGCCGGGTTGAGGTACAGCAGGATGTCGATCAACTCGCGCAGGGCCACCACGCAACGGGTTCGTTCCACGCAGGCCGGAGCCGTGTGCGCGCTGCATTCCAGCACCAATTCCTGATCGCGGTGGATGGCACGCTGATCGGCCTGAGCAATGAGCTCGCGCACTTCCTTCACCCAGTCCACGACTTCGGCGTGGCGTTGCGCTTGCGGGTGCGCCAGTTCGTGTTCGGCACTTTCCAGCATCTGGTCAGCCACCCACAACAGGTCGGCGGCGCGTTGGGCAATCGAGGCGTGTTGCCGGCGCAGCACGTCGGGATTGGTTTCGCTCAACAAATGCTCGGCCTGCGAACGGATCTCGCGCAAGGGTTCACGCAAATCGTCACTGGCCAGACTCAGGAAGCGTCGCTGCCGCATGGCGAAACTCTCAGATTGCTGGCGCTGGGCTTCGGCATCCTGCAGGGTTTGGATCAACATCTGGGTGCGCTCGTTGAGCTGCTCCGAGGTGACGCGATGGCGGCGCGATCGGTGCCACATCACCCAAGCCAGCACGAGGGTCGCCAGCAGCAAGGCGGCGAGCGACCACAGACCTATCCATTGATGCCACAGGCGTGCACTCTCGCCGCGCTGGCGCTCGCGCAAACGCGTGATCTCGCGCGTTTGTCGTTCCTGGTCATAACGCACCGACAGCGCACTGGCGCGGGTGCTGGCCAGACGCTGCTGTTTCGCCTGCTCACGACTGCGCGCCTCACGCGCCATCACCAAGGCTGCGGTGTCCTGTCCGCGAAGTTCGTACAGACGCGACAAGCCATCCAGCACCTTGATTTGCTGAGACTCGTCCTCGATGGAGCGACTGGCGGCCAGCGCCTGTTGCAAGGACGATTCAGCGCGCTTGAGCGCATCTTCGCGCGCCTCGTCTGATGGGCGGCCTTGGCGCACGAAAGCCATCAGCACTTCGCCGTTGGCGATTTGGGCAGCTACCACGCCACGTCGAAACTCCACACTGCGCGCCAGTGCTTCGGCCTTGGCGACCTGGGCTTGCGCCTCGTCAAAGCGGCCAAGTTTGGCCAGCACCTGCGCCAGATTGCCATGCGCGATGCTGGCGCCCGAAGGATCATCCTCTTCGGCGAATGCCGCGAGCGCGTTCTCCAGCGTGCTGCGGGCCTCATCGAGCTTGCCCTGGCCTTCGGCCGCTTGGGCAAGGTTGTTGTAAATCGTGCCGATGCCGCGCTGAATGCCATGACGTTGCTTGAGGGCAAGCGCATCCTGGAGGTAACGCATGGCCGTGACAGTATCGCCCAATGCCGCCAGCGAATTGCCCAGATTGCTGGTGACTGCGCTGATGCCAGCGGCGTCACCAAGCGATTCGTACAAGGCCAGAGCCTGATGCTGAAGCGCGATGGCCTCCCCGACCGCGCCCGATTGATCGAGCGCCACACCCAGGGTGGCCAACTGCCGCGCCAGGCGTTTGGGGTCACTGCCATCGTCGGACTGCACCGCCGTCTGTAGAAGGGTGATGGCTTCCTGCAGTTGCCCTGCAGCCAAGCGTTTGCGAGCCTCGGCCACCACGGTATCGGATTGCGGAGCCACGCTCTCCGCGGTGTTCTGCGAATCAGCTCGGGTCGGAGTAATCAGCCACGCACCGGCCAACAGCAACCACAGCCAAGCCCATCGCAGGCGCATGCCATGCATCCCTCCTTGCGGACGCACCGGATTGCCATTGTTCAAACCGACGATGCCCATCACAGGCTCCGAATTCGTGGCCTCGCATGCTTGGCAGGCTCTGCACACTCGTGCCTAGAGTGCACCATTTGCGGGTGAGCGGGAAGCGCCCAATGCTTGAACGGGGGGCAGTCACGCGCCATGCTGCCATGAATCCATCAAACAAGAGGCACCGCGCGGGGGCGGTGCCTCTTGGTTTCACAGATTACGGCGAGAGCGGATGGTCAATCACATCGCCTTGATCAACTCGTCAGCAAATTCCGAGCACTTCACTTCCTTGGCGCCTTCCATCAAACGCGCAAAGTCGTAGGTCACGGTCTTGTGGCCGATGGCGACATCCATCGCGGCGATGATGGCGTCGGCGGCTTCGTTCCAGCCCATGTAACGCAGCATCATCTCGCCCGACAGGATCACCGAACCCGGGTTCACCTTGTCCTGGTTGGCGTACTTGGGCGCGGTGCCGTGGGTAGCCTCGAACACGGCGTGGCCGGTGACGTAGTTTATGTTGGCGCCCGGCGCGATGCCGATGCCGCCGACTTGCGCGGCGAGCGCGTCGGAGAGGTAGTCACCATTGAGGTTGAGTGTGGCGGAGACATCGTATTCGGCCGGGCGCAGCAGGATCTGCTGCAGGAAGGCGTCGGCGATGGCGTCCTTGATGATGAGGCCGGCGCCGGGCTTGCCCTCGGGGATGATGTGCCAGGGGCCACCGTCCAGTTCCACCGCGCCGAAGTAATCACGCGCCACCTTGTAGCCCCAATCGGCAAAGGCGCCTTCGGTGAACTTCATGATGTTGCCCTTGTGCACCAAGGTCACCGACTTGCGCTTGTTGACGATGGCATAGTCGATGGCACTGCGCACCAGACGCTCGGTGCCGAGGTAGGAGACCGGCTTGAAACCGATGCCCACCTGCACCGGCAGCTCGCGGTGCGGCGCGCCGATGCCTTCCAATGCCTTCTGCCAGGCGTTGGTTTTTTCCTGGGTGCCGAAGCGAATCTTGCTCGCGGCCTGCGGGAACTCCTTGCCGAGGAAGTCCAGCACCTTGGCAGCTTCCGGACTGCCGGCGGTCCACTCGATGCCGGCGTAGATGTCTTCGCAGTTCTCGCGGAAGATCACCATGTCCACCAGATCGGGGCGCTTGACCGGGCTGGGCACGCCCTTGAACCAGCGCACCGGACGCAGGCAGACGTAGAGATCGAGCATCTGGCGCAGGGCCACGTTGAGCGAGCGGATACCACCGCCAATCGGCGTGGTGAGCGGGCCCTTGATGCTGACCAGATAATCGCGGCAGGCCTGCACCGTGGCATCGGGCAGCCAGGTGCCGAACTGGTTGTTGGCCTTCTCGCCGGCGAAGATTTCCATCCAGTGGATCTTGCGCTCGCCGCCGTAGGCCTTGGCCACGGCCGCATCGAGCACGCGCACCGAGGCGAGCCAGATATCCGGCCCGGTGCCATCACCCTCGATGAAGGGAATGATCGGGTTGTTCGGAACCTTCAGGGTACCGTTGTGGATGGTGATCTTGTCACCGCCAACAGGCGGGGTGAGCACGGGTTCGGCCATGGAGATACTCCTGAAGTGATGCGGCAACGCGCCGCGAAGTGGTAGACAACGCGCTATTGTCGGTCATCTGCGTAGCAGGACCAAGCGCCAACCCCTTCCTGAGGCTCACCCTGTCGAAGATTGAAACCGCGACCACTCAATCGCGCGATTGGAGCTTGGCCAAAAGTCGCAGGAATTCCAGATAGAGCCACACCAAGGTCACCAGCAAAGCAAAGCCGGCAAAC
>CAUJJS010000263.1 GCA_963205415.1 Pseudomonadota bacterium
AGCAGGAAATAGATGACCGGGATCGCCACCAGCACGCCCAGTGCCACCAGCAAGACCCTGCCGAGACCCTCGCTGCCCACGTCGGGCTTGCCGATGCCCTGCAATTGCCCGCGCCCGAACCAGAACCACACCAAGCTGATCAGCATGCCCACGCCGGAGGCAATGAACACGGCCTTGTAGGCCGGCATCGCGGACGAGCCACCGAACATGTTCTCCGCCAGCCAACCGGTCAGGATCGGCGCGATGAAGGCACCGGCATTGATGCCCATGTAAAACAAGGTAAAGCCCGAGTCGCGGCGCTCATCACCTTGCGCATACAGTTGCCCGACCATGGTCGAAATGTTGGGCTTGAACAGACCATTGCCTGCGATGATGGTCGCGAGCCCGAGATGAAACACGACCTCGTTGGGCACCATCACCATGAACAGACCGGCGGACATCACCACCGCGCCCAACAGGATCGAGCGTTGGTAGCCGATGACCTTATCGGCCACGTAACCGCCAAACAGTGCCGCCGCATAGACCAAGGCCAGATACGCTCCATACAAACGGCTGGCTGGCGCTTCGCCTGCCGAGTCGCCACCGTAGAACTGGGCCACGATGTAGAGGGCCAGAGCCCAGCGCATGCCGTAGAAGGCAAAGCGCTCCCAGAATTCGGTCATGAACAGCATCCACAAAGGACGCGGATGGCCCATCACTTGGGCAAATTGCGGGCTCGTGCCCGGATTGGATGTGGCGCCACCGCTCATGCGATCTCCCTCATGTGTTGTCTTTTTGGATTCAAACCGTGGACCGTGAGCGTCTCACGGAACCCGTGGAGCATTACCGAGTCGTGGCGTGAGGTCAAATCCCTTGGAGCGGATCTCCAGCCCCTTGGGCCTTGGCACGCCATTGCCTGCGACCTGGCACGTTGTGCAGCGACTCACACGCCTTCCGCGCCCAATTCCAAGCCAAGCCAACGGCACAGAACTGCACGCGCCTCGTCCACACCAAGCAATGAGGTCGAGGAGAACAACTGCACGCTCGCCGCATCGCCCAGCGCGCGCCGAGTCTCCAGCAGGGCTTTCGACTGTTGCCCGCGCGGCAGTTTGTCGGCCTTGGTCAAAAGGCAATGGCAAGCCAATCCACGCGAGGCGCCGTAGGCCAGCATCTGCTGATCGAACTCGCGCAGCGGATGGCGCACGTCCATCACCACCACCAAGCCACGCAAGGCTTGCCGGGTACGGAAGAACTGATCGATCAAACGCTGCCAGTGATCGCGCAGATCCGGCGGAACCTTGGCGTAGCCGTAACCTGGCAGGTCCACCACATGACGCTCGGGCGCGACATGGAAATAGACCAGTTGCTGGGTGCGGCCGGGCGTCTTGCTGGTGCGCGCCAAGCCGGTTTGATCGGCGATGGCATTGATCGCACTGGACTTTCCGGCATTGGACCGGCCTGCGATGGCCACTTCCAGCCCCGCATCAGGCGGCAAATGCCGCAGTTCGTGCACGCTCTTGAGGTAAGTCATGCCGCGCAATGGGTGGTTCTCGGACATCGACAGCCCCATCTGGTTTGACCGGCTTGGGACCGGCTGGAATAATTCGCCTGTTTCTGCTTCCTTGGACACGAGGCACCGGCCGCTTGCCGGTATCGCCTCGATCCCATCCACGGAGCAGCTTGGCAGCTTTATACGTGGAGCGTGACTATGGATTTGCGTCGCTATTGTGGCATGGCCTTCACGGCAGCCTTGGGTCTTGGCTTCAACGTGTTCGCGATGGCGCAAGAATCCGCCACGCCGGCCGAAGTGACGGCAGCGCCTGAAGCCCAGGCGGCTCAAGTCACGCAACTGGCCGATGCCAACGCGCCGGCACAGCCGGGCGACGCCAAGGCCGGTGAAAGCAAGGCCGCCGTCTGCACGGCCTGCCACGGCAGTGACGGCAACTCGCCGGTACCGATGTATCCCAAGTTGGCCGGCCAGAGTGAGGCCTACATCGCCCGACAGCTGGCCTTGTTCAAGGACGGCAGCCGCGTGGATCCGATCATGGTGGGCTTTGCCAGTGTCTTGAGCTCGCAGGACATGAACGATCTGGGCGCATTTTTTGCGTCCCAATCGGTCACCCCGGGCATCGCCGATGACAGCGTGATTGCCGAGGGCCCGAATGCCGACAAGAAGTTCTTTGAAGTCGGACAGAAGCTCTATCGCGGTGGCGACACCGCCCGTGGCATCCCCGCATGCATGGCCTGCCATGGCCCGACCGGCCGCGGCAACCCCGGCGTGCCCTACCCCGCCATCGGCGGCCAACATGCCACCTACACCGCGCTGCATCTGAACGGTTTCCGCGCCGGTACCGCATGGGGTCGTGACGATGAACTCAACACCATCATGGTCGACGTCGCCAAGCAGCTCACCGACGAAGAAATCCAGGCACTCGC
Organism: Pseudomonadota bacterium; assembly: GCA_963205415.1. GTDB lineage: Bacteria > Pseudomonadota > Gammaproteobacteria > Xanthomonadales > Xanthomonadaceae > Denitratimonas. The sequence continues at coordinate 2,416 of CAUJJS010000263.1, forward strand.
CAGCTACATCGAAGGCCTGCACGGCGCCAACGCGACCACGGCACCGTGAGGCAGATCGGCATGTCACGTTTCTTCTGCTTGAGCCTGCTGGCACTCGTAGCCCTGACCGCGTGTGGCAGCCAGGCACCGGCACCGACCGCCACGCAGCCATCCACGCCATCGAGCGCCAGCACCAACGAAGCGGCGAACACTGACACGGCGCCGCCGGCCCCGCAGCCCAGCGCACCGGCCAGCGAAACCACCGCGACCGCCAGCGAACCCGCAACAAGCCCTCCCGTCGAGACCGCTGCTGCCGCAAAGCCTGCAACGCCTGAAGCCGCGGCCGAATCCAACGAAAGCACGCACGTGAGCCCACCCGCCTCGGCGAACGAAGCCGCAGCGCCCGCCCCGGCCCCGCTTCCCGAAGGTCCGGAGCCACGCGTCGGCGTCGATTACACCTTGATCGACCCACCGCAGCCGCTCATAGACGTGCCCGGCAAGGTCGAGATTGCCGAGGTGTTTTCCTACACCTGCATCCACTGCGCACGCTTGGATCCACTCCTGCCCGCATGGCGCGCAAGCTTGCCCGCGCAAGTGAACTTCGTGCCGGTGCCGATGGCCTACGGCGCAGTCGAATCCTTGGCGCGCGGCTTCTATGCAGCGCAGGCCATGGGCTTGCTCGACAAGACCCACACCGGCATGTTCACCGCCGTCGCGCAGGAGCACAAACTGAAGTCCGGCGGCCTCGAGGACGTTGTGAAACTGTATGCCGATCTGGGCGTGGACGCCGAGGCACTCAAGGCCACTGCGATGTCCTTTACCGTCAACACCCAGATCAGCCGCAACCAGCGCACCGTAACGCGCTGGGCGATCGAAGGCACACCCACCCTGGTCGTCGCTGGAAAGTACAAGGTCGTAGCGACCGCCGAGGGTGGCCATGCCGGCATGTTGCGTGCTGCGCGCTGGCTGGCGCTGAAGGAAATCGCCGACCGGCAACTCGCGGCTCAGTAACGGTATGCCCGTCTCCGATTACACGCTCTACCACAACCCCAGTTGCGGCACCTCACGCAACGTACTTGCGATCTTGCGCGAAGCCGGGATCGAACCACGTATCGTGCTGTATCGGGACGAGCTTCTGGATATGCCTGCCTTGCAGGCCCTGTGCAAAGCGCTCGGTCAACCGGCGCGCGCCTTGCTGCGCAGCAAGGAAGCCCTGTGTGCGCAATTGGGCTTGGATCGTGACGACGTTAGCGACGAAGCGATTCTTAGCGCCATCGCGGCCCACCCGGAGCTTTTCAATCGCCCTGTGGTGGTGAGTCCACGCGGCGCGCGCGTGTGTCGCCCATCCGAAGAAGTCAGGGCGCTTTTGCCCTGATCGACGGTCAAAACGCGCCTCCCAGATCATCATCAAGCGACAGGCTCAAGCCCTGGGCGCCAATCGCGCGCGCTTGGCTCAGTGTCAGTTTCCCATCGCTGAGTTCCGGTGGCAGATAAATCGGCAAACTCACGGCCTCGCGCCAAGATTCAACCGTGGGTCGATCCAGTCCTGCCGCTAGCAGCACCGCACACGTGAGCCCGAGTTGCTGCGCCCTTTGCAGGGTTTCCAGATATGCGCAACTTGCCGCGCACGCACTCGCATCCGTGAGGCCCAGGTGCGGCAACTGCATCAGTTCGTCGTCGCCGAGGTGCAGGCCAAGGCCCAGTGCCCGCGCCAGTTCGCGCGTAGCCTCCAAGCCCAGTGGCCGAGCATCCAGAAACACCTCGACGGCGTGCTGACGCGCCCATGCAGCCAAGTCCTGCAGCGGCTGCCTGCACTGGGGCGATGTCCCCGCAAGACTTACCCGCAAGCGCATTGCGGCACGCTCTCGCGCCGCTTGCAGCGCCTCCAAGGTCCGTGTCCAGTTGCTCTCGCTCAGCACCACATCGACGTAGATCGGCGGTTGAATCAGGGCCGCCACGGCAGGCAGGTCGGCTGCCGGCATGGCGTACCGGACCAACTGCTCGGGTTCGAGCCAAACGACGGCCTGTGCTTCCATGCCGCGAGCCTGACCGCGAAAACACGGTACTTCGTAAACATCCAGACGAATGCGTTTGCCATTGGGCATTCGATGGGCAACGCAGATCAAGGGCTGTGCAAGCTCGACCGCGATCTGGATGCCAAGCTCCTCATGCAGCTCACGCGCAAGCGCGATTTCGGCTGATTCACCCGATTCGACTTTGCCGCCGGGAAATTCCCACAGTCCCGCGAGTTCTCGCTCGCCATCGCGTCGCGCCAGAAGAATTCGGCCACGCGCATCGCGCAACACCGCCGCCACCACGTGCAGTGGCAGCGGCTCATGCATCATCGAGACAAGCGACTGGATGGGTCAAACGCTGCTCGGTCGCCTCAGACGAGCGCGCCGTGGCAATGCTTGTACTTCTTGCCAGAGCCGCAGGGGCAGGCGTCATTGCGACCTACCTTGGGGCCCTCGCGCACGATCGTGTGCGGCACCGGCGCCTGCGCTGCAACCTGTGCCGCTTCTTCATCCGCACCCATGCCGCCGGCTTCCTCGTGCTGGTATTGCATGGTCTGGCTGCGTGCGGCATTGCGCTGACGCTCGGCTTCTTCCATCTGTGCCACTTCGGCCTCGGAGCGGATCCGCACGCGCATCAAGAGCTTGATGACCTCGTGTCGAATCTTGTCCATCATCTGGCCGAACATTTCGAAGGCCTCGCGCTTGTACTCCTGCTTGGGCTGCTTCTGCGCGTAACCACGCAAGTGAATGCCCTGCCGCAGGAAGTCCATGCGCGCCAGATGTTCCTTCCAGCTTTGGTCGAGCACGGTGAGCATGACGTGGCGCTCCAGCGTGCGCATCATTTCCGAGCCAATCATGGCTTCCTTCTCACGCAAGCTGCGCTCGAAGGCTTCACGCACGTGTTCGGAAATGCTCTCGGCCGAAAGCTCTTCGTTGTCGCGCAGCAGTCTGCTCGTATCGACCGTCAAGCCGTACTCTTCGGCCGTTTCCTTCTCCAGTGCCGGCAACTTCCACTGGGTGTCGATGGAGTCGGGCGGCACGAAGCGAGCCACCAGCTCCGCTACGACATCGTCGCGGATCTCGGACACCACGCTGGCAACCGATTCACTGGCGAGAAGTTCGTCGCGCTGGGAGTAGATGACCTTGCGCTGGTCATTGGCGACATCGTCGTATTCGAGCAGTTGCTTGCGGATGTCAAAGTTATGGGCTTCGACCTTGCGCTGCGCCTTTTCGATCTGACGGGTGACCATGCGGTCCTCGATGCGATCGTCTTCCTTCATGCCGAGGAATCGCATCGCCTTTTGCACCATGTCGGAGGCGAAGATGCGCATCAGACTGTCTTCCAGCGACAGATAGAAGCGCGAAGAACCGGGGTCGCCCTGACGACCGGAACGGCCGCGCAACTGGTTGTCGATACGACGGCTCTCGTGCCGCTCGGTACCGATGATGTGCAAGCCACCGGCTGCCAGAGCCGCATCGTGACGGGTTTGCCAATCCGCCTTGACCTTGGCCTTGTCGGCTTCGCTGGCCTCGGCACCCAAGGCCTCCAGATCGGCATCCAGTGAACCACCCAGCACGATGTCCGTACCGCGACCGGCCATGTTGGTGGCGATGGTGACCGCGCCGCAGCGACCGGCTTGGGCCACGATCTGGGCTTCGCGCTCGTGCTGCTTGGCGTTGAGCACTTCGTGGTGGATTCCCGCGCGGCGCAGCTCACCCGACAGCAGCTCGGAAATTTCGATCGAGGTCGTACCCACAAGGATTGGCTGGCCCGCCTTGTTGCGCTCGATGATGTCCTCGGCGATGGCCTTGAACTTGGCCGCGCGCTTCATGAACACCAAATCGGCTTCATCCTTGCGCACCATCGGCCGGTGGGTCGGAATCACCACCACTTCGAGGCCGTAGATCGACTGGAACTCGAAGGCTTCGGTATCGGCCGTGCCGGTCATGCCCGAGAGCTTTCCGTACATGCGGAAGTAATTCTGGAAGGTGATCGAGGCCAGGGTCTGGTTCTCGCGCTGAACCTTCACGCCCTCCTTGGCTTCCACCGCCTGATGCAGGCCATCGGACCAACGGCGACCCGGCAAGGTGCGGCCGGTGAACTCGTCCACGATCAGCACTTCGCCGTCACGGATCAGGTATTCGACATCGCGATGGTAGAGCGCATGGGCACGCAGTGCGGCGTTGAGGTGGTGCACCAGGGCCAGGTTGTTTGCGCCGTACAAACTGTCTTCCTCGCCCAGAATGCCGGCCTCGCGCAAGAGCTGCTCGGCACGTTCCATGCCGGCCTCGGAGAGGTACACCTGCTTGGTTTTCTCATCCGCCCAGAAGTCGCCAGCGGCTTCTTCCTCGGCCTGGCGTTTCAACTTGGGAACGATGCGATCGACCTTGTGGTACAGGTCCGGCGAGTCGTCGGAAGGCCCCGAAATGATGAGCGGCGTGCGGGCCTCGTCGATCAGGATCGAGTCGACTTCGTCCACGATGGCGTAGTGCAGTTCGCGCTGGAAACGCTCTTCGTTCGACAGCGCCATGTTGTCGCGCAGATAGTCGAAGCCGAATTCATTGTTGGTACCGTAGGTGATGTCGGCACCATAGGCGGCTTTCTTGTCCTCGTGCGGCATGCCCGGGAACACGACACCCACGCTCAGTCCCAGCCAGTTGTAGACACGCCCCATCCAGGCCGCGTCACGGCGTGCCAGATAGTCGTTGACGGTAACCACATGCACGCCCTTGCCGGGCAGGGCATTGAGGTAAACCGCCAAGGTGGCCACCAAGGTCTTGCCTTCGCCGGTGCGCATCTCGGCGATCTTGCCCATGTGCAAGACCATGCCGCCGATCATCTGAACGTCGTAGTGCCGCATGCCCAACACCCGCCGTGCTGCTTCGCGCATGGTGGCGAAGGCTTCGGGCAACAGGGATTCGAGCTCTTCGCCCTTGGCCAATCGCGCGCGGAACTCGGCAGTCTTGGCACGCAAAGCATCGTCGCTCAGTTGCTGGTACTGCGGCTCCAGCGCATTGATGCGATCGACCTTCTTGCGAAGTTGCGCCACCAGCCGTTCGTTACGGCTACCAAAGATGCCAGTCAGCAATTTGTTGAGCATGGAATTGTCCGATATGGAGTGTCGCAGGATGCGGCACACACCAAAAGGCCGCAGGATGCGGCCTCGCAAGCAGGGGATTTTAACGTGGGGACGCTTCGAGGTGAATCAAGTCATCTCGAAGCTTTCTCTCTCAACCGCGCGTGTGGCGCAGATACTGGCCAGGATTGACCACGCGGCCATTGACCCAGACTTCGAAATGCACATGGCTGCCGGTGGAGCGCCCGGTCGAACCCATTTTGGCGATGACCTGACCGCCCTTGACCCGATCCCCGACCGCAACGAGGTTCTTGTCGTTGTGGGCATAGCGGGTGACGTAGCCGTTACCGTGGTCGATTTCCACGGCGTTGCCGTAACCATTGATGCGTCCGGAGAACTGCACCACGCCATCGGCCACGCTCAGCACATCCGAGCCGCGCGGGCCAGCGAAATCCACCCCGCGGTGGAAGGCGTTGTAGCCCGAAAAGGGATCAGCTCGCCTACCAAAACCAGACGAAGCATAGCCCGAGCGCACCGGCAAGCCAGCCGGCAATAGACTGGCATCCAACTCGCGATCCGACAAGACACTTTCCAGCAATGACAACTGCGTTGCCTGGAGCGAGAGCTGCTGCGACAGCGCATCGATCGAACTGCCCAGCTGGCTGCCACTTGGGGCATCAGCCAATGAGGCTGGCCCGTCTGACTCGGACTTGGGTCCGCCGACAGCCGGACGCTCGTCGAAATTGAATTCGCCATCTTCCAGATGCGCGAGTTGGGTCAAGCGCATGCCAAGGGCGTTGATACGGGTAACTTCGGCCTGCAGTTCGGCCAGTTTTACCGACATCGCATTGAGTTCACGCTGCGACCCTTGGTGCAATTGGTCGAGCTGCTGCCGTTGTTCCTGCATCACCGTTTGCACGTCGTCGCTGCTCATGCCTGCGTCAGTAACCAGCGCATGTACACCATAGCCAACCATGCCACCCACACCCACAATCAACCCCAGAACCGCAACTGCCGCAGCCTTCATCGGGGCGCGTGCAAATGAAAGTTTCTTCGGTGCCTTGAGAAACTTCGATACGATGATGACATCCATCTGCCTGTTCCATGAACGTTTGCCCATGCAGCCGCCAAAACCTCCCTACCAGTCCGCCTTGTCGGCGGCGCTGGCCGGTGATTCCAACGCGTTGATCGAGCGCGCGATGCAGCTGCATGCACTCGACCGGCAACTGCGCCAGTCCCTGCCCGAGCCGTTGGCTTCCCATGTGAGGCTGGGAAACCTGCGACAAGACAGGCTTGTCTTTCTGGCTGACACCCCGGCGTGGGCCAGTCGGCTGCGCTTGCATGCCGGCATCCTCGTGGATGCGGCTCGCGCGGCCGGCCTGCCCGCAACTGAGATCGCCGTGAAAGTGGCAACGATGCGGCCCGTCCCCCCGGACGCGGCACCGCCTGCACGCCTTTCCCAAGCTGCCCGCGAACATTTGCTGGCAGCGGCTGCAGCAACCACGGACGAAGAACTCAAGTCCCGACTGCTGCGATTGGCCTCCATGGCCTGATTGATTTCTCTTGCCGCCCGGATACTGGCGGCACTGCGATTGCCGGTCAAGCCTGCAATCGCTGTCTTGTCTAGCTGTTCTCAGATTCCCGCATGGGCTGGATGCGCATAGGAAATCGGTGCTGCAGCATTGTTTTCGTAACTGACCTCTTCCCACGCCGTAGCGTCCGCCAGCAGGGTGCGAAGCAGCAAATTGTTCATCTGGTGCCCGGACTTGTAGCCGTAGAACGCACCGACCAAGCTGTGGCCAAGCAGGTACAAGTCGCCAATGGCGTCGAGGATCTTGTGCTTGACGAACTCATCCTCGTAACGCAGGCCATCGGGATTGAGCACGCGGTAGTCATCGAGCACGATGGCATTGTCCATCGAGCCGCCCAGCGCAAGGTTACGCTCGCGCAACATTTCGATGTCCTTCATGAAACCGAAGGTCCGGGCGCGGCTGATTTCCTTGACGAACGAGGTCGTGGAGAAGTCGATTTCGGCCTTGGAAAGCCCCGCGGGAAATGCAGGATGCTTGAAATCAATGGAGAAACCGACCTTGAAGCCATCGAAAGGCTCAAAACGCGCCCAGCGATCGCCATCCTTGACCGTCACGGTACGCTTGACCCGAATGAATCGCTTGGCCGCCGACTGCTCTTCGATGCCGGCCGACTGCAACAGGAACACGAAGGGTCCGGCTGAGCCGTCCATGATCGGCACTTCCGAGGCGGACAGGTCGATGTGGATGTTGTCGATCCCAAGTCCGGCCAAGGCCGACAGCAGGTGCTCGACGGTTGCCACGCGAATGCCGTTTTGCACCAAGGTCGAAGACAACAGGGTGTCGCCCACGACGTCTGCGCTGGCCCGAATCTGATTGGGTGCTGGCAGGTCGGTGCGGTGAAACACGATGCCGGTATTCACCGCAGCCGGACGAAGGGTCATGTTGACCTTCTGGCCCGAATGCAGACCCACGCCGGTGGCGCGGATCGCGTTTTTCAAGGTTCGCTGTTTGATCATTCTGATGCGGTCTCCGAACTGGAGCGCCTAAAGACGCGGCGGACGATAACACAGGTGTCGGGCAGGCGACAGGCGCAAGTGCATGCAAACGACAGGTTTTGTCGCATTTTTACAACACCTTAACCTTGTAGCTGCAAAAAAATTACCCTCGAACGGCACCTCAGAACGCACGGTGCCGATCGAGGGTCGTGATGGCAGCGACCATTGGAACCCATGTCGGCTGAATCCAGAGCAAGGAGGAGCACGGGAATTCAGCTTCCGGTTCGCCATGGGCGACACCTCCGGCGGGCCGGTTACAGGGCGCGATCCGTCGCAGCCACCGCAACCGCCCACCTCGAGCCATCCGTGGCCCTGTACTTCACATCCACCTTCACCCCATCAATCAATCCACCTGCTTGCGCAGAAACGTCGGAATATCCAGATAGTCCATGCTGCTGTGGCTTTTGTGCGCCTGTGATTGCGCCGGCGGCACGACCGACATCGCCGGCTTGGCCTCGACCGCGTCGAAGTGCTCGACCTGGCCATTGGTGGCGTTGCGCACCACGCGCACCGGAGGCCGGACCGGTGCCGGTTCGGACGCGCCAGCAACGACGCCACGACCGGACGGGCGCGAGAACGCCGCGGCAGACTCCTCCGCGCGCGGCGCCTGACGGGCAGCATTGCGATTGAGGCCGGTGGCGACCACGGTCACGCGGACTTCATCCTGCATGTTGGGGTCGAGCACGGTGCCGATGACCACGGTCGCGTCTTCGGCGGCGTATTCCTCGACCGCGCTGCCCACTTCGTCGAACTCGCGCATGGTGAAGTCCGGGCCGTGCGTGATATTGACCAGGATGCCGTTGGCACCGGACAGGTTGACGTCATCGAGCAAGGGATTGCTGATGGCTTTCTCGGCAGCCTCCATGGCGCGTTCTTCGCCGCGACCCGAGCCGCTGCCCATCATCGCCATGCCCATTTCACTCATCACCGTGCGCACGTCGGCAAAGTCGACGTTGATCAAGCCGCTGCACACGATCAGGTCGGCGATACCACGCACCGCGCCCAGGAGCACGTCGTTGGCGGCGCGGAAAGCCTGCACCATGGTGGCGTCGCGGCCCAGCACGGTGATGAGCTTCTCGTTCGGAATCGTGATCAAGGAATCGCAGTGCTGACTCAAGTCGTCGATGCCCTTGAGCGCCACCTGCATGCGGCGGCGACCTTCGAACGGAAACGGTTTGGTCACCACGGCCACGGTCAGGATGCCCATTTCCTTGGCCAACTGCGCGACCACCGGAGCGGCGCCCGTGCCGGTGCCACCGCCCATGCCAGCGGTGATGAACACCATGTCGGCACCCTGCAGCGCGGCCACGATGCGCTCGCGGTCTTCCAGCGCCGCCTGTCGGCCTACTTCCGGATTTGCGCCAGCGCCCAGGCCCTTGGTGACGTTGTCACCCAGTTGCAGGACATGCCGCGCACCCACGTTGCGGATGGCCTGCGAGTCGGTATTGGCGCAAACGAACTCCACGCCCTCCAACTGCGAATTGACCATGTGCGCCACGGCGTTGCCGCCGCCTCCACCCACGCCGAACACCTTGATGACTGCATTGGGTGCCACGTTCTCAACCAGTTCAAATGCCATTTTTGTTTCCTCCTTGACCCTAGAAATACAAACCCACGACCCTGTTTACCCACATCGACCCGAGCCTCTCGGCTCGAAACTCAGAATTCCCCTCGAAACCAGTTGCGCACGCGCGCCAGAGCACCGCCTGCGCGTGCGCCGACGATCGCTGGGCGACGCTGTTGCTCCTGACGCGAGCCCCAGAGCAAGAGGCCCACGCCGGTTGCGTACTCCGGATTGCTGATGACCTCACTCATGCCGATCACGTGCTGCGGCACGCCCACGCGCACCGGCATGTGCAACATCTCTTCCGCAAGTTCGGTGACGCCCTCCATGCGCGCACCGCCGCCGGTCAGTACCAGGCCGGCGCGGATCATGGGCATGTAGCCCGCGCGTTCCAGTTCGGCCTGCACCATTTCGAAAATTTCCTCGTAGCGGCTTTGAACCGCTTCGGCCAAGGACTGGCGAGCCAAACGGCGCGGCGGACGATCCCCGACGCTGGCGACCTGGATGCTTTCCTCGGCCGTTGCCATGCGCGCCAAGGCGCAGGCGTAACGCACCTTGATTTCCTCGGCATGCGGCGTCGGTGTGCGCAGCATGTGCGCGATGTCGCCGGTGACCTGATCGCCGGCAATCGGCAAGGATGCCGAATGACGGATCGCGCCCTGGGTGAACACCACGATGTCGGTGGTGCCGGCACCGATGTCGACCAGGGCCACGCCGAGGTCTTTCTCGTCCTCGGTCAGTACCGACTGGCTCGACGCCAAAGCGCCGAGCACGAGCTCATCAACCTGAAGGCCGCATCGATTCACACACTTGGTGATGTTCTGTGCTGCCGACAGCGCGCACAACACCAGATGCGCACGCACTTCCAGGCGCACGCCGGACATACCGACCGGGTGGCGGATGCCATCTTGCGAATTGTCGATGCTGTATTCCTGCGCGATCGCGTGCACGATGCGCTGATCCGAAGGCACGGCCACGGCCTTGGCCGCCTCCAACACCTGGACGATATCCGCCTGACTGACTTCGCGATCCCGAATCGGCACGATGCCGGGCGAGTTGCGGCAGTGGGTGTGGCCACCCGAGATCGATGCAAATGCACTGCGAATTTCGCAGGCGGCCAGCGACTCGGCCTCCTCGACCGCCCGCTGGATCGCATGGATGGTGGACTCGATGTCGATCACCACCCCACGCTTGAGTCCATTGCAACTGTGGCTGCCGATGCCGATGACTTCCACCGGCTCGCCCGGTGCGTACTCACCCACCAGCACCTTGACCCGGGAGGTTCCGATGTCCAGACCCACGACCAGGGCTTTGTCACCTTTGCGATTCATGCTTTGAAACTCGTCAAGATTGAGTTGCACACCCGACCGCAGGCAGCGGTCAGATCCGGCGGCGTCGGGGTGTGGCGAGCGGCTTGCGCAGCAGGCGCTGCGGCGGAATGCGGCGGGGCATCCGGCGTCGTGGGTGCATCCGCCCAACGCACGGCAAAACCGTTGGTGTAGCGCAGATCCACGCGCGCCAAGGCTCGTGTCTGCCCTTCCATCACCGCCGGCATGGCTTTCACCCAGCGTCGCAGTCGCAGCTGTGGATCGGCCTCGCGACCGATCACGACCGTCGCCCCGTCCGCCAGTTGCAGGCTCCAGCTTCCGCGTCGTGACAGGCGTGCCCCGCGAACCGCCAAGCCGACACCTGCGAACAGGGCCTGCGACTGTTGATAGAACCCAAATACCTCGGCGGCGCGTGCGTCCGGCCCCGACAGTCGCGGGAGATCCTGATCACTGATCGAAGCCGGTGCGGGAAATACGACACCCGCGTCCGAGAGCATGTGCGCGCTCCCCCACTGCGCCACGGCATGGTGTTCGTGCAACTGCACCTCAAGGCGATCGGGCCAGCGCTTGCGCACCTGAACTTCGGCCACCCACGGCAACTCGGCCAATGCGGTTCGGATCGCCGTCGGATCCGAATCGAAGTAACCCTGCCCCAGATGCTTCAAAACGGTGGCGCGAATGCTGTCTTCGCTGACGTGCTGGTACTCGGCGCTCAGGACCAAATGCCTGATCGGCCAGTGCTGGGGTGCCAGCCAGCCGTGCATGATCGCAGCCAGTGGCAAGGCAATCATGCCCAAGGCCAAGCACCAGGTCAGGGTTCGGAGCCAGACGCTCACATCGTCCTCCCGACCGCCATGCTGGTTTCGAGGATGCGCCAGCACACACTGTTGAAGTCGATACCAAGCTGCGCCGCGGCCTTGGGCACCAGCGAATGACTGGTCATGCCCGGTGCAGTGTTGACCTCCAGCAGGAAGTTGCGACCCTCGGCATCGCGCATCACGTCCACGCGACCCCAACCGCTACAGCCCAAGGCTTCGAAGGCCGCCAGCGCGAGCGCACCCATTTCGGCTTCGGCAGCACCACTCAGGCCCGGACACAGGTATTGGGTGTCCTCGGCGACGTACTTGGCGTGATAGTCGTAGTACTCGGTGGCCGGCACGATGCGGATGCTTGGCAGCGCCACACCCTCCAGAATCGCCACGGTGTATTCGCCTGCGCCCTGTGTTTGACCTTCGATCAACTGCTCCATGAGCAATTCGCCCGGATAGCGCGAAGCCAAGGCCACGGCCGCCTCCAGACCTTCATCACTGAACACGCGCGTGACCCCGACACTGGAGCCCTCGCAACTGGGCTTGACGATCACCGGCAGGCCCAATTCACAGGCCGCGGCATGCACGTCTGCGCCTTTGGCCAGACGCAAGTAGCGTGGTGTCGGCAAGCCAAGGCTCAACCACACCTGCTTGCTTCGTACCTTGTCCATGGCCAGAGCCGAGCCCAACACACCCGAACCGGTGTAGGGAATGCCATGCGCATCCAGTAGGCCTTGAACCACGCCGTCTTCGCCGCCGCCAACACTGCCATGCAGCACATTGAACACACGATCCACACCTTGGCGCGCCAACACCTCGATCAGGGCCGGAATGCCATCCACGGCAAACGCATTCACGCCACGCGCCAACAGGGCCGCCAGCACGTTGGCGCCGGAATTGAGCGAAACCTCGCGCTCGGACGATGTGCCACCCAACAGCACCGCGACGCGGCCGAAGGCGGCGGGATCAGACACGCGCTTGGACACGGCGTTCATGCGTTCACCTGGGTTTGCTGACGCTCGATGCGAGCAACCACTTCCTGCGCGACCTGGCCGATGTCGCCGGCGCCGGCCAGGATCACCAGATCACCCTCGCGCGCGACGCTCTCCAAGGCAGCAGGTATGTCACTGGCGCGCTCGACCAGCACGGGATCGATACGACCACGCGCACGGATCGCACGCGTCAACGCGCGTCCATCGGCACCGGGTATCGGCGCCTCGCCGGCGGCATAGACCTCGGTCAGGAGCAGTGCATCGACATCGGACAACACCGCAGCGAAATCATCCAGCAAGTCGCGCGTGCGGCTATAGCGATGTGGCTGGAACGCCACCAGCAAGCGCTTATCCGGCCAACCGGCACGCGCGGCGGCGAAGGTCGCGGCCAGCTCGCGCGGATGATGGCCATAGTCGTCCACCACCTGCACGCAGGCACCGCTGGACAAGCGCAGATCACCCAACACGTTGAAGCGCCGGCCAATGCCTTGGAAGGTTTCCAGTGCCCGCACGATTGCCAATTCATCCACGCCCAGTTGCCAGCCAACCGCCGCTGCGGCCAGGGCATTGAGCACGTTGTGGCGGCCGGGCAGGTTCAGCTCCACGGCGTGCGGTGCAAGTTCGGGCAGGCGCAAGGTGAACTGCGTACGTGCGCCGTGCTGCACCACATCGGTGGCACGCACCTGCGCATCATCGGCAAATCCATAGGTGACCAAATGACGCTGCACATTGGCCGCCAGCGCATGCACCTTGGGATCATCGATGCACAGCACCGCCAGTCCATAGAACGGCAGGCGGTAGAGGAACTCGGCAAAGGCAGCCTGCATGCGAGCAAAGTCGCCGCCGTAGTTCTCCAGATGGTCGGCATCGACATTGGTGATGACGGCGATCAGGGGATTCAAGCGCAGGAAGGAGCCATCGCTCTCGTCGGCTTCCGCGACCAGCCAGTCGCCACTGCCCAGGCGGGCATTGGCGCCGGCCGACAGCAACTGCCCGCCGATGACAAAGGTCGGATCCAGTCCGCCTTCACTGAGCACGCTCGCGGTCAAGCTGGTGGTGGTGGTCTTGCCGTGCGTGCCGGCGATGGCAATGCCACGTCGGAAGCGCATCAGCTCGGCCAACATTTCGGCACGCGGCACGATCGGAATTCGCCGCGCGCGGGCGGCATCGATTTCCGGGTTGCCCGTGTGGATGGCACTCGACATCACCACGACATCGGCATCACCGACGTTTTCGGCCTTATGCCCGTAACTCACTTTTGCGCCCGCTTCGATCAGGCGTGCGGTGGTGCGTGACGGATGCAGGTCCGAACCCGTCACGGTGTAGCCCAAGGTGCACAGCACTTCGGCAATGCCACTCATGCCGGCACCACCGATGCCAACGAAATGGATGCGACGGAAGGCACTGGCGAAATCCGCGTCCTGATATAGACGATTCATGCGCGAGCCTCATTCAGGATGCAGGTCACCACGGCCATCGCGGCGTCTGGGCGCGCCAATGCGCGTGCAGCGCGTGCGCCGGCAAGACGACGACCAGCATCGTTGCTAAACATGGAGATGGCCGCCGTCAGGCGGGCGACGAAGTCCTCGCCCTCATCGACGCACACGGCAGCGTCGTGGCTCACCAGATAG
>CAUJJS010000264.1 GCA_963205415.1 Pseudomonadota bacterium
CCTGCCCGACCTTGCATCGCTCGCCGAAGCAAGCGAAGAACAGGTGCTGGCCCTGTGGTCGGGTCTGGGCTACTACAGCCGCGCCCGCAACCTGCATGCCACGGCGAAGATCTGCTTGCAGCGACACGACGGTGCGCTGCCGCAAAACTTCGATAAGCTGATGGCGCTGCCGGGCATTGGCCGATCCACGGCGGGTGCCGTGCTGGCACAGGCACACGACCTGCCGTTTCCAATTCTGGACGGCAACGTCAAGCGCGTGTTGACACGCTGGGCCGGCATCGAAGGTTGGCCCGGTGACACCCAGATTCAAAAGCAACTGTGGGCCTTGTCCGAGCAATTACTGCCCGAACAATGCCTTGCCGATTACACCCAAGCCCTGATGGATCTGGGCGCCACGGCATGCACGCGCAGCAAGCCCGATTGCACCCGCTGTCCCGTGCGCGCCGACTGCGTCGCCCTGCGTGATGGCCGCGTCGAGCTACTGCCCACACCGCGCGCTCGCAAGTCCATACCGCAACGCCAATGCCTGATGTTATTGGCGCGTGATGCCGATGGCCGCGCCCTGCTGCAGCGCCGCGAAGGCTCGGGCGTCTGGCAAGGGCTGTGGAGCCTGCCCGAGGCCACCGATGAAGCCCGTCTGCGGCACCTTGTCCGCGGCCAGATCGAAGCGTCATTTCGCTGCGAGTCGCTCCCGAGCTTCCATCACAGCTTCAGTCATTACCGCCTTGAGATCACCCCACTGCTTGCGCACGAAGTGAAGGCGCGTGTCGGGATTGCTGAAACCGATGACGGCTGGCGCTGGGTGCCCGAAGACGCATGGTCAAGCCTCGGATTGCCGGCACCGGTGCGACGGCTGCTAACGGCCCTGTCATCAGCCTGAAGACGCAGGATGACCCCCGCACAATCCCCGCTTCCTCGACCGAAACGGGGTTCAAATTCCAATGGGCGCCTGCCCTCAGCGGTGTGGCCGCAGTTCCCGCGTTTTCTTGCCGAACAGGCGCAAGGTCACCGGCATATAGCGCATGCCGCTGTTGTCGGAATCGCCATTGACACGACTAAAGTCCATGCCTGCGCGGGTCAGTTCCGCTACGCGCGCAACAGGTACCGAGTTCAGCAGCCACACCTGCTTGGGTTCGCCCTTGGCATCGTAGCCCACGATGAAATCGGCAAAGCCACTGAGTTTGGTGTCATCGCCCTGCAACCTCGGACGCATGGCGCCTGCAATCATGCGTGGATTGCCATCGCGCATTCGTTTCCGCAGGGTGTCAATCCCGTCGCGAATGCTGGTGTCGTAACGTGCCACCATGGAATTGACGCTGTTCGACACGCCCTCGTCGATCTTGCCGCCGGCCTTGATGATGCGGCTGATGAGGTCTGACGAGTAGGCGTACATCATGCCGTGGGCTTCGCGCGCCGAGCGTTCCGGATCGAGGTAATGGGTAAACAACTGAGCCCAGACCATGGCCGCTTGCAACTGCTGAGCCTCAAGTTCCAGCTCAGCCATACGTGACATGCTGGTCACATCACCGTGGGTTGCGGCGTTGGCCAGCAAGGCTCGGGCCTGTGCGAGGTCCTGCGGCACGGACGAACCTGCAACCGCCGGTCCCTTCCAGTACAAGGTGCCCGCAAGGGATTGGGCATGCACATGGCCAGCGTTCGCAAGCGCCATGACCTGCGCAAAGGCCTGAGTGCGCTCTTCAAGCGGCAAGGAGGCATCGAGCAATCTCGGCTGGAAGCCCGTCTGTTCGTAAAGATTCGCATCGGCTGCCATGGTGATGCCGGGCAAGGCCAGCAGGCTGACGAAAGCCAGTTTTCGAATAAACGCGAACATGTTGAGGTTTCTCCAATGGAGTTCGGGATAAACGTCAGACCCGCGCAGTGGCGCGCTCGCGCACTTTAACGATTCGCCCCCGACGTCCACCATAGGCCATTGGTTGGGTGCAGGCTCGGCATCACGACCATGCCAGCCGATCCTGGGCCAAAACCCACAGGCCGAAAACGGCTAGGCATCCAGCACTACAGCAGCTTTTCCAGCACCTCGAATCGCAAGTCCGCGCGCTTGGGCAGGCCAAAGCGCGCATCGCCGTAGGGGAACGGTTTCTTGATGCCAGTGCGGCGATAGCCACGGCGCTCGTAGAAGGCGATCAATTCTTCGCGCACGTCGATCACGGTCAGCCGCATGCTCGCCACATGCCATTCCTCACGCACAATGCGTTCGGCTTCATCGAGCAGGCGTTTGCCGATGCCCATGCCTTGCGCCGTGGCACGCACCGAGAACATGCCGAAATATCCGGCACCCTCCTCGATGGCCACATGTCCGCAGGCCAGCAGTTCTTCACCGGCAAAGACCAATCGAATACGACTGTCGGGCCGAGTCAGATCGGCCAGAACGCCGTCCGCATCGATGCGCTGGCCATCCAGCAAGTCCGCCTCGGTTGTCCATCCCACGCGGCTGGCGTCACCGCGATAGGTGGACTGCACCAAGGCCACGATCGCGTCCACGTCGGCTGCCGTGGCATCGCGCAAACGCAGCGCCGAGGCCTCCACGTTCACGGCACTGAACTCGATGCCGCCGGCGAACGATGCCATTGGCGTTGGTAGGACACCGTACCCCACAGCGCATCGATGCGCGCACGCCGCACCTGTTCGGGGCTGGGTACAGGCATCGGCACCAAGGGCTTGCCCGGCTCGTAACGGAACTGCGCCGGCGGCTGTTCGGGTTGCAGGATCACCACCGCGTCATCGGTCATCAGCGCATAGTTGTTGTCGTACTGCATGAAGGCGCGGCCACCGGCATCGG
>CAUJJS010000265.1 GCA_963205415.1 Pseudomonadota bacterium
GCTGATCGACGCCAATGCCGCACCCAACGTCAACCGCATCCACTTCAACATTTCCGGTGCCTGTCCGCGCGTCATCACGCTGGCGTCGCTGCTTCCCACGATCGCCGAGCCGGTCATCATCGATGGCTACACCCAACCCGGATCCAGCCGCAACACTGCCCTGCTCGGGAACAACACGACGCTGTGCGTGGTTCTCAATGGTGCCAACCAGATCACCGGCGCCTACGGCCTGAACGTTGCCACCACGGCCTCGCCCGATGCCACGGTGGGCATCGAAGGATTGGGGTTTTCTGGCCACTCGATTGCGGCAATGCAATTCGCCGGCGGGCGCGACCATCGCCTGGTCGGGTCGCAGGTGGGTGGCAGCTTCGGCAGCTACAACGCCCTACCCAGCGGCACCGGGGTACGCGTGGGCGGCAGCACCGAGGGCGTGCGCATCGGCGGACCGGAGCCGGAAGATCGCAATGTCGTCGCCAGTGCGCTCGGCGCGGGCGTCAGCATCACCGGGTCGGGCAGCACCCAGCCGGCCGACGCCGTGGTTGAAAACAACTACATCGGCACGCTCAGCGGTGGCGACATTCGCGGAAACGAGCGCGGCATCCTGATCCACGGTCCCGGCCATGTCGTGCGGGGCAACGTGATTTCCAACAGCGCCTTGCACGGCATCGAGCTGAGTGGCAACTACGCCATGAACAACCGCATACAGGACAATCGCATCGGCATCCCGGCGCTGTGCGCCGGCACCTGCGCCGACCGCGGCAACGGCGGGCACGGCGTGCGCATCGCAAACTCGGCCAGCGCCACTCTGGTGGACGGCAACCGCATTGCCTTTAGCGGCAATGATGGCGTGGCGGTGATCTCATCGGCTTCAAACACCCTTCGCCGCAACCGTTTCCACGACAACGCCGGCATCGGCATCGACCTGGGTGACGATGGCATCGACTTTGCGAATGGCAACAATTCCAACCCGCCACCTAACGCAGCAAATGGCGGCCAGAACAAGCCGGCGTTCACGGCACTGGAAGGCAGCGGGGCCAGTGCTCAGGCCAGTGGCACGCTGGCTTCGTCCAATGGCTGGTATCGCATCGATTTCTACGCCGTGCCGCAGTGCAATCCGATCGTCATCGGCAGCATCCCGATGGGCTCCTGGGGCCAGGGCGAGGACTGGCTGGGGACAACGTTCGCTCTCATAACCAATGGCTGGGATGGCAACAGTGACGGCAGTACGACATTCACCGCTGCCGCACTCACCGCCCCGGCCGGCAACAGCAACTACTTCAACACCCCGCGCTGGGTCACGGCCACCGCGACGAAGATTCTCGGCGATCCCAACGGCACGTTCTTTTTTCACCGTGGCACCTCCGAATTCAGCCGTTGCCGACTATCCGCCCTGGGCACCGGGATTTTCAGCGATGGCTTCGAGTAGCCGATGGAAAATCGCACTCATGCGCCTCTGCATTTGGATGTCCTCCAACACGAGGACATCATTGCCAAGCTCCATTTCTGCTATTCGGCGATGAACGCCGGAAAGACCACCACGTTGTGGCAAATCGCGCACAACTATCACGAGTGTAACCGTCCGCCAACCACACCTTGGAGAATCGCCACGAACGATGCAAGGCGCCGATCAACGGATCGGCAGCGGGCTGTCGATGTCGCGGTTTCTGGTGGTCGGTAGTTGGGTGAGGATGTCGGTCAACCACGCGTTCGGTTCGATGTCGTTGGCTTTGGCGGTGGCAACCAGGCTCATGATGGACGCGGCGCGTTGGCCGGCCGATGCGGAACCGGTGAACAAGCAATTCTTGCGTCCGAGTGCGATGGGCCGGATGGCATTTTGTTCGGCGCATCCCTGTGCTTCACCCCTTCGGGGCTGGTGCGAAAGATCGTTCCCGACGATCTTTTCGATAGGGTTGTTGTCGATCGGATAGTCGTCATCGTCGGCAATGCGGGCCAAGGCAGGCCAACGTTTCAGGCTGTAGTGGGTGTCGTTGGACAATGCGTTGCGGCCGAGCAACTTGGATTGATGCGTGGTCAGCCAGATGTGGAAGGCATCGATGGTGCGGCGCAGGTGTGTGCGAGGTTCGGTCCGGGTTCGTTCTCGCTGTGGTGCTCACCGATCTTGACCAGATCTGTGCGGCACGCGTTGCACGCACCCGACGCAGGTTCGTGCACGACCACATCGCGGCGCAGGTGCGCCGGCGACGGGCGGCGAATGGGCGTGCGGCGCGGCGACTTCGCCGGCGTCGATGGACTTTGCAGCGTTTCCAGATGCGCTTCCAAAGCGGCGATATCCGCGGCCATGGTCTCGTCGAACAGGTCACGCTGATCCGGATTCATGCGCTTGGTGCGCGCTGCAAACTGAGCGCGTCGCAAATGCGACAGGTGTTGATTGAACTTGGCAATCAACTGCTCACGCTCGGCGAGCGAGGTCACATGATGTGCGCCGATGTAGAAATCCGGCAGCGGCAAGGTGCGGCTGCCGTTTGCACGACGGAAGTTCAGATACGCCTTGCCGGCCAGAAAGCCGGCCTCCCACGGCAGATCGACGCGAGAAAACGGGTCGTCTGACAAGGCATCGTCCAGGGCTTCGATGCGATTAAACCCTACCGACATTTCGGCATAAATGATGGGATTGATACACAGCTCCGCACGGGCGGCGCAGGCGTCGAGCTGTGCGGCAGACCATGCATACCACTGTGGATCGTCGGTGAGCAGGTCCAGCAGCACGTTGGCATCCACCAGTACGCGGCTCATGCGCAGGCGTCAGCTTCATGATGTCATCGGTGCTCATGCGCGTAGTGGCGCGCTCGTGTAGGCGGGCAGAGGCCGAGGCGGTGTAGTGTGGTGTTGACCCAGCGGTGGGCAGGATATCTGCTTCGGTGGTTCGAACTGCAAGCGTGAGTCCGCGTTCCATCGCCTGCTTGAGCTTGGCGTTGGGTATGAAAGTTTTCCCAACGCCGCAAGAAAGCGACGCGATTCTTTGGGTGACGACGTAATCGTCATGTCCGCCGCCAGCACACTTTCGGCCTCGCGCAGCGCCGCATCGCGCACGAAGGCGGACAGTGTTAGGCCGCGCAGGTCGGCGGCGTGGGTGATACGGGCTTTGTCGGTGGGCGCATACGCAGGTCGAGGCGGGCGTTTGCCGTGGTCATGGCATCTCTCCGTGTACGGAATCGCATCCTTTACTGGCTTGACGGAGATGTAATCGATCAGGTAGCCGCCCTTAACGTTTTCCTCTTCGGATGCGGCGGTGTTGGCGGCGACGCCAGGTATTGTTTTCTTCTTGGTTATGTAGTTCTCAGTCCTTCCCCAACGGTAGATACAACGTATGCGTATTCGCCATGGTTTCGTGGAAGCCATAGGCGCGATAGAAGCGGGCGGCTTTCTCGTGCAGCGTGTCCACCAGCAGTACGCGCACGCCAAGCTGTTCGCGCAGGCTTAGGCAACGCGCCACGGCATGCGCCAACAGGTAGTCGCCATGCCCCTTGCCTTGCTCACTGAGGGCGACGGCCAGCCGCCCCATGCGGATGGCGGGCACTGGGTAGGCGGGTAGGTGCTTGCGATCTGACTGCTGCAAGGCGGTCAGCAGAAGTTGGGCGGCGGACAGGCTGTAGTAGCCGAGGATGCGGGCCGGTTTTGTGTCATCCACCAGAACGTGCGAGGTGCTGATGCCGTCGCGGTGATGCTGAGCGGCCTGCTGGCGCAGGTAGGCATCCAGCGCGGGTTCGCCGCAGGTGAACCCCTCGCGATCATGCCGCTTGGGCTTGAGTTGCTCGACAACCAACACCGATCAGGCCTGCCCGGTGCGGGCCATGGCCTTCTTCAGCTTGGCATTGGGTTGGAACGGAGCATCGAGTGCCTTCAGGAAGCGCCGGGATTCTTCCGCCGAGAGGGTGACGGTCAGCTCGGCAGCCATCACGCTTTCGGCTTCGCGCAACACCGCATCGCGCACGAACGCGGACAGCGGCACACCTCGCAGGTCGGCGGCGCGGGTAATGCGCGCCTTGTCCGTGGGGTTCAGGCGCAGGTCGAGGCGGGCGTTTGCCGTGGTCATGGCGATTCTCCTTGTACGGAATATTACCGTACAAGGGGCACAAGTCAATGGCCAATCGCGGGCTTCCTGCCAAGCTCGGTGGTCACACTGGGCAGGCCTGCAAGTTGGAGCAGGGTACGGCCCATCTTTTACCTCCACCCAAGAAAAAGGGCCTAGCCGTAAGGCTAAGCCCTGATTTTCTTGGCGCCCGAAGTTGGACTCGAACCAACGACCCCCTGATTAACAGTCAAGTGCTCTAACCGGCTGAGCTATTCGGGCGGGCCGCCCATTTTAGCGACTGTGGCGAGGAGGTCAAGAATTGTCTGCACAGGATTCAGTTTGATGCCGTGGGCAGGGTTCAGGGCAAGGCGGTGGCTCAGTCGCAGCCGGCAAGCCGTGCCAGATCGGCCGCACCGGCGCGGCGGGCGCGGCCGGCGTTGCTCAGGATCAGGGCCGATTGCAGGGTCGAGTCCGTGCAGATGCGCAGGCTGAGGTTGGTGCCTGGGGCGCTTCCATCGGCACGAAATGTGGCCAGTGGGCGGCCACGACCGCTGCGGATGCGAACGCTGGCGGGAATGCGATTTTCGTGATGGACGAGGGTTTCGGCGGGATCAGGACGCGCATTGCCATTGGCGTCGATGAAGATCCACCAGCCTTCGTCCCATACGCCATCCGTGCGGCAGCCGCCATCGGGTGCGACGGGGCAGATCGTGGTGGCAGCACCCTGGCTGACCGCGTGATTGCGGGCGAGGGCAAAGCCGGTGGACAAGGCGTTGTGGGTGGTGGTGACTTCGCTTCGCCGACGCAGGCCACCCAGCGACGGCGTAGCAATGGCCAGCAGGATGAGCATGACGGCAATCACGATCATCACTTCAATCAGGGTGAATCCCTTGGCATGACGGTGCATGGGCGTAGCTCCTTGGACGATGGAGCCAGTGTCGGCCGCGTGCCGACAGGACGGCATCGTCTCTGGCCTGAGCTCACGCTAGGAAATCGCCTCGTTGGCGGTTCCGATGGCGCCTCGGCCTGATCGGGCTCGGTCAGCGATGCTGTGCTCGATCGTCTGGCCGTGGCTCGGCCCGTCTCGGTTGACCCGAAAGAACCATGGGAGTAGCGTGCGCGCCGCTGAATGGGTTGCAGTGAGGGTTGATGCATCGCCAGCCCACTTCGGCGACGCGACCGCTTCGTGCCTGCACGATGTGTTTGCGACACCGAAATACCGAGCGTGTTGCAGGGGCACGCAAGGCTGGCGCAGCTCTCAAGCTTTGGATCCGACGTATCACGCGCGTGGTTACAGCGCGTGCTTTCGTCATTGCCGCCGTTTCAGTTTCTTTCTTCGGGGACATTTGATGAACACGACACGTCACGCAAACACCGCGTGGTACCGCAGGGTGGCCGCCATGATGGGCATGATTCTCGCAATCATGCTGACGCTACCCACGGCTTCCGCCATTCAACCGATCGAGGCCAGTGGCAGCTCCGCCAACAGGGCCGTTCCCTTGGGTGCAGGCCCACAAATGAACCGCGCCGAGCTGCGGGTTGAGCCCTCGTTCGACCCACCGCAGGACTTGGCCCAACTGGCAAGCAGTCGCCCGGAAGTCGCCCCATTTCTGCAACGGTTTCCGGGCAGCTGGACCGCAACCTGGGATCGCCGTAACGATCGACCCAACCTCATCCAGGGCAGCGGCATCGCGCTGATTCCGGGGCGCGGCAATCACCTGACGCGAGCGGGGCTCGGCCTTGGCACGGACGCCAAAATCGATCTGGCCACCGTGGAAACACTGCTGCGCGACTTCATCGATGAAAACGATGAGCTGCTGCGCGCGCGCGGGCTGGACTTGCGTCTGAAACCCGACGCCAGCGTGCCCTACGGCGATGGCGACTCGCATTGGTTCATCGAGTTTGATCAATACGAAAACGGTGTGCGCGTGGAAGGAGCAAACCTGTTCTTCCGTCTTTCACACGGCAACATCGTGCAGTTCGGCGAAGAAAACATCGCGCCGGTTCTGGCCGACACGCGCCCGTCGATCCGCCTCAAGGATGCCTTCCGCGCGGCGTGGAGCGAACTGGCCTTTGCACCCGAGGTGACCGTCCGCGAAATGCTGGAATCGGGCGAATTGGTGCTGCTGCCTGCAGCCCCCAACGGCGAACAGCCGGGCATGCGTTTCAACGGCGTTGCTGGCTCAGGTTACGAGCACCGCCTTGCCTGGCGCTTCGTGTTCCGCGTCAGCAACAGCCCATCGACCTTGGAAGTGCTGTTCGATGCCCATGAAGGGCACATCATCGGCCTGCGCGACCTCACCGTGAACGCTCAGGCGACGGTAACCGCCGGCATCTATCCGACCACCAACACCGATCCCGAGACCATCGTCTCGATACCGTTTCTGGCGGTGAACAACGGTGCGACCAAGGTCACCGATGCCGACGGTCATTACGACTACAGCGGCGGCACGGCAAGCAGTTCGCTCAATGGCGCGTACTTTCGGATGACCGACAATTGCGGCTCGATTTCAGCATCCGATTCGACCGACGGCAACATCGTCTTCGGCACCAGTGGCGGCACCGACTGCACCACGCCGGGCTATGGCGGCGCGGGCAATACCCATGCCTCGCGCACCGGTTTTTACCACCTCACCCAGATCAACCGGAAAGCGGCGAGCTTTCATCCCGGCAATGCGTGGCTGAACTCCAAAGTCACCGCCAACATGAACATCGACGACGTCTGCAATGCCTACTGGGACGGTTCGACGCTGAATTTCTTCAAGTCGGGCAGTGGCTGCTCCAACACCGGTGAAATCGCGGCGGTGTTCCTGCACGAATACGGCCACGGCATGGACACCAACACCGGCGGCTCGGCCAATGAAATGGGCAGTGGCGAAGCCGTGGGCGACACCTTTGCCTTTCTTGAAACCCGCAATGCCTGCATCGGCAACAACTTCCGGCCCGGCATCCCATGCGCGAACTGCGCGGCCACCTGCACCGGCGTGCGCGACCTCAAGGCCTTCAGCACCCAGGGCGCGGCCACGATCGCCAAGCCCTCCACCGTCACCGACAACAACGGCATCAACTGCGATCGTTTTGCCTGCCCGTACTACACGCCACAAGGTTATGCCTACCAAGGCCCGATGGGCTATGAAGGCCATTGCGAGAGCTACATTGCCGGATCGGCCAACTGGGATCTGACCCAGGCGCTGGTTGGCGCTTGGGGTGTTGAAGGTGGCTATCAGCAGATGAACAAGATCTGGTACGGCTCGCTGACACCCTCCAAGAGCGCCTATCGCGTGGCCTCGGGCGGGCAATGCAGCGCCAGCGCCAGCGTCGATGGTTGCGGCGCCAACAACTGGTACACGGTGTATCTGGCCGCCGACGATGACGATGGTAACCTCAGCAACGGCACGCCCAATGCCTGCCGCATCTGGGATGCCTTCAACACCCACGGCATTGCCTGCGGTACGCGCCCGACGTGCAGTCCGGTAGCAGCGGGTTTTGTGTTGGAAGCCGCGCCTTCGGCGGCTGAAGTGTGTGCTCCGGGCAACACCAGCTACACAATCAGCACCACCGCCACCGGACTGCCGCCGTTGAGCAATCCGATCACTCTTTCGGCCAATTCATTGCCGAGTGGGATCACGGCAAACTTCAGTCCGAATCCGGTGACGCCCGGCGCGTCCAGCACCATGACGGTTTCCGTCAGTAGTTCCGTTCCTGCAAACGCCTACACGCTCAACATCACCGGCCAGGCCAGCGGCGCCAGCGACCAAAGCACCAGCACCCAACTGCAGGTATCCAACGGCATGCCGACCGCCCCGACGTTGATCGCGCCTGCCGACGGTGCAACCGCCGTGGGCATACCCACCACGCTCACGTGGAATGCCGTGGCAGGCGCCACGGCCTACGCCGTAGACGTGGCAACCGATGCCGCCTTCGGCAACATCGTATCGAGCACCGGTGGCATTACAGGCACCAGCACCAGTGTCTCGCTGGCGGCCTCGACCACGCATTACTGGCGCGTCAACGCATCCAGTGCCTGTGGCGCAAGTTCGCCGTCCACCGTGCGCAGTTTCACCACCGCGGCCATGCCCTTCCCCTATCCCTATTGTTCGGTCGTCTTTCCGGAAGCCGTGGAGCCCATCTCCAAGGTCATCGTGGCCGGCATCAACAATTCGAGCAGCGCAGTCGTCAATGGCACACCGGCGCTGGAGGACTTCACCGCCATTTCCGGCAACGTCAGCGTTGGGCAGTCGTACCCCATTACGGTGGAAGGCAATACCGCGGGCAGCTACACGACCCGGCAGACGGCCTATGTCGACTGGAATCAGGACAACGATTTCCTGGATGCTAACGAGAGTTTCAGCCTCTCCGATCTGACCAATTCCTCGGGTGTTGACGGCCAGCAAGCGACGGGCACCATCGTCGTGCCGGCCGGCGCGCTCGCGGGCACGACGCGTATGCGCGTCATCAAGAAGTGGAGTGCCGCAGCCGATCCGTGCAACACGGCCGGCTACGGTCAGGCCGAGGACTACAGCCTCAACGTCGGCACCGGCACGACGACTTGGATCGTCACGCCGAGCGTCGGCACGCCGGACGGCACGATCAGTCCGAACACGCCGCAAACGGTGAACAACGGCGCGACAAGCACCTTCACCCTGAACCCTGCGACAGGCTTTGCGATCAACAGCATCGCAGGCACCTGCCCGACGGGCACGCTGTCCGGCAACAGCTACACAACCGGTTCGATCACGGCCGACTGCACGGTGGTCGTCGACTTTGCCGAGGTCGCTATCTTCAATGACGGTTTCGAGCCCTGAGTGTTCGCAACGACAACGAGACGGCCCGCAGAATCGGGCCATCGAGTTTCTTCAAGCCCGCCTTCACCGGCGGGCTTTTTTTCGTCCGGATGAAGCCCAGGTGCTCGTTATACTGGTGCGCTGATGAACACCGATTCCGAACGCTTCCAACTGGTCTCGCCCTTTGAGCCATCGGGCGATCAACCGCCGGCCATCGCCAAGCTGGTGGCCGGTTTCGAGGCGGGCTTGGCGCACCAAACCGTGCTCGGCGTGACCGGCTCGGGCAAGACCTTCACCATCGCCAACGTGGTGCAGCAGATCCAGCGTCCGACCTTGGTGCTGGCGCCCAACAAGACGCTGG
This sequence comes from Pseudomonadota bacterium, assembly GCA_963205415.1. Classification (GTDB taxonomy): domain Bacteria; phylum Pseudomonadota; class Gammaproteobacteria; order Xanthomonadales; family Xanthomonadaceae; genus Denitratimonas. Next base: position 9,179 of record CAUJJS010000265.1, read on the forward strand.
CGGCGCAGCTCTACGGCGAGTTCAAGCGTTTCTTTCCGAACAACGCGGTTGAGTACTTCGTCAGCTACTACGACTACTACCAGCCGGAGGCCTACATCGCCGCCTCCGACACCTACATCGAGAAAGACAGCGCGATCAACGAGCACATCGAGCAGATGCGGCTATCGGCCACCAAGGCCTTGCTCAGTCGCCGCGACGCCCTGATCGTGGGCACGGTGTCGGCGATTTATGGCTTGGGTGATCCCGAGGATTACCTCTCGCTGCGACTCATCATGCAGCGCGGTGAAAAACTCGACACCCGCGCCCTGATTCGCCACCTGAGCGATCTGCAATACACCCGCAACGAGTTCGAATTGCAGCGCGGCACCTTCCGCGTGCGCGGCGAAAACATCGACGTGTTCCCAGCCGAAAACGACACCGAAGCCTTGCGCATCGAAGTGTTCGACGGCGAAATCGAGAACATGTCGCTGTTCGACCCACTCACCGGTGAAAGCCTGCGCCGCGTGCCGCGTTACACCATCTATCCCAAGAGCCACTACGCCACCACGCGGGCGCGGGTGCTGGCGGCGCTGGACACGATCAAGGACGAATTGCGGGAACGACTGGAACAGCTCTATGCCGCCAACAAACTGGTGGAAGCCCAACGCCTGCAACAGCGCACCACCTTCGATCTGGAGATGATGGCCGAGGTCGGTTACTGCTCGGGCATCGAGAACTACAGCCGCCATTTCACCGGCAAGGCTCCCGGCGAACCGCCGCCGACCCTGTTCGACTACCTGCCCGCCGATGCGCTGCTGGTGATCGACGAATCGCACGTCACCGTGCCGCAGTTGGGCGCGATGTACAAAGGCGATCGCTCGCGCAAGGAAAACCTGGTGGAGTTCGGGTTTCGTCTGCCGTCGGCACTCGACAATCGTCCGCTACGCTTCGAGGAATGGGAAGCACGCGCCCCGCGCATGATCTTCGTGTCGGCCACACCGGGCCGTTACGAACTGGGCAAGACCGAATCGAGCATCGTCGAACTGGTGGTGCGCCCGACCGGCTTGATCGACCCGCAGGTGGAAATCCGCCCGGTCGCCACGCAAGTGGATGACCTCATGAGCGAAGCCCGCGAACGCGTGCGCATGGGCGATCGCGTTCTGGTCACCACCCTCACCAAGCGCATGGCCGAAAACCTCACCGAGTACCTGAGCGAACACGGCATCAAGGTGCGTTATCTGCATTCGGACATCGACACCGTGGAGCGCGTCGAAATCCTGCGCGACTTGCGACTGGGCGTGTTCGACGTGCTGGTCGGCATCAACCTGTTGCGCGAAGGTCTGGACATGCCCGAGGTGTCGCTGGTGGCCATCCTCGACGCCGACAAGGAGGGCTTCCTGCGCTCGGAGGGTTCGCTCATCCAGACCATCGGTCGCGCCGCCCGCAATGTGCGCGGCAAGGCCATTCTCTACGCCGATTCCATCACGCGCTCGATGCGGGCTGCGATCGATGAAACCGACCGTCGCCGGGCACGTCAGGTCGAATACAACACGGCCCATGGCATCGTGCCGCAGAGCATCGTCAAACCGGTCACCGACATTCTGGAAGACGTGCGCAGCAATGCCGCGCAAGCTCGGGATGCCGCACGCGAGCGCAAGGTCGCCGAGGCGGCGCAGGCCTATCAGGCGCTGTCACCCGAACGCGCCGCCGCGCAGATCAAGAAGCTCGAACAGCAAATGTTTCAGCACGCCCGTGATCTGGAGTTCGAAGACGCTGCACGCGTGCGCGACCAGATTCGCGCGATCAAGCATCAGGCCTTCATGGCCTAAGCGTCATGCGGCGGTGGCCACGAAAACTGGGCACTTGCACACGTTGAATCAGGCGCATGGATCTCCACAGCGTGACGTCTGAAGCACATCCTGCGGGGTGCCGTGCTTTCGTAGGTCGGGATTCATCCCGACTGGCGCCCGGCCTGGGTACCGAGGTCTGCGGACAGGCGTGTCGGGCTGAAGCCCGACCTACGGGGTCTCTCCATGAATCCGTGCGATAAGTCAGGTTCATGGTCCGTGGGCACAACGGAACGGAAAAGGGATCTCGCAATGACGGCAAGTCGACGGACTCAGTTGGCGGCCAGTGCCTTGCGCACCGCGGCCACAAACTCGGGATCTGGCGCTCCGACCAGCACACTGCTCTTGGCCAGAACACGCCCTTGCGCGTCGATCAGGTTGATCACGCTGGAGTGATTGAACTCGCCATCGTCCAGTTGCCGATACTGCACGCCAAGCACGGCCGACACTTTTCGCAAGTCGGCAACCGCCGGCTGCACCAAGGTCCAGCGCGCCAGATCGACCTTGCGCTGTTTGGCCAAGTCGGCCAAGGCCTCGGGCGTATCACGTTCCGGATCGATGCTGATGAGCAAGACCCGCAAGCGCGCACGCTCGTCCGGCGTGAGTTGGGCTTCGACGCTGCGCACCTGCTCGATCAGCATCGGACACACGAACTTGCAGCGCGCATAGAACATCGTCGCCAGCCGAACATGGCCCGCCGCATCGGAAAACTTCAACGATTGACCCTGAGAATCGGTGAGTGCGGCCTGCACGCGATAGATCGAATCACCGGGCAGCTCGGCGGTGTCGTCGGCTTGCGCGGCGACGATCATGCCCAGGCTCAGACACAGGATTGCAAACAGACTACGAACGAAGTTCATGGCTTGGCTCCAAGCGGACGTGCGCAACGAAAACCCATGTTGCGCGTGGTGGCTTCGGCATTCAGCGCACTCAACATCGCGGTGCGCATCAGGATGGCGTAGTTGTCGCGGTCGGACATGGACAAGGCCCCGGCGCCGCAGAACTTGAGC
>CAUJJS010000266.1 GCA_963205415.1 Pseudomonadota bacterium
ACGACGCGCATCCAGATACACATACTCACGGTTCTGCAAGGTCTGGATGATGCTGGCGTAAGTTGAAGGACGGCCAATGCCGTACTCCTCCAGCGCCTTGACCAGACTGGCTTCGGAGTAACGCGGCGGCGGCTCGGTGAAATGCTGATCGGCCAGGATCGACGAGAGCGGAACCAGCTCACCCACCCGCATCACCGGGAGCTTGCGGCCTTCGTCGTCCTCTTCGCTGTTGCGCGTGTCGCGGCCTTCTTCGTACACCGCGAGAAATCCCGGATCGACCACGGTGGTGCCGGTGGCACGGAAACCATCGTTTGACCCCGCCGCCAGATCCACCGAGACGGTGTTGAGGGTGGCGTGGATCATCTGGCAGGCCACGGCGCGCTTCCAGATCAGTTCGTACAGACGCGCGCCATCGCTGTCGAGGAAGGCTGCCACCGATTTCGGGGTGCGCAGCGCCGAGGTCGGACGAATGGCCTCGTGCGCTTCCTGCGCGTTCTTGGACTTGGCCTTGAACACATTGGCCGACGCGGGCAAGGCGTGTGCGCCGAAATCCCGCGTGATGAGCTGGCGCAGTTCGGCGATGGCTTCCTGCGAGAGATGGGTGGAGTCGGTACGCATGTAGGAAATCAGGCCCACCGTGCCCTCGGCACCCAAGGCCACGCCTTCGTACAACTTTTGCGCCACCCGCATGGTACGGCTGGTGGAAAAGCCCAGTTTGCGCGCCGCTTCCTGCTGCAAGGTGGAGGTGATGAAGGGCGGAGCCGGACGGCGCTTGCGCTCCTTGCTCTGCACATCGGCCACGGTGAGCTTACCGCCGGCGGCATCGAGCAGGCGTTGGCGTGCGGCTTCCGCGCTCTGACCATCGGTCAGGTCGAACTGCTCGAACTTCTTGCCATTGAGCTTCACCAGCTTGGCGGCAAAAGGCTGCACCGGATGCGCGAGTTGGGCTTCGATGGTCCAGTACTCGCGTGTCACGAAGGCTTCGATTTCTTCCTCGCGCTCCACGATCATGCGCAGCGCCGGCGACTGCACCCGCCCGGCCGACAGGCCGCGCTGCACTTTGCGCCACAGCACCGGCGAAAGATTGAATCCCACCAGGTAATCCAGCGCGCGCCGCGCTTGCTGCGCATCCACCAATTCACTGGCCACCTTGCGCGGCGAAGCGATGGCTTCTTTGATCGCGCGCGGGGTGATTTCGGTGAACACCACCCGATGCACGGGTTTGTCGCCGATGAGTTTGCGCTGCTTGAGGATTTCCTCGATGTGCCAAGAAATGGCCTCGCCTTCGCGATCCGGGTCGGTGGCCAGATACAAGGCTTCGGCGCCTTTGGCGGCCTTGGCGATGGCCTCGACGTGGCGTTCGTTCTTGTCGATCAATTCGTAACGCATGGCAAAGCCTGCGTCCGGATCGACCGCGCCTTCCTTGGGAACGAGGTCACGCACATGGCCATAGGAGGCCAGCACCTGAAAGTCGCTTCCGAGGTATTTGTTGATCGTCTTGGCCTTGGCCGGCGATTCAACGATGAGCAGGTTCTTGGGCATGTCGCCTTCTGGAAATTGAGTCGGTACTGCACGCTGGCAGTGGAGCGCTTTGGAGGTGCGCTCCTTTTTTAGTCAAACCATGCAATGCGTGAAGCTGTCAAGCCACTGCCGTCAGTGGCACCAGTCCGGCAGCTTTTTGAGCTTGGCCTTGTTGGTGCAATACCAGATATGTTCGGAGGTATCGAATTCAACCAGGAACTGGCGCTCGGTCGTGCCGCCCACGGGAGGCATCCACACCGAAATGCCGCAGTAGCCGGTTTCGAACTCGCCGATCACGATGCGGTTGACGCCCGGCATTGCGTAACTTTCGGGCGTGCCAAATCCTTCGCTGGTATTGGTGGGGCACGCACCATTATTTTGCTGATAGGTGTTCACGGCCTCGCGCACCTCGTCCAGCGGCTGCCACAGTGCCGCCGACTGCGCGCGCGTCCGGTAGTCCTGATAGGCAGGCACCGCGATGGCCGCAAGGATGGCCAGAACGAACACCCCGACCATCAAAACCAGTGCCACGAAGAAGGCGATCACGCAGCCACCGGGCTTGCGTGACTGGCGCTCCGGATGCTCGGTATAGGCCCATTGATCCACCACTTGGGTGCCCGCCACCATGTCGTGCAAGGCGCGTTTGTCGGGGCTGAATGCGGCCAAGAGGAAGCCGATGTAGAGCGTCAGGTACGACAACGCCGCCGCAAACCAACGGCCCACCGCGTGCGCCAGGGTCAGGCGCCTGCCTTGCGCATCCACCACCTTGATGCCCAGCGCCATCTTGCCGACGGTCGCTTGGTGGCTCGAACTCTCCATCAGGCTGAAGTAGGCTCCGGCCATGAGGTAGTAGAGCGTGAACATACCCAGATACACGGCCACGATGGCAGGCGAAATGTCATCGGCCTTGCCCGATTGCGCCGTCACCAGTTCATTGAGCAGGCCGGTCACGAGGATCACCACGAAGAACACGGCGTAGAACGCCACGCCCAGAATCAGTTGATCCAGGAACAACGCCGCCCAGCGGCGCAGGAATCCGGCTTGCACCACGCTGTCCGCATTGGTCGCAGTTACCGAAGTTGGGTTCATCCATTGCTCTGACATGTCGGGTGCTCGTAGGCGGTGCCCTTCGAAGGCACGGGTGCGGGGGTGAAATGTATCCGACCCCCGTTTTCTCGCCTACCGTGACAAGCAACGCGGATCGACTTGAACTTATCCGACTGAGGGTGGGTCAGTACGCGCTGGCACCGATGCGAGCACCGCCGTGATCGCGCGCCCGATGCCTTTCAAGCCCGACCAAGGACCAGTACCCGTCGCGACGTGTATTAGCAGCCCCTTGGTGACAAACATCGCTCAGGGGCAATGACCCTACAATAATATGTCTGGCCCGATATTTGGCCTTGTCGGACTCAATGACGCCCATGGATACGTGCATCACGCCGCAGGAAGCCTTGCAACGCACCATCGAACATCGCGAGATCTTTCACGATGAGATGGTGGGTTTGATGCGCCAGATCATGCGCGGTGAAGTGTCGCCGGTGATGACGGCGGCGATCCTGTCGGGCTTGCGGGTGAAGAAGGAAACCGTCGGCGAAATCGCTGGTGCGGCGCAAGTGATGCGCGAGTTTGCCGCCAAGGTGGCGTTGCCGGATGTCGAGCACTTGGTCGATGTCGTCGGTACCGGTGGCGATGGTTCCAACACCTTCAATATTTCCACTGCAAGCATCTTCGTTGTGGCGGCGGCTGGGGCCAAGGTCGCCAAGCACGGCAATCGCAGCGTGTCGTCGCGCTCGGGCAGCGCCGATGTGCTGGAGGCGCTCGGCGCGGTGATCGACCTGCAACCGGCGCAGGTGGCCCAGTGCATTGCCGAAACCGGCATCGGTTTCATGTTCGCCCCCATCCACCATCCGGCGATGAAGAACGTGGCACCCGTGCGACGTGAAATGGGCGTGCGCACGATCTTCAACATCCTCGGGCCACTCACCAATCCGGCGGGCGCACCGAACATCCTGATGGGCGTGTTTCACCCCGACCTCGTCGGCATCCAGGTGCGCGTGTTGCAGCGCCTCGGGGCGCAGCGCGCGCTGGTGGTGTGGGGACGCGATGGCATGGATGAAATCTCGCTTGGCGCCGGCACGCTGGTGGGTGAACTGCGCGATGGCGTGGTGCGCGAGTACGAGATTCACCCCGAAGATTTTGGTATCGCCATGGCCGCCAGTCGCAACCTCAAGGTGGATAACGTTGAACAATCGCGCGATCTGCTGTTGCAGGCGCTCGGCAATGTCGAGGGCTTGCCACGCGAGATCGTCGCACTCAATGCGGGCGCAGGTCTGTATGCGGCCGGTCGCGTGACCTCGATTGCCGACGGCATTGAATTGGCGCGAGCCACGCTGGCCTCGGGCGCGGCGCGTGCCAAACTTGACCAGTTCATTGCCACCACCCAAGGCCTGCGAGCGGCGACATGAGCGACATCCTGCAAAAAATTCTGGCGCGCAAGGCGGAAGAGGTCGCGCAACGCAAGGCCGCGACATCGATCGAGACCTTGCGTGCACAGGCCGAACTGGCCACGGCTCCGCGCGGCTTTGCTGTGGCCTTGCGTCAACGCATTGCCGCAGGCCACGCCGCGGTGATCGCCGAGGTCAAGAAGGCCAGTCCATCCAAAGGCCTCATTCGCGCCGATTTCGAGCCGGCGCAGATCGCACGCAGTTATCAGGCCGGTGGCGCGGCGTGCCTCTCGGTGCTGACCGACGTGGATTTTTTCCAAGGTGCCGATGCCTATCTTCAGCAGTCGCGGGCGGCCTGTTCCTTGCCGATCCTGCGCAAGGATTTTCTGGTCGATGTCTACCAGGTGATCGAATCGCGGGCGCTGGGTGCCGATTGCATCTTGTTGATCGTGGCCGCGCTCGACGATGCGAAGCTGCGATCCTTTGCCGCTCTGGCGATCGAACTGGGCATGGATGTGCTGGTGGAAGTGCACGACGCCGAAGAAATGCAACGCGCGCTTGCCTTGCCACCCTCGCCGCACATGCTTTTGGGCATCAACAATCGCAATCTGCGGACGTTCGAGGTTTCACTCGATACCAGTCTGCACTTGAAGGATGCGGCGTCTGCCGATCACCTGCTGGTGACCGAAAGCGGCATCCACACCCCGGATGATGTGGCGCGCATACGAGCGGCGGGCATCCACGTGTTTCTCGTGGGCGAGGCCTTCATGCGTGCGCCGGAGCCGGGCGTCGAACTGGCGCGCCTGTTCGCCTGATTGCCCATGTCATTGACGACCGATTCCAGTGTGGCCGTGCCCGTGAGCGAGACGGTGGCGTCACGTCACGGGCCCATGCCCAAACGCGCGCGTTTCGATGTGTTGGCGGGCATCAGTGGGGCGCACCTGCTCAACGACACCATGCAATCGGTGATCTTGGCCTTGTATCCCCTGCTCAAGGGCGAGTTTGATCTCGATTTTTTCCAAGTCGGCGCGATTTCACTGACCTTCCAGCTCACCGCGTCATTGTTGCAACCCGTGGTGGGCATGGTCACCGACAAGCGCCCCACGCCTTACCTCATGGCCATGGGCATGAGCTTCACCTTGGTGGGCCTGCTGTTGCTGGCCACGGTTAGTAGTTACGCCGGACTGTTGTTTGCGGTGGCGATGATCGGTTGCGGCTCGGCCACGTTCCATCCGGAAGCCTCGCGCGTGGCGCGCATGGCTTCGGGTGGGCGCTTTGGCCTGGCGCAGTCGATGTTCCAGTTGGGTGGCAATGCCGGTCAGGCTTTGGGGCCGATGGCAGCGGCCGCAGTGGTGCTGGCCTTCAGTCAGCACGGCCGCCCGCAGGTGGCGTGGTTCGGATTGATCGCCCTGCTCACGATCGTGGTGCTGCTGCAAATCGGCCGTTGGTACGGGGCCAACGTCAAGAAGCCAGCGACGCATGCCAACGCAACGCACGGCCTGGCCTTGCCGGCGCGGACGGTGCGCCGCGCCGTGGCCATCCTTTTGGTGCTGATGTTTTCCAAGTTCTTCTATCTGGTCAGCATCAGCAGTTACTACACCTTCTACCTGATGCACCGCTTCGGATTGTCCGCGCACACCGCAGCCAATCTGCTTGCGGTCTTCCTTGGGTCGGTGGCCTTGGGCACCCTGTTGGGCGGTCCTTTGGGTGATCGCATCGGACGTCGGCGCGTGATCTGGTTGTCGATCCTGGGCTGCGCACCCTTTGCCTTGCTGCTGCCGCATGTGGGTCTTGTGGCTACGGTCGCATTGAGCGTGGTGATCGGTATGCTGCTGGCCTCGGCGTTCCCGGCCATCATCGTCTATGGACAGGACATGCTGAGCCATCGCATCGGCATGGTGTCGGGGCTGTTCTACGGCTTCAGTTTTGGCTTGGGCGGTATCGGTGCTGCAGCCTTGGGCTTGGTGGCGGATCATTACGGCATCGTCTTCGTGTATCAGGTCTGCGCCTTCCTTCCGCTTTTGGGCCTTCTGGCCATGTGGCTGCCGGATGTGCGTCCGCCAGCTGACGGCGCGGCGTCTGCATGAGGCCCACGTGGCCGATCGGGCTTCGCGCGTCCCATCGCCCTCATGTGGGCAATGGTCTGTGTTTGCCTGCGTGACTTGCCGCATACTTGCGCGGTTTGTCAATGGTTCGTGATCCGACGCGATGATGCGCAGCCTGCAGTGGATGATGTTGATGCTCGGCCTGATGGCCGTATCGAACAGCCGTGCGCTGGATCCTGCTCACCACGTCAGCGAGTACACCGTCACCGGCTGGACCATGGAAGACGGGCTGCCCCACAACCTCGTCTTTGCGCTCGCCCAGGATGACGAAGGTTACCTGTGGATCGGTTCGTGGGAGGGCGCAGCGCGTTTCAATGGGCGCTCTTTCACCGCCTTCGACGAGCGCAAGCTCACCGATGTGCCGTTGATCGGCGTGCGAGCCATCCTGCACGATCAGGATGGCGCCTTGCTGTTCGGCACGGCCCAGCACGGCATCGTGCGCTATGCCAAAGGCGAATGGTCGACACTCGAACCGACGGTGGAAAAAAGCCTGCGCGTGGTGTCGATGCTGCGGGCACGCGATGGCAGCCTCTGGATCGGCACCGATCGCAGCGTGCTGCAACTGTGGCCCGATGGCCGGCTGGAAACCGTGGCCGAGGGCGAGCTTCCGTATGGCGTGGTGTTTTCCTTGCTGGAGCGCGAGAACGGCGACGTGCTGATCGGCAGCGAGCATGGCCTGTTCAAATTTCACAAGGGCCGACTTGAGCGGCTGGGCCACGATTTGAGGCTTCCGGCAGCGGCGATTCGCGCGATGGTGCAACGGCGCAACGGCAACCTCATCGTCGCTGGCAACGGCGGTGCCTTCGTGATCACGCCCTCGGCTCAGGTTCAAAAGATCATGGAGCGCAGCGTCGAATCGCTGTTGGAAGACCGCAACGACACGCTGTGGCTGGGCATTTCCGGTGGCGGGCTGGCGCGTTGGGACCAAGGGCGCATGCAGGTCATCGACGATTCGCTGGGGCTGCATGGACGCAACAGTCAGGCCCTGATCGAAGGCCGCGACGGTTTGTTGTGGGTCGGCACCACCAATGGCCTGTTCCGAATCAATGATGCGCCTGCGTTTGGTCTGGACAAAACTCGGGGTTTGGGCGACAACTACCCGCGCACCATCCTGCGTCACCACGACACCATGTACGTCGGTCATGCCAATGGCCTGGACTTGTGGCGCGGGGATGTGTTCGAACCCATCGAACTGGGTGGCGACACCTCGGTACTGGCGCTGGCTTCGGCGCGAGATGGTGGTCTCTGGATCGGAACCTATGATCGCGGTGTGTTGTACCTGCCCAACGACGATCACCGCAAGGTTTCGTCGCGGGTCATCGACGAAGGTCTGCCTTCTCGGCATGTCCGTGCGCTGGCGGAAACGTCCGACGGCAGCCTTTGGATCGGAACCACGGCCGGGCTGGTGCGCAGGCGTCGCGATGGTGGCTTGCGATCGGTCGAGGACTTGCCAAGCCATACCGGAAGTTTCGTGCGCGGCATTTCGGCCGCGCGCGATGGCGGCTTGTGGATTTCGCTGGCCAACGGATTGATGCGTTGGAGCCCCGACGAACGCATGCAACGTTGGGAATCGGGCGACAATTTCCCGGGCATCGGGGCTTTCGATGTACTGGAGACCGAAAACGGCGACGCCTGGATCGGCACCGACCACGGCCTGCTGCGCATGCGTGGGGGTGAGTTTCGCATGTACGACCGCAGTCGCGGCCTGCCCAACGACACCTTGCTGCGGGTGTTGCAGGATCGGCAGGGCGCCATGTGGCTGTGCAGCAGCCGCGGCGCTTTCCGGGTGGATTTTTCCCAGTTCGATGAACTGGATCGGGGCGTGCGCGATCGCCTGTCGGTCGATGTGGTCGACCACGCCAGCGGCATGCCGAGCAGCCAATGCAATGGTGCCAGTGGCCCGGCTGGAGATCTGGATGCGGTGGGGCGGATCTGGTTTCCGACCGCGCTCGGTGTGGCGGTGATCGACCCGATCGCGGTCGCGGCGCGCAGCAAGGTGCGGGTTCCGATCCTGATCGAAGGCGTGCAGGCAGATACCAAGGCGCTGGCGCGCGCCGAGCAGCATGTGCTCGCGGCATCGGTCAACCGCGTCGTGGTGCATTACGTGGGCTTGAATCTGCGTGATCCGCGCGGCGTGCGTTATCGCTACCGCATGACCGGCTTTGAAGACGAATGGGTCGATGCCGGCAATGATCTGGATGCCGTCTACACCAATCTTCCGCCCGGCGTCTTGCGATTCGAGGTGCAGGCGGCGATGGCGCCGGTCGACTGGGCACACGTCAAGGACCTGTCCACCGCCGTGGTCGAGTTCCGGCGCATCCCGCCGTTCTGGCGCCAGCCTTGGTTCTATGTGGCCCTGCCCTTCATCCTGTTGGCCTTGTCGGTGGTGATGTTCCTGTGGGTGTCCATGCGTGCGAGCAGGCGCCAGCGACAACTGGCCACCTTGGTGGATGCGCGTACTCAGGAGTTGAGTCAGGCCAATGAAGCCCTGCAGCAGGCGTGGCGTGACCGTGAGTCGCTGGTCAAGCAAATGGCCTGGCAAGCCTCGCACGACGCACTCACGGGCCTGCCCAATCGTGCGGCCAGCGACGCGCGCCTGCGCGATGCGGTGTTTGAAGCCGGGGCCAGTGGCCAACCGCTGACCGTGGCCTTGCTGGACATCGACTACTTCAAGAAGGTCAACGACACCCATGGTCATGCGGTGGGCGATGCGGTGCTGCGCCATGTTGCAGGGGCGGTGAAGCAGTATGTGGAAGGCCAGGGTGTGGATGTCGCGCGTTACGGTGGCGAGGAGTTCCTGTTCGTGCTGACCGATCGAACGCTGGAAGACTCGGCGCATTTGATGCGCGGCTTACTGGTCGAACTCGCAAGCCGCGCGGTGGCTCTGGCCGATGGCGGATCGATCAGTTGCACCGCCAGCGTCGGCGTGGCGCAGTGGCAGTCGGGCCAGACCGCGAGCCGGGTCGTACTCGCCGCCGACAAGCGACTGTATCTGGCAAAGCGCAGTGGCCGTAACCGCGTCGTCGATCACGACCCGCCCGATCCAAACACCGCGACCTGACTTAGGGCACGCGTCCCGGTGAGGTGTTCGACAGGATTTTGATCACGGCGTTGGCGTCCTGACGCAAGGCATGCGCCAGGTGCAGGGCAAGACCCAAGCGGCGCAACAGCCACGGTCCAACGTCACGGCTGCCAACTTCGGGCAGGGATTCCGGGATGGCCCCCAACGATGCGGCATCGGCCATGTCGTCGAAGGCGTTCTCTGCAGCAGGGCACGCACCATCGAGGTTTAGCATCGACTGAAGCCGCCGGCTTGCGCTGTTCACGGGCTCTGCAATGGCGTCCGGCTGCAAGCGCTCACGCCGCAACAGGAGGATCGACTGGATCGCGCTGAGCTGGCCCAGCAGTTGATAGCCGTGCGCCTGGAGCTGCTCCAGCTGAGCCACGGGCGGGCGCACCGCGCGCGGCTCCACCAAGGCGCGACTGGTAGTTTGCACCAACGCAGACAGTGCATCGTAGGCCTCACGTCGCGCCAGCCTCCACGTCAGCTCGGGTTGGCCGGCGACCTCGTTGACAGCCATGAGTGCCAGCGAGTGCTGCGCATGTCGCGCCAAGGCATTGCACACGCGCACCACGCGCTCGGCCAGTTGTTCGCGTTCCCACATCGGCAGGATGTAGGAAAAGCCCCAGGCGACGGCTGCGCCCAGCATGGTATCCCCGATGCGTTCGATGAAGGCCAGATTCGAGCTGGTGCCGTGGGCAAGGAGATGCGCCAGCACCAGACCGAGGACGGACGCCGCCATGGCGGTGACGGTGTAGCGCCGCGCGACGAAGGCGTGTGCAACGCCCTGGGCCAGCACGACCGCCATCAGCAGGATCGACATCGGCGGTTGGAGTGCCAGCAGCAGTGCGGCGAGCACGCTGCCGATCAGGGTTCCCAGTACACGCTCGTCACGACGCTCAAGCGTTTGGGCCAGGCTGCCGCGCAGCACCACCACGATGGTCAATAGAATCCAGTAATCGCGTGAAGCCCAGGGCAAGCTGCGGGCAATCATCAGGCCGGCAGCAATCGCCAGGGCGGCCCGCAGCGCGTGTCGTAGCGCCGGTTGTCGCCAGTGCCACACGCGCAACAGTGGCCGCCACGACCAGTACGCCGGACTCACGAACAAATGCCAGCCGGTGCGAACCGCGGAGAGGTCTGGTTCGATCTCGCCGCGCGCCAAGGCCACGAGCTGACGCACCGCGGCGTCCTGATCACCCATGCGAACGCTGACGCTGCGCACCAAGGCCGACTGCTCGTGTGCCAGGGTCGGGTTCGTCGCGTGGAGGCGGTGATGCACCGTGTCGCGAAGTGCCTCCAGCGCCACGCGATGATCCTGCGCACGGGCGGGAAGGCGGCCCCGCAACAAGGCATCGGCGACCTGTTCCACATCGCTCGCCATCTGGCACAGGATCTGGCCGAATGTCGCGATGGCCTCGTCGTGAAAGGCGTGCATGCGCTCGATATCGAGTTCCGCGGCGATGGCCCGGTCACGTATTTCAAAAACCACCACCAACATGCTGGCCAAGCGTTGGCGCACGGGCGTGTCGGGTGATTCCAGAATCATGTCGCGTGACACTTGCAGCTCATCGGCCAGTGCCGCCTGCCGCCGCAGGACATCGGACAGGGTCGATGCCGAAGGCACGGCTGCGTCGTGCGTCAGCTCGCGTTGGATGCGGCGTGCGTAGATGCGCAGCAAGGCGGCCGTGGTCAGGAGTACATCGGCCAGCACTTGATGGCGATAGCGGTTGTTGAACAGCGCGTTGCACGCCACGCCGTGCAGCACGTACAGCCCGGCACCCAGAGCACACCACGCCGTGCGCAGTACCGCCTCCTGCCAGCTTGCAGCCGGCATCGGGGCCAAGGCCAGCAACATCGCAAACATCACCGCGGCGGTGACCGGCATGCCGCGCCGACCCCACGCCGTGAACAGAAAGGCGACGAAGGTGGCGGCCACCAACAACAATGCCAGAGGCAGAGGCTGGTCGCGCAAAAGTTGCACCGCCAGATGCAAGGGCAGACCGAGCATGGGCGCGGCCAGAAGTTGCCCGAGCTTGCCACGTTGCGAGCGAACCCCGTCGCAGAGCAGGACCACGATGGCGCCGGCGCTGGCGCTGACCGCGGCGGCTTGTCCGCCCAGCGCAAACACCAGCATCGCGACCAGCAACAGGCCGATGGCGACGACGGCGCCATTGAGCACGTGTGCCGAGAGCAGGCTGCGGCGGATCTCGCGTCCTGTGCGGCGAAGATGGGTGTGGATGCGTGTCGCCGATGTCAGGACGTCAGCGCGCGCGTTCACGCAGGCAGCAATGGCAACGAAGTGCGCGAGGCTCAGCGGCGCTTGGCCTCGGACAGGATCACCATGGTCTTGCCGCGCGCGCGCAGAAAGCCCTGCTCTTCAAGTTGTTTGATCACCCGACCGGCCATCTCGCGCGAGCAACCCACGATGCGGGACAGCTCCTGACGCGACACGCGGATCTGGGTGCCTTCCGGGTGCGATAGCGCGTCCGGTTCCTGACACAGTTCAAGCAAAGACTTGGCGATGCGATTGGTGACATCCATGAAGGCCAGACGGCTGGCCTTGCGGCCGGTGTGCAGCAGGCGGCGCGTGATCTGGCTGCCGATGGCGTACAGCAAGCGTGGGGCGTCGTCGGACAGGCTGCCACTCATCAGCTCAAGCAGACGTTCGTAGCTGATTTCGGCCAGCTCGCACACCGAACGGGTTCGCAGCACCACCTCGCGCTGCGGTGCGCTGATGAAGATGCCGGTTTCACCGACGAACTCGCCGGCATTGATGTAACTCAACACCAGCTCGCGGCCATCCTCCTCTTCACTCAGCACACTCAGCGAGCCGCTGATGACGTAATACATGGTGTTGGCGGCGTCGCCGGGGCGGAACACATCCTTGCGTGCGCTGTAACGACGGCGATGACAGTGCGACAGAAAGCGCGGAATGGTGCGATCGGTCGGCGTCAGAGCGTCCGGATGCCGCGTCTGGCGGGTCGTGTCCTGCAAGGGAAAGTGTGTTGGCGCCACGGTGATGCCTCTGCGATGTGACCAGTAAGCTTAGGTGCGCAATCGGCTCCAGATCAATGCCGAAACCGTCCGAAAGCCAACCGAAAAGCCAATGGCCTTCGCTTGGCGCCCGGTTTGTCCGATAATGACGCGCTTTCACCGCGTACTCAAGGAAAAACTGGTGGTCAAACCACTGCCGCGCCTCAAGCTCCAGGGCTTCAACAACCTGACCAAAGCCCTCAGCTTCAATATCTACGATGTCTGCTACGCCATCACCGAGGAGCAGCGCCAGCGCTACATCGAGTACATCGATGAGGCCTACAACGCCGAGCGTCTGACGCAAATCCTCACCGACGTGGCCGAGATCATCGGTGCCAACATCCTCAACGTCGCACGCCAGGATTACGATCCGCAGGGCGCGTCGGTCACGATCCTGATTTCCGAGGAGCCGGTGATCGACAAGAAACTGGCCGGCAAGGAAGTGCTGTCGGCGGCGATGCGCGAGCATCCCGATGCCGATCACTTGGATGCCAGCGTGGTGGCGCATCTGGACAAGAGCCACATCACCGTCCACACCTACCCGGAAACGCATCCGCAAAACGGCATCGCGACCTTCCGGGCCGATATCGATGTGGCCACCTGCGGCGTGATTTCACCGCTGAAGGCGCTCAATTATCTGATAGAGAGTTTCGAGTCGGACATCGTCATCATGGACTACCGCGTGCGCGGCTTCACCCGTGACGTGAAGGGCAAGAAGTACTTCATCGACCACAAGATCAACTCGATCCAGGACTTCCTGTCCAAGGGCACCAAGGGTCAGTACGAGATGTTCGATGTCAACGTGTATCAGGAAAACATCTTCCACACCAAGATGCATGTGAAGGACTTCGACTTGGACACCTACCTGTTCGAGGAAAAAGCCAAGAACCTCTCCTTCAAGGAGCGCCAGCGCATCGAAATGCAGTTGCGCTACGAGATCGAAGAACTGTTCCACGGACGCAATCTGGGCTGAGGCCCGTGCACGAAAAAGGCCCGGATCGCTCCGGGCCTTTTTCTTTGGGTGAAAGCACCCGATGGGCTCACTCGATGCTGCGTATCGGCAGCTTGATCCGCGCACCGGGGTCTTCAGCCACACGCGCCTCGTGGTTCTGTCCGGCATAGCTGTAAACGATGTCGTAGGCGTAGGTTTCGTAGCGCGGGTCATTGACCGTTTCGCACTGACGCTCGATGCGGGTTTCGGTTTTCTTGTTCTGCTGGTTTTCCTGGATCTTGCGTCCGGCCACGGCTCCGGCCACGGCACCGGCCACGCGCGCGGCATCGCGGCCGTGACCATCACCGACCTGGTTGCCGATGACGGCGCCCGCCACCGCGCCGATCACCGCACCGGCGATCTGCTTGTCATCCTTGGGTTCCACCCGCTGGGTGACTTCGACGTCGCGACAGACTTCCTGCGGGTTGTCGACCGAACGGCGTACCGGGGTGACGCTGACCACGGTGGCGTATTGCTCGCCAGGTGTCTGGGCGACCGGCTTCGGTGCTGCAGGTGCCGGCGCTGGATGCGGGGGGCGGGCTGGTGGCGCAGGCGGAGCCGGTGGCGCGGGTACGGCAGGCGTGGGTGCGCTGGCCGCCGGTGTCGATGCGGGTGGCACTGTCTCCGATGTCGCCGGCGGTGGGCTCGGCTGACAGGCTGCAACAAGGCCCGTCATGAGGACGGCAGCGATTATGGTCAAGCGAGATGAAGTCGGTGCGTACATCGTCATTCCTGAGTCAAGGCGGCCCGCGCCGCGTGCATGGCTAACTTAGGTGCAGCAAGCT
>CAUJJS010000267.1 GCA_963205415.1 Pseudomonadota bacterium
GGCAAGGCGCCGCAGTTGAGTGCCACGAACGGGCCGGATTTCACCGCGCTGTTGTAGTGCAGGATTTCGGCGTACTTTTCCTTGCCTGCGCCATTGGGGCCGGTAATCAGAACCGGCAGATCGGAACGCGCGACCTGCAAGGCCAGATTGAGTTGGGTTTCGCTGGCCGGATCGGCATAAATCAAGCCGCGCAGGTCGTGCTGAGCGGCCAGCGCCTCACGACGACGACGCTCGCCATCGTGGTGTTCGGACAGTGCATGTCGGGTTTGCGCCAACTCCAAAAGGTTGTTGACGCAGGTCAGAAGCTTCTGGTCATCCCACGGCTTGCCGAGGTAATCGGCCGCACCGGCTTTCACCAAGTGCACGGCCGCTTCCAGATGCGTCCACGCGGTGAGCAGGATCACCGGCATATCCGGATTGCGTGCGCGAATCGAGCGAAACAATTCCACGCCCTCTTCGCCAGACGTGGTGTCGGCATGAAAGTTCATGTCCGAGATCACCAGATCGATGTCACCAGGCTCCAGTCGTGCCAAGCCCGCCGCAGGCGTTTCGGCACTCACGGTGCGGATGTCGTGCATGGAAAACAACACCTCCAAGGCGATGGCCACGGAAGGATTGTCGTCGATGATCAGAATGGTGGGCATGCGTTACCAGAGGGTGAGGACGTGAGGATAGGCGCGGATTTTTTCGTCCGCCGTCACCAGTGGCACGCCCAGCTTTCGTGCCGTTGCAACAATCAAACGATCGGCCGGGTCTTTGTGAAACTCGCCGGGCAATTCCACGCTGTTGAGGGCAATTTCATTGTCGACGGGCATGAAGGTCACCTTGTCGATTTGCGCCACCAGTGCAAGCCATTCCCGGGTATCGAGTGCCAGCGCCACTCGATCACGCGCCACCAGCATCGCCAGTTCCCATGCGCTGATGGATGACACCACGATGAGGCCGCTGTTGCGTTCGCTGGCAATGGCTTTTTTGGCCTTGGCAGAAAGCGACTCGGTGGCGCCGGTGGCCCACCACAGCAGGACGTGCGTATCCAGCACGATCATTGCATCGCTGCCCAATCATCATCGGCCACTGGGGCCGTGGGTGCATCAAAGCGCAGGAGGGAACCGCGCAAGAGTTTGAGCGGGTCGCGCTCGCGCGCTTGATAAGCGCGCACTTCCACGGTCGGCTTGCCGTGGTCGGTGATGATCACGGGCTGGCCACCGGTTTCGATCTGACGGAAGTACTCCAAGGCCTTGGCCTTGAATTGAGATTTGGAGACGCGTGGTTCCATTTCGGCATCCATGGTCATTGACTATGGTCATAATACCACGCTGCGGCTCAGGCACTTCGCGTGGCGATCGCCGGCGGCACCGATGCCGCGCGACGGGCTGGGCCGAAAACCGCGATCTGTCCGAGCAGCCACAACACCACCGCACCGACCGGCAGATAGATCAACGGCAAGCGTGGCAACTCGTAGTGCGTCATCAACAACTGGTTGAGGCCATACGCCAGCAACATGCCGAGTGCGATGCCGATGCTGGCCAGCAGGAAATTCTCGGTTTGAAAGTAGCGCAGAATCTGGCCGCGGGTGGCGCCCAAGGCACGACGGATTCCGATCTGTTTGGTGCGTTGCTGCACCCAGAAGCTGGCCAGGCCGACGATGCCCAGTGCCGTCACCAGCAGCAACAGTGCGCAGACCATCAACAGCAGGCCGATCATGTCGCGGTCGTTGGCGAAGTAGTCGGCGCGGCTTTCTTCGAACGTGCGCTTGCGCTGCACCAGTCGGTTGGGATCGTTCTTGTCGAGTGCGGCCAGTGCCTGTTTCAGCACCTCGGCGCGGCGCGCAGGGTCGGTGACACGGATCAGGTAACGACCGCCGTTGGCGAAGTTCATTCGGATCGGGAAGATCAGCGAATAGCTGCGGTTGTTGTTCTGTTCGTTCGGGCGCAGCAGGGTATCGACCACGCCGACGATGGTCAGCGGGATATTGGCCATGTAGAGGGTTTTTCCGACCGCGCCTCCTTCCGGGAACAGTTTGTCGGCGGTCGCCTGGCTGAGGATGATGGCCGAGGACAGGCCGTTGATGTCCTCGACCTTGTTCAGCACGTCACTGCTCTTGAACTCGTCGGCATTGAAGTCGCGGCCAGCGATCAGCTTCAGGCCCATCGTCGCCAGCGTGCCTTCGCCGACCATGTACTGGGTGGCGTTGAGCGTGGGCACTTCCTGTTCGGCGCTGAGTGAGACCGAGGTGTTCCAACTGCCGTTCTGGAACGGCAGTTGGTTGACGATGGCCACGTGCTCCACGCCGGGAACGGCGCGCAAGCTGAGCAGGTCCTCGGCGCTGCGGGCGTCGGCGTCGGTCTGTTGGCCGATACCGCTCAGCGCGATTTCGATCAGTTGTGCGTCATCCATGCCGCTGGCGAGGTTGAGGGTTTCGAGCCGCTGGGAAACGATGAACAGTGCGTTGCAGATGATCGCGCAACTCAGCGCGATCTCCAGCACGATCAGCGCTGCGGCGGTCTTGTGACGCGACAGGGTGGACAGGATCGGACGGATTTCCATGGGGGCTCCGGGTTTCAGATGGGCTAATAGATCACTGCGTTTTCAGCTGCACGGCCGGCGTCACCTGCATGGCCCGCCAGGCCGGAAGAATGCCGGCCAGCAGGCTGGCGACGATGGCCAGCGCGAAGGTCAACAGCAGCATCGAGCCGTCGAGATGCGCCAGTTCGGCATAGTCCGCCGGGCGTTGGCGTACCGCCCATAATCCGGCGAGCGCGAACAACAGGCCCAGAAGGCCACCGGCCAAGCCAACCGTTCCCGCTTCGATCAGGCATTGGGTGAAGATGTCGCTGCGGCTGGCACCGAGCGCGCGGCGCACACCGATTTCGCCGCTGCGTCGCAGGAATTTGGCCAACAGCAGGCCGACGGTGTTGACCAGACACACCAACAAAAAGCCGAAGGCCAGCCACAGTTGCAGGCGAACGTCACCGGGCACCACGTGGTGGTAGTCCAATAACGCCATCACGTTGCGCAAGCGTGTATTGGGTGGGCGTTCGAAGCGACCGGCGGCGAGCTGTTGCTCGGAATAATTGTCCAGATAGGCTTTGAACGCGGGCGCGTCGCTGGCCGAATCCAACTCCACCCAGTACTGAATCCAGGCGCAGGGCACATTCAATGCGGTCATATCGTTGACCATGGTGCGACCGAAGCAGTTCATGTTGCCGCTGCGCTCCAGCTTGAGGTCACGCGAGGTGGAGAAGGGCACGAACACTTCTTCCTGGTGGTCGTAAGGGCCGACGAACAGGTCGTAGAACAGCGGCTGTGGTTGCCAATCGTCGAGCACCCCAACGATTCGCAAGGCATTGCCATCCACACGCACATCCTTGCCAATGCTGTCGGCACCGTTGAACAGCTTGTCGTTGAGGCTGCGGCTGATCACCGCCACCCGTGCGCGGCCATCGTCTTCGACCGAGCTCCAGCCGCGACCGAACAGGAAGGGCGTGTCGAACATCGGGAAAAAGTCGGCCGAGGTATAACGCGCGCCCACGCTGAACGGTTTGAGCGCATCCACCTGTGGGTCGATCACGCTGTCACCACCGGTCATCATCGCTTGGCGTGGCGCCTTGCCCTGCCGCAGCAGTTCTTCGGCGTCGGAGCGCGTCAGTTGGTCATCGGGCTCCTCGCCGGGTTTGTAGCCTTCGCGGGTGTAGGCGTCCAGTTGCACGTAGAACAGGCGTTCGCTCTTTTGCGGAATCGGATCGCCGGACAACACTTTGAACACGGTGAGCGTGGTCATTGCCGCGCCGATGCCGAGGGCGATGGCCAGCACCATCAAGGCCGTGAGCGTCTTGTTGCGGCCGAAGCTGCGCAGAGCCAGTTTGAAGTAGTACCCGATCATGACCGTCACGCTCACTGCGCTACGACAGCGGATTCGGATACACGCAGGCTGTCGGGCCTGCGAACAAGATCGCTCACCATGCCATCGACGATATGCACGTTGCGCTGTGCGCGTGCGGCCAACTCCGGGTCGTGGGTCACCATGATGATGGTGCTGCCCTGGTCGTTGATGTCCTCCAGCAGCTCCATCACGCTGCGGGCCATCTGCGAATCGAGATTGCCGGTCGGTTCGTCCGCCAGCAGCAATCGAGGACTGCCGGCGAGAGCGCGGGCGATGGCGGCGCGTTGTTGCTGGCCACCCGAGAGTTCGGCGGGATAGTGCTTCATACGCGATCCCAGGCCGACCATGCCCAGCGCATCCTCGATTCGAAGCTTGCGCTCGGCCGCTGGCATGCCACGGTAACGCAGCGGCACATCGACATTGTCGAACAAGTTCAGATCGGGGATCAGGTTGAAGCCTTGAAAGATGAATCCGATCTTCTCGTTGCGCAGGCGCGAGCGGGCGTTGTCGCTCAAGCCTGCGACGTTGACGCCATCGAGGATGTAGTCGCCGCCGGTGAATTCTTCCAGCAGGCCCGCAATGTTGAGGAAGGTGGTCTTGCCCGAGCCCGAGGGGCCGGTGACGGCGACGAATTCGCCTTCCTTCACGACGAGATCGAGCTCACGCAAGGCGTGGGTTTCGACCAGTTCGGTGCGATAGACCTTGGTGACTTGTTTCATGGTGAGCATGGCGGTGCTTCCTTGTGATGGTTTGGAGTTCATGAGTGAAAAGTGCGAGGCTTGAGGTGTTGGCCGCTCATGGCAGCCCTGAGATGCGGACGTGCTCGGCCTTGCCGAAAAGATCGGTGCCCGAGACGACGATGCGGTCGCCTTCGCGCAGGCCGGAAACCACTTCCACCGCGCCGAGGCTGGCCACGCCCAGACGCACCGGGCGACGACTTGCTACACCGTCCGTGACCACCCAGGCCCAAGCGCCGCCGTGCTGTTCGATGAAGGGGCCGCGTTCGACCATCAGCACGTTGTTGCGGGTATCCATTTCCACCCGCACCGACAGGCGCTGGTTCTGGCGCAGGCCCGGCGGCTGCTGATCGGGATCGAAACGCACCCGCGCGGTGACTTCACCGTTCACCACTTCCGGAGCAATCGCGGCGATCGTGCCGGTATGCATCGCGTTGGTAACCGAGACTTGTGCCGGCATCGCGATCGCCAAATCGCGCGCGAAACTTTCCGGAACCTTGATTTCAACTTCGAACTGACTCAGGTCCACCACGCTCAACACCGGCCCATGCGCGCTCACGCTGGTCCCTTGCGGCACTTGAATCTGGCCCACCTGACCATCGAAGGGCGCACGCAGGTTCAAGGCATCCACCTGGCGCTGGGCTTCATCGACGACAGCTTGCTGGCGCTGCGCCTGCAAATGTTTGTTGCGGGCATCGAGGTCGGCGCCCGAGCTCTGCAGGGC
Source organism: Pseudomonadota bacterium (assembly GCA_963205415.1). Lineage (GTDB taxonomy): Bacteria > Pseudomonadota > Gammaproteobacteria > Xanthomonadales > Xanthomonadaceae > Denitratimonas. Next base: position 5,345 of record CAUJJS010000267.1, read on the forward strand.
GAAGTCCTTGCGAGCCGTGGCCAGTCCGATCTCGGCCTTCTTGACGCCGTCTTCCGCACGATTCAAATCGTTCTTGGAAACGGCGCCACGTTCAAAAGCGGTCTGGTAGCGCTCCCACTCGCGCACCGCGGCAGTGTGATCGATGACGGCTTGATCCAGCGAACGTTGGGCATTGGCACGTGCGATCTGGGCGTCGAGCTCGGCGCGGCTGGCTTCGGCCTCAACGCTGCTCAGGGTCGATTGTTCCTGCACCAATTTGCTGCGCAATTCCGGGCTGTCGATCACTGCCAGCACTTGATCTTTTTTCACCGCATCGCCGGCGACCACGGCAAGGCTCACCGTGCCGGCGGCAATGGCATACAGGGTCGGGCTGTTGGCTGCGATCACGCGCCCTTCGGCAGTCAGGTCGCGCACCAGATCGCCGCGAGTGACCGTGGCGATGCGCAGACGCGCGGCATCAAATGAGCGTGCGCCACCCATCCAGCTGCTGACCACCCACGCCATCGAAGCGATCAGCAGCGCGCCGACCACCCAGGCCAGCCAATGCTTGGGCACACGCCGCGGTGGGAGGGCGAGGCTGCGATCTTGTCCGGCGGTATCACGAATGGGTGTGGCGGCAGGCATGGCAGATGGCGAAGTGGCGGTCTCTGCATGGGTTAATGCAAACACCGTGCCAACTGCAAGACATTGATAATAAAGATAATAGTAAAGCGTCCGTGTGTCCGTCCGGACGCTTCATCCGTGACCGGACGCTGTCCGCAGCGCGCCGGCAGCGTGCGCTTGGTTCAGGCGGGCAGCGTGCTCAAGGTGAACAATCGCAGGGCGTTGGCATGGGTCTGGCGCGCGATGTCGGCGGCCGCTTGGCCGCGCAGTTCGGCGATGGCGTGCAGGACATGCGGCAGATGTGCCGGCTCGTTGCGTTGGCCGCGATGGCCGCTGCCGGGTTGATCGGGCGCATCGGTTTCCAGCAGCAGGTGTTCGAGTGGAAGCTCGCGCACGAGGCCGCGCAGGCGGTTGGCACGCTCGTAAGTCACCGGCCCGCCAAGGCCCAGCATGAAACCCATCTCGCACAACTTCATCGCCTGCTGGTGGCTGCCGGAAAAGCTGTGCACCACACCACGCAGGCCGCCGATGCGGCGAAGCAAGGCCATGACTTCATCCAGCGCCTTGCGTGCGTGCAGGATCACCGGCAGATCAAAATCGCGTGCCAGGCGCAGTTGCCCGATCAGGATGTCGCGCTGACGGTTCGGATCCAGTTCCGGCACGAAATGATCCAACCCGCATTCGCCGATGGCGCACGGTCGCTCGCGTGCCACCCAGTCGCGTAGCGCATCGAGATGCTCGAATCGGTGATGATCCAGATACATTGGATGCAGGCCATACACCGGCACGATCTGCGGGTGCACCTCGGCCAGCGCCTTGAGCTTGGGCCAGCCTTCGGCGTGGATGGCCGGGGCGATGATGCGCTTCACACCCGCCTGCGCCGCGCGATCCAGCACCGCCTGCCGGTCGCCATCGAATTCCTCGGCGTCGATATGGCAATGGCTGTCGATCAGGTCCACGGCCTTAGCCGGCGCTGGGTTCTGCCGGCTTGCGCTTGCGTCCGCCCAACCACAGCGTGACTGCGGCCAAGAGCAGTTCGTCGATGAACGGAACCACGTCCGGCATGACGACGTCGATACCCAACAGCAGTGCCACCACCAGAAAAAGGTTGCGGTGCCGCAGGCGTTTGAGCCAGTTCAGGAGCGGAGCTAGTAGCGGGCTGGTCACGAACGTTCAACTATCCAAACGACTGGACTTCAGGGTGGTGACGAACGCTGGCATTTGCAAGCGCATTGCTTCGCTACGCCTGGTTCCCACCGTCAGGAACATGCGCTCAGCAATGCGCGTATACACCGCAACCATCGGACGCGCACGCCAAGTCACGAACCGGGCGGAGAACCTTCGAAACCATCGCTAAACAAGGGCGGCACGGGCGGCGTCACGGCCTCGCCTTCCAGTCGGAACAATAAATCAGGGGCAACACCGACGTGGCAGGTGCTTTGACGTTGGGCCCATTCAGTGCAACCGGTCCGATAGAAGTTGCCGGGATTACGCCACGCCGAAGGCAAGCCGTTCAGGACCGTACGCTCCTTCCACCCCCAATCACCATCAAAACCGACACCTTGGATCACCACGACCGAAACCCAGTAGTGGCCTGCTGTCAACTGCAGTGGAATCTGCAAGTCGGTGATGAAAGTGCCATTGAGATCCATAGGTGTGAGGCCAGTCACGGTGTAGATCGGCTCGCCAGGCACGGCGGCGAACGGCGCCGGATCCTTGTAAAACGTGATGGCAACCTTGGGTGAGGGACCGGTGTGGTTTACATAGGTGCCCCAGATCGTGATGCGATCAATGGTCCAACTCGCGCTCGGCGGCACAATGAAATCATCGGCCGATTCACTGTCACGCGCCGGCTCGAACACATGCACGGACGAACGCACGCCGTTCGCCGCAGCGGGAAAGTCCATCTGATCCCACAGGATCATAAGTCCAGGAGGCACACCGGTTGGCGTTTCCTGCGCCTGCGCCGAACCTACAACAAAACTCAAGGACAACGAAACCAGCCCTGCTCCAATCGCCCAAACAGAGGATGTAGCCATGATGTTTCCCCAAATCGCAGCCGTGATCGATGACCGCGCGCGTCACAAAGCATCCGGCGCGCCGTGCGTTGTGGCCAAACGTTAACACAGGTCGAGACCACACATGCGCATTGGCGCCACCCATCCAGGGGTGTTTGCCATAATTCCTGACCGTGACCGCAATCTGGGCGCGGCTTACAATACGCGGTCCCTTGATCGTTTCTTCGTGCGCGGCTCAGTATTTATGGCAGGCAAGCTTTTCATCAAAACCTACGGTTGCCAGATGAACGAGTACGACTCGGCCAAGATGGCGGCCGTGCTCAAGTCGGCGCACGACATGGAATTGACCCAGGTCGAGACCGAGGCCGACGTGATTCTGGTCAACACCTGTGCCATCCGTGAAAAGGCGCAGGAGAAGGTATTCAGCCAACTCGGGCGCTGGAAGGAACTCAAGCAGGGCGACAAGCCCGTGCTCATCGGCGTGGGTGGCTGCGTGGGTTCGCAGGAAGGTTCGGCCATCATCGATCGGGCGCCTTATGTGGACCTGGTGTTCGGCCCCCAAACCCTGCACCGCTTGCCGCTGATGATCGAGCGCCAGCGCCGCACCGGACAGGCCCAGATCGATGTCACCTTTCCCGAGATCGAAAAATTCGACTGCCTGCCCGAACCCCGCGCCGAGGGCCCGACCGCGTTCGTCTCGATCATGGAAGGCTGCTCCAAATACTGCTCTTACTGCGTGGTGCCCTACACCCGTGGTGAGGAAATCAGCCGGCCCTTCGACGATGTGATCGTGGAAGTGGCGCAACTGGCCGAGCAAGGCGTGCGCGAGGTCAATTTGCTTGGCCAGAACGTCAACGCCTACCGTGGCCCGATGCATGACGGCTCGATCGCGGATCTGGGATTTTTGATCCGGGCGGTGGCGCAGGTTCCCGGCATTGGCCGCATTCGTTTCACCACCTCGCACCCGAACGAGTTCTCCGATTCGCTGATCGAGGCCTATCGCGATGTGCCGCAACTGGCCAATTACCTGCATTTGCCGGTGCAGGCCGGTTCCAACAGCGTGCTGGCGGCGATGAAGCGCGGCTACACGGTGGAGCAATACATCGAACGCATCGAACGCTTGCGGGCCTTGCGGCCCGGCATCTCGATTGCCACCGACTTCATCGTGGGCTTTCCGGGCGAGAGCGAGGCTGACTTCGAGAAAACCTTGGAGCTGGCCCACACCATCGGCTACGACGCCAGTTTCAGTTTCATGTTTTCGGCGCGTCCCGGCACGCCAGCCGCTGATTTGGGCGAGAAGGTTCCGCTGGCGGTGAAGAAGGACCGTCTGGCCCGTCTGCAGGCCGTGATCGACGCCAGCGCGCGGCGAATTTCCGAAGCGATGGTCGGCAGCGTCCAGAGCATCCTGGTGGAACGGCCGAGCCGCAAAAATCCCAAGGAACTGACCGGCCGCACCGAAAACATGCGCTCGGTGAACTTTCCGGCACCGGTCGACCAACACGCCAGCCTGATCGGGCAGTTCATCGACGTCACCATCACTCAGGCCATGACCAACACCCTGCGCGCCCGCATCGCCTCGGCCGCGGCCGCCTGAACCCCGTCGCCCGAATCCTCGGTTCTGTGGGCACCCACTGGTAGAATGACCGGCTTGCTGCCGGCTTTCCGGCTCCCCCGACCATTCGAGTGATTCCCATGGCACTGAACCGTACCGACCTGTTTGACATCCGTTCCCAGCTTTCCGAAGAAGAGTGTGCGATTCAGGATGCCGTGGCGCGCTTCACGGATGAGAAGGTGCTGCCGATCATCGGCGAATGCTTCGATCAAGGGCGCTTCCCCAAGGAACTGGTGGGCGAAATTGCCGCGCTCGGCCTGTTCGGCTCCACCTTGCCTGAGGACTACGGCTGCGCCGGGCTGAACTACGTCAGCTACGGCTTGATCTGTCAGGAATTGGAACGCGGCGATTCCGGCCTGCGCAGCTTCGTATCGGTGCAAAGTTCGCTGTGCATGTACCCGATCTTTGCCTATGGCAGCGAGGAGCAGAAGCGCCAATGGTTGCCACGCATGGCCACGGGCGAGGTGATCGGCTGCTTCGGCTTGACCGAACCACACGGCGGTTCGGACCCGGCCAGCATGAAGACCCACGCCAAGAAGGATGGCGGCGACTGGATCATCAACGGCGCCAAGATGTGGATCACCAATGGCAATCTGGCGCAGATCGCGATCATCTGGGCGCAGACCGACGAGGGCATCCAAGGCTTCATCGTGCCCACCGATACCGCCGGTTTCACCGCGCAGGTCATCAAGCACAAGATGAGCCTGCGGGCCTCGGTGACATCGGCCCTCTATCTCGACAACGTTCGTATTCCCGATGCCTATCGGCTACCGAACGTGAAGGGTCTCAAAGGCCCGCTCGGTTGCCTGACGCAAGCACGTTACGGCATCACTTGGGGCCCGATCGGTGCGGCCATTGCCTGCCTGACGGAAGCGACCGACTACGCCAAGGAGCGCGTGTTGTTCGGCCGGCCCATTGCCGCCACGCAGGCCGTGCAGTTGCGTCTGGCCGACATGGCCCGCCGCATCACGCTGGCGCAATTGCTGAGCTTGCAGTTGGGTCGCCTCAAGGATGCGGGCGTGATGCAGCCGCAGCAGGTATCGCTGGCGAAGTGGAACAACTGCCGCATGGCCATCGACATCGCCCGCGATGCACGCGACATCCTCGGTGGCGCCGGCATCACCACCGAGCACAGCCCGATCCGCCATGCGCTCAATCTGGAATCGGTCATCACCTATGAAGGCACCGAAACCGTGCATCAATTGGTGATCGGACGCGAATTGACGGGCATCAACGCGTTCTGATGAGTGTCTTCGACATCCGCCTCGAAACCGAACGTCTGTGGCTACGTCCGCCGCAGTTGTCCGATTTCGATGGCTTTGCCGGGATGTTCGGTGATGAAGAGGCGGCCCGTCACATCGGCGGGCACATGCCGCGAGCGGCGGCGTGGCGACGTTTTCTGCAGCAGCCTGGTGCCTGGGTGGTGCAAGGTTTTGGCATGTTTTCGGTGCTCGACAAGGGCACAGGTGAGTGGCTAGGCCAGACTGGCCCGTGGCGTCCGGAAGGCTGGCCCGGCAACGAGATCGGCTGGGCCTTCAGACGCAGCGCCTGGGGTCTGGGCTATGCCACAGAAGCCACCACGGCGGCGATTGATTGGGCCTTCGAACATCTGGGCTGGACTTCGATCATCCACTGCATTGCGCCCGAGAACGCTGCGTCCCAGCGCCTGGCGCAGCGTTTGGGCTCACGCCAGCTTCGGCAGGCCACGCTACCGCCACCCTTCGAAAACGTGGTGAGCGAGGTGTGGGGGCAGGATGCGTCGGAATGGTCGATTCGACGCCTGCGCCAGCAAGGTGGTTGAGTCGCGTCATGGGTCGCATCGAACGCACTGCTGGGATGTCCAAGGCCTGCGCGCGCAGGGCTGTCATTGGGCTGGGTCTGTGGCTGGCGATGTTGATCGCGGTGACGGCACCGGTGTGGGCGCAGCAGCCCTCGACGGTCGTCGCTGGCGGAGCAGGAGGCAGCAATTACCTCTGGTTTGGTGATGATGGTCAATGCCAGGACGACTCGCGCGATGCTTTCGGCCTGCTCAAGCGCTATCACGAGATCGATGCCGAGCGCGGTTCGGTGCGACGCATCGCACGCCGGCAAATGGCGGCGATGTACAAAGGCGGTATGCGGCGCCTGAGCCTTGGCGTGTATTTCATGCACCGGCCGGCGCAGGGCGGCACCCTGATCGACTCCAGCAATCCCTTCGAAGTGGCGCAGACCGCGCAGAATCTGGCGAACCTGTTGGCCGATGTCAAAGCCATCGGTTACCGCGAAGTGCTGTTCCGCTTTTTCCCCACCAACAACGCCAACCCCTCGCAAGCAGAATTTCCACGGTATGGCAGTGTCGAATTCAATTTGCGGGTGGATGAGTACTGGCGTTTGATTCAGGCCCTGCGGCCAGTGCTCGCCAATGCCGGCTTGGCCTATCGCATCGACCTGATGGTCGAGGGCGCGCCACGCGACAACAACAACGTATTGGTCCCGGAATCGAGCCGCTACAAGTACCCGGCCAACGAGACCTGGAGCCGCGCGGTGCGAAGCCTGTGGCAGCGCTATGTCGCCGCATGGGGCGCAAACGACACCGTCGGTTTTTCGTTCCTCGTCGATGAAGATCGCAACCGCCTGCGCTCACGCGTACGGCACATGCGCTATGTGTACGAAGGAACGTACCCGCACGTGTTCGCCATCGACTTCTACGCCGGTCAGTATCAGGACGAATATGAGAAATTCCTCTGGATGGACCAGACCATGCGCGAGCAGAATCCCGGTGGCGCACATTGGGACAGCACAGGCTGGATCATAGCCGAGGCCTATTACGAAGACCCACTGGCCGCCGCAGGCCTGGCGCGTGCCATTCGTGAAACCGGACGCACCGTGTTCTACCTCACCCAATGGCCGCTGGATCGCGCAAGCGACTGTCGCAGCGCACACGTGAATCTGGCGCCACCCTATCGTTGGCGGGTTTGGCAGGGCTACGGATTCTAGGCCATATCTGAACGCGTCGAAACGGCGTAATTGCGAGCGCGGTGATCCGCGTTTTGGCTTTCAATTTCTGGATTGCAGACTGCCTCCTGCCGTCTGCCCTCCGGGCCATTCGCTGCGCGAATGCTCGCTTCGGCATCCATGCCTGCGCAATGCCACGGTCCTTTGGGCCTCGCCATGGCGGGTGGGTGTCAGGTTCATGGTCGGGGGCACAACGGAACGGAAAAGAGATCTCGCAATGACGGCGGATTCAGACTTTCCCCGAAGGACTCCCATTGGCACTGGCCCGTCCACGATCGACTCGACCGGCCGACAACCACGGCCACAACGGCTCGCATCGGCGATCACGACAGATTCGCGGCAAACACATGCACCGCCCCAGACTTCCGGGGTTATCGGCACGGTCACGCAGTGGTAGAATTGCCCCACTTCCTTGAATCCAAAGAGAAACGAGCCAGCTTGCGCTGCGCCCTCGTTCCCGGATCAATCCTTCAGGAGCACCCATGAACACTGTTTTCGATATCGTCGGCGCGCTTGCCGAGCTTCGCCAATACGCTGCCAATGCCCGCACGCATGGCTTGTCCGATGACACCCTGCTTGCACTTGCGCCACGACATCCCGAATTGGTGACGGCCGTACAAGCCGCGCAGCAGGCCTTTGCCACGGTGTGTGTCGAGTTTGCCGATCTTCTGACCTTGGATGAAGACGCTCAGGCCGCGCAAGTACAAGCGAGTTTCGTCAATTTCTATGCTGCCGATGCGGTCAACCCCTATGTGGCACTGGCCGCCTGTGGTCCGTGGGTGGTGACGCTGAAAGGCGCGGTCGTGCACGACTCGGGCGGTTACGGCATGCTCGGTTTCGGACACACGCCAGCACCTGTGCTTGAGGCGCTCGCGCGCCCGCAGGTGATGGCCAACATCATGACGCCCTCGCTGTCGCAGCTTCGTTTGAGCCAAGCGCTGAAGGCCGAAATCGGTCGTCGTGGCCAAGGCTGCCCTTACAGCCATTTCATGTGCCTGAATTCGGGCTCCGAATCGGTCACCCTCGCCTGCCGCATCGTGGACGTGAACGCGAAACTGCAGACCGAGGCCGGCGCGCGGCACGCCGGCAAGACCATCAAGCATGTGGCGGTCAAGGGCGCCTTCCATGGCCGCACCGAAGGCCCGGCGCGTTATTCCGATTCCACCCGCAAGGCCTATCTGGCGCATTTGGCCAGCTATCGCGGCGACGACTCGCTGCTGACCGTCGACCCTTACGACGTGGCGCAACTGCGCGAGCTGTTCGCCAAGGCCGACCGCGAGGGCTGGTTCATCGAGGCGATGTTTCTTGAGCCGGTGATGGGCGAAGGCGACCCTGGTCGTGGCGTGACACCGGAGTTCTACGCCGCCGCACGCGAGCTGACACAGGCACACGGTGGCTTGCTGCTGGTGGATTCCATCCAGGCCGGCCTGCGCGCGCACGGCGTGTTGTCCGTGATCGACTACCCGGGTTTCGAAAAGCTGGCTCCGCCGGACATGGAAACCTACTCCAAGGCGCTCAATGCCGGGCAATATCCGCTCTCGGTATTGGCGGTGCGTGAGCCGATCGCCGCGCTGTATCGCACCGGCGTCTACGGCAACACCATGACCACCAACCCACGCGCCATGGAGGTGGCCTGCGCGGTGCTCGAATCACTGACGCCCGCCATTCGCAGCAACATCGTGGCGCGTGGCAAGGAATTCGTCAGCAAGCTGGAAGCGCTGCGCGTCGAACTTCCCAACCTGATCACCAAGGTGCAGGGCACCGGCTTGTTGTTCTCCTGCGAACTGGCCGCAGACAGCTTCAAGTGCTACGGCACGGACAGCATCGAGGAATACCTGCGCGAAAACGGCATCGGCGTGATCCACGGTGGCGCCAATTCGCTGCGCTTCACACCGCATTTCGGCATCACCGAGGACGAGGTGGACTTGGTGGTGGCGCACGTTCGCCAGGCCCTGCTCCACGGCCCACGCAAGCAGGCGCGGGAAGCAGCGTAATCCGCACCGCTGCGCGGCCGTCTGCAGTCGTGGCCTCGGATCCCGAGGTCACGGTTCGGGTATGAAGTTTGCTTATTGATCCGATCGTCAAGTTGTCCGAACCTGACGTAGCGGCCGAGCTTGCTCGGCCGACACTGGAGCAAGCTCCATTGCTACAAAACACGGGCCTTCCTCAAGCAACTGTCAACGCATATCCATCCGTTGCACGCACCAAGGCATCAATGATCTGCGGCTCGAAAGCCGAATGACCGGCGCTCGGACAGATGCAAAGTTCGGCTTGCGGCCACGCCTTTTTCAGATCCCAGGCACTCTGCATCGGGCATACCACGTCATAACGCCCCTGCACGATGGTGCCTGGAATCTTGGCGAGGCGGTGCGCATCGCGCAGCAGTTGGTCCTCGCATTCGAAGAAACCGCCATTGACGAAGTAGTGACTCTCGATGCGGGCGAACGCCAAGGCAAAATCATCCGCCTTGTGGGTCTCGATGTAGGCCAGATCCTGTAACAGGAAACTGGTCGAAGCCTCCCACACCGACCAGGCGCGCGCGGCAGCCAGTCGCACGCTCGCATCATCGCCCGTCAGACGACGGTGATAGGCAGAAATCAGATCGCCACGTTCCACCGGAGGGATTGCACCCAGATAGTGCTCCCAAGCATCGGCAAACAAACGGCTGGCGCCTTCCTGATAAAACCACTCCAGCTCCCAGCGCCGCAGCATGAAGATGCCGCGCAGGACCAGCTCGGTGACGGCTTCGGGATGGGTTTGAGCGTAGGCCAGCGCCAAGGTCGAGCCCCAGGAGCCACCAAACACCTGCCATCGCTCGATGCCCAGGTGCTGACGCAGTCGCTCGATGTCCGCGACCAGATCCCACGTGGTGTTGTCCACAAGGTCCGCATGCGGGTTGGAGCGCCCAGCACCACGCTGGTCGAACAGGATGATGCGGTAGCGCGCCGGATCGTGGAAGCAGCGCATCTTCGCGCCGCAGCCGGCACCTGGCCCGCCGTGCAACAGCACCACCGGCTTGCCCGCAGGGTTACCGCATTGTTCGAAGTACAAGCGATGCCGATCGGACACCTGCAAGATGCCGGTGTCAAAAGGTTCGATGGCCGGATACAAGGTGCGCATGGAAACTCTCGCGTCAAAGCAGCCCATGATTGTAGCCAGCCACGCACATCAACCCCAAACACAATGGCCCGGATCGCAGATCCCGGGCCATTGTGGTTGCTTGATTGGTCGGGGTAGCCGGATTTGAACCGACGACCACTTGTCCCCCAGACAAGTGCGCTACCAGGCTGCGCTATACCCCGG
>CAUJJS010000268.1 GCA_963205415.1 Pseudomonadota bacterium
GCTTCCACGGCCGCGCGCAGGTCCGCAAGCCAATAGATCGGCGGCGAGGCATCGGCCGCCATCGCGCGCTGCATCTGCTCGATGGCGCCGGAACGGTGGTAGGCAAAGAACTCGGCCAGATACTCACCCAGTCGCGCATCCGAACCCGAAGCCAGATCATCGAGCTTGGCCGCCAGCACCGACAGGTGCAGCGCAGGATCGGTCGAATAGACATCCTGCGCCACCACGTCGGCCAAACCGGCAAGACAGCGCGCCAGATCGGGGCGACCCAGCGTATCACTCGCCTTGTCTCTAGGCTCCAACTGCGTCACTGCGTGCGGATAGGCCAGATCCGTGCTGTCCGGATGCGCCAGACGCAAGAGCGCAATCTGCAACTCTGCCGCCCGTGGCGCATCGGGCAAGGTGCAAGGCAACAACTGGCTGCAATCGAAAGCCAGTGGCAGCAACTGGTGCCCCTGACCAATACCGAAGCACGTGGCCCCGACCCAGGCCGACGGCGCTCGATAGTTGTCGAGATAGATTTCGCGTGTAGCAGTCAGCCCAGCACGAGCGTTGCTATCGAGTTTGTACACCCAGTTCGGATCCCGAGGGCGCAGTCGACCGGCACAGCCCAGCGCCGTGAAGGCCACGCGTTGCTGAGGCTTGAGCCAAGCGGCCTTGGCCGGCACCACGCCGTGCAGATTCTCGGGTCTGAGTTGCGCTCTCGGCTCACGCCCCAAGGCCTGCGCCAGGCTCAGGCCACAGACATCAAGGTGTGCCCGCAGCGGATCGGTTTTGGGTTCGGACGCGGCCGCAATTGCGTTTGAAGCGTGATCGAAAGTGCGCACGGCGATCGCGCGTGGATCTGCAAACGCACCTTCGCGCGCTTCCGGATGAGCCAAGATCGGCAAGGCCGTATCGGCATCGAGAAACACCATGCGCGTGCCGGCCGCCAGCAGAGCGGCTAGATTGCGCGCCGCGCCTGTGCTTCCTGCCACCGGCGCAAGCAGTCGGCGCAGGGCCTGCGCTTGCGGCGGCAAGGCGCTCGTGAGCTTTTCGATCAGCGCGATGATGCGATCGTGGTCCAGATGCACGGCCTTGACACCGCTGACGCGAACGAACTGCGCGACGGCCTGCGCATGATCTTGCGCGCTCGTGGAATCGGCGTCGCACTCGATCACGTACACCGGCCAGGGTAGGCCAAATTGACCCGCGTGCGCAGCCAGCGATTCGAGCAGGCGCTGCAGTTCGCCCGTCAGGGCGCGAGCTGCTATGAAGATTCCCGACACCGGTGCTTGTTCGGCCTCGGTGTCCGTCGCGAAGCGCTCGATGAACTGGGTGTCGGTCTGCATCAAACCTTGCCCCACCAGCATCTGCAACACGCGCTGCACCGCTGCGCCCTGCCCTTTCAACGCGGGCAGCGCGTCTTGGATGCGTTGCACGTGCGTGGCCATCGGCAAGAACGCCTGACACAGGCTGAAAGCATGTGCCACATCGCGCGTCATCACTTGGCTGCGTCCGGCGTGGAAGAACACCGCCTCATCAACTCCCAGACTGGCCATGCGGCCATCGACGGCAGCGTAGAGCGTGGTTTCACCGATGGGAGGCAGGGGTGGAACAGTTGACATAAGGGGACTCACAAGCGTGTGACAAAATTCGGGGGCGCGAACCTACAGGGCGGTGTCGCCGACACGGCCACATGACAAAACACACTCACTGTGTGCCAAACAAATCGCGTTGGACCGCGATCTCCGGCACTGACCCCGTGCTTGCAAGGCCATCAACGATACGCTGCCGCAGGGGTGCGAGGGAGTCATGCAAAATGAACTGCGCTACCAAGGCATTGTAGTTGGGATAACGTGCATTGAGCCGCAGAAGGTTCTGCCCGCCAGGGCGCTCACCGGTCGAGGCAAACGACGCGCCACCACGATGGGTAACGTAGGCGTCATCGCACAGCACATTGCGCCAGCCGTGACCTGCCGCACGACGGCAGAAATCATTCTCCTCACCATAGCCGCGACCAAAGGTGGTCTCGTCGAAGCCGCCCAACTCCTGCAAGGCACGCCGCCGAATGAACATGCAGAACCCGACGCCCGTCGGCAATTCGGGATAGCTTCGCAAAGCAAGCTGACGGAGAACCTGTGCGATGCGATCGGCTTCAGCTCGTTCCGGAACGGGCGCGGCACGACAAAGCTCAGGCCAAGAACAGATTTCGGCGTTGTTGGACCACGGTGTGATGGTGGCAATGCGCGGATCGGATGCTGCACACGCGCGTATTGCCTCGAACCAACCCGGCGTCGCACCCGCATCGGAATTGAACAGGACCACGTCGTGTGGCGCGGTCTCGGCCAGCGCGAGATTGACGTTGCCGACAAAACCCAGATTGCGCGATCGTGTGACGGTATTGACCTTAAGGTGACTATGCCGCACAAAATGTTTAAGCAGTACCGCCACTGCCGGATCGGGCGAGGCGTCGTCAGCCAGGTGCAGGGTGCTGCGAGCCGGAAGTGTGCGTTCCAGTGAATCCAAGCATCGTTCCAGATCCGACACCGCCTGATAGATCGGGACGATGATCGCCGGTCCACTCATTCCCAAGCCCTTGCAAACTCGACGCTTCCGAGAAAGCGCACCACGCCACGCACCACGACACTACGCTCAACCGTGTCAAACAGACGCAAGCCCTCCGGATCCATGGCGTGCAGACGTACCAGATAGTTGGCCGGGATCAGGGGCAAGGAGAGAAATCGCAGACGAAAGCGATAGCGTTGATCGTCAATCCGTTCTGCCTTGGCTTGGTCAACTTGGCTGGACGTACCAAACAGCCCACTTCCGTCAGCACGAACCAAGCCAACCCCAAGCACCGGAACGCGCCCGTCTGGCGAATAGATATCGGCCTCCAGCTCCAGATCCGAACCCACCGCCAAGTAACGCGGAAGTTCGCCTTCTTCACCTTGCACCTTGGCCCGAACCACGCGATAGGCCTCTCCGGTGTAATTCGGATCGAAGGCGGGGCCGTGCAGCTCGTGCTGTTTGCGCTCGTGATAGGCAAGGTAATCCTGCGTCACATCAAACACATCGCCGTAAGCCTGCACCCTGCCTTGATGCAGCCACAGTGTCTGACTACATAGCTTCTGCACGTGGTACATGGAGTGCGAGACCAGCAGCAGCGTACCGCCATTGCCCAGATAGCCTTCGATCCAACGTATGCATTTCTTCTGAAACGACTCGTCACCAACGGCCAGCACCTCGTCGGTGATCAGGAGGTCCGGCCGAACCGCTGCAATCACCGCAAACCCCAACCGAACCACCATTCCAGACGAGTAGTGTTTGACCGGCTCATCGAGGTAGCGACCAATATCGGCAAACTCCACAATCTCCTCGAAACGCTCACGGATCTGCGCCGCACTCCACCCCATGAAGCCCGCCGCGATAGCGATGTTTTCGCGACCGGTTCGCTCCAGATCAAATCCAGCCCCCAGTTCCAACAAGGCGCCGATGCTGCCATGTCGCTCGATACTGCCGGCACTGGGGAGCAACACGCCGGATACCAGCTTGAGCAAGGTCGATTTGCCTGCACCGTTCTCACCGATGATGCCCAGAGACTGCCCACGCGCCACGCTGAA
>CAUJJS010000269.1 GCA_963205415.1 Pseudomonadota bacterium
AAGGTCGACATCGCCACTGCCGGCCGTGGTGCTGAGTGTGATCGAGGATGTGCCGCTCGGGACAAGCACCGTCAACCAGACCCGATCCACCGCGCGAGGCGCTGACAGGCCGCTGATCTTGCAGTCGTTGTCCAACCGGCCATTGGCTGCCTCGGCGCATTCGGGCAGATCATCCGGAGGCAGCGTGCCGCCGTCACCTTCGAAGCCGTCGGTAAAGATGGGGTCGGGTAAAGGCGGAACTTCCCCGCCACAGGCCGAGGTGTCGCCGTTGCCTTCGTGAAAGCACACCACCCACGCTCGAAACTCGGCGTTGTAGCTGTTGCGGATCGAATCAAGCCAGCTGTGGTATCCCGGATCGTAATTGCCCTGGCGGGTGAGGGTGATCATCGCGTTGATGTCGGCGAGGTGGCGCTCGAACATGAAGCGCACCGCCATGTAGCCCCATTGATAACGACGGGCGACGTCGGTGCTGTAAACCGTATCGAGCACCTGCGAGAAGCTGAACTTGTCCGGATTGGCTGCTTCCGACACCGCCGCGCTGTAGGTCAGGTTGCGGAAGGTGTAGGACATGTACTCACCGAAACCTTCGAAGAACCACACACCCGAGTACGGTGCGCTCATCGGGTACTCGCCAAACATCCCGTACCAGATGAAGCGCCCATCGAGGTAATGCACGTACTCGTGGGTGAGGTTCCACACGTCGAAGCTGGGGCGCAGCCACTCGGCCTCATGGGCCACAAAGCGCGCCTGATTGCCCACCACGGACGGATCGCCTTCCAGATACATGCCGCCGTTGTTGGTATCGATACCGAAGATCGTGCCGGCATAGGTTACATAGTCGGTGCTGGAGTGGAAAATCACCATTTCCAGCTGCGCGTTGAAATCATTGGCCACCGGATTGCCGGAGTTGGTGCCGATCTTGTTGTGGAAGAAGACTTCTTCCTGCGCGATGGTGTCGCACACCCAATCCATCTGTGCCGAGGTCAGGGCTTGGCTGCGCACCTTGAGGGTGGGGCTGCACACGCGCGCGTTGGCGGCAGGAAGGATGTAGTCCTCAAGGTCTTGGGCAAAGGTGCACATACCAAAGTAGGCACAATGGGCGTTGTCGAAGTAGTCGATGACGCCGGCCATGCGCACATACACGCCCGAGCCATAGCCGCCCAGGCTGAACTGGTCGAGCACGCCCTTGGCCTTGGGGTGCACGAGGTCATGGAACGCCGTGGGATAGCCGTACCACGGACCGGGATTCAGGAAGCGCGCCAACTCGGCCGCCGCGTTCTGCAGTAGGTATTCGCGATCGCTGCCGATGTCGGAGGCCTTGTTGTTGCTGACGAAGTTCACCAGCGAATCGATCAGGGCCGAGCCGGGCGACACCTGCACCGCCGCACGGAAATCATCGAGGTAGTGGCCACGGAACAACACGGTGAACACGCCGTTCACGGCTGACGTCATGTTCCAGTACGCATGGTAGGAGGCGTCGTAGCGATCCAGAATGCCCTTGATGGTGCCGATATGGCTGGTGTTCTGACGCGAGCTGTCGATCAGGATAACGAAATCGGCCAGAATTTCGCCGTGGTTGTCATTGACATCCTGAAAGTGCGAATTGGCGACGAAGGCATCAAGCGCCGGGCGGATGGCATTGATCAGCGGCAATCCATAGTCACCCACTTCCGGGTTGTACCACTGGAGGTAATACCCGGCGCGCAGGAACCGAACCAGCTGCAACATCTTGCCGGTGTTGTTGCCCGGATACGTGGCGGCATCGGCGGCCATGGCATTGGCGATGCTCACCATCTTGGCCTCGGGAAACACCAATGCGCCTTGCGCACCGCTGATCGAGAACAATGCATCGATGCACTCGACGGTCGAGTTCTTGACCGCCGTCACTAGGGCCGCGCCGCTGGCGTTGGCGAAGATCGTGGCATCGCAGGCCAGTGCGGCCTTGGCAACCGCGGGCTGGCTGCGATCTTGGCGCAGATGCTCGCGATTGGACGAGAGCGGTGGAAGTCGGTCCGGCGTGAGTGCTTCGCGCTGGGCGCGCGCCTTGGTGTAATCGAAGGTATCGACACTCGATGCCGTGGGTGGTGGCGGAACAGGCGCGGCGGTGTGCGGCCCGGCCTTGGTGATACCTGCACCCAGCAGCACGGTGAGAAGGCCGGCAAGCGCCGACCGAAGCCAGTAGCGATGGAACATGATGACTACCCCTGCCCGGATGGGCGATTGGCAAAAGGAAAGGTGCCAATCCGTTCCCTCCGACGACGTCACATCGCCGGCACGAATGGCCGTGCCAGCGTGGCAGTGCATCGGGGTCAGGGTCTTGCGGGATTTCTTCGGACTTGCGCGAGATTCGGCACAGGCCCGCGATTTGCCTCAGTCGTGGGGGTCGCGCGCGATGGCACGCCAGCCGATGTCGGTGCGATGGAATGCGTTCGTCCAACGCACCGCATCCACGCCGGAATACGCATGGGCTTGCGCCTCCGCGATGGTGGCGCCCAGCGCGGTCACGCACAGCACCCGGCCACCGGCGCTGAGCACCTGACCCTCGGCGTCCAGTCGTGTGCCGGCGTGGAACACCTTGGCGCAGGCTGGAACGGCATCGAGGCCGTGGATCACATCGCCCGTGATCGGCGTGCCGGGGTAGGGCTTGGCGGCCATCACCACGCCTACGGCCGGGCGTGGGTCCCACATGATTTCGGCTTCATCCAGACGCCCGTCGATGCCCGCTTCGATGAGATCCACCAGATCGGTTTGCAAGCGCATCAGGATCGGCTGGGTTTCAGGATCCCCAAAGCGCACGTTGAACTCGATCACCTTGGGCGCGCCGTCGGCATCGATCATCAGGCCGGCATAGAGAAAACCGGTGAAGGGCATGCCATCGGCGATCATGCCGCGCACGGTGGGATGGATCACCTCCTGCATGATGCGTTGGTGAACCTCGGTGGTGACCACGGGTGCGGGGGAATACGCACCCATGCCACCGGTGTTGGGGCCGGTGTCGCCATCACCCACGCGTTTGTGATCCTGGCTGGTGGCCAGCGGCAGCGCGCTGCGGCCATCGACCATGCAGATGAAGCTGGCTTCCTCGCCTTCGAGATACTCTTCGATCACCACGCACGCGCCGGCCTCACCGAAGGCTTCGCCCGAGAGCATGTCGCGCAATGCGGCCTCGGCTTCGGCCAGGCTCATGGCCACGACCACGCCCTTGCCGGCCGCCAAACCATCGGCCTTGATCACGATCGGTGCGCCCTTTTCACGCACGAAGGCGAGCGCGGCATCGAGGTCCGAATGCACCTCGTAGTAGGCCGTGGGAATGCGATGACGACGCAGAAAGTCCTTGGCAAAGGCCTTGCTGCCCTCCAGTTGTGCGGCAGTCGCGCGCGGCCCGAAGATGCGCAGGCCCGCCTCGTGAAAACGGTCGACGACGCCGGCCACCAAGGGCACTTCCGGCCCGACCACGGTCAGCTCCACCGCTTCGCTCTGTGCCAGGTGCAGCAGGCCTTCAATGTCGCTGGCGGCGATGGCCACGTTGCGACAGCGCGCTTCGGTCGCCGTGCCGGCGTTGCCCGGCGCAATCAGGACTTCAGAAACACGCGACGATTGAGCCAACTTCCAGGCCAGCGCGTGCTCGCGGCCGCCGGAACCGATGACGAGGATTTTCATGGATGGACTCGCAAGCGTGAGAGAAGGCCACTGATCCGTGCCGCGTG
>CAUJJS010000270.1 GCA_963205415.1 Pseudomonadota bacterium
CCAAGCGGACGTGCGCAACGAAAACCCATGTTGCGCGTGGTGGCTTCGGCATTCAGCGCACTCAACATCGCGGTGCGCATCAGGATGGCGTAGTTGTCGCGGTCGGACATGGACAAGGCCCCGGCGCCGCAGAACTTGAGCACGTCCGGATCGCCCTGCTCGCGGCTGTCGGCTGACATCATCAGGGCGTTGAAATCATCCACCCATTCCCAAACCAGACCGTGCATATCCTGCACGCCATGGACATTGAGCGGGGTTTGGCCCACATCGGCGATGCGATCACCGCCGGTCTTGCTGTACCAACCGAGGATACGTTCGCGCCACGCCGGATCGGAGCGCGCATCGGCGCGGGTTTCATCGGCCGCAGCCACGTACTCCCATTCCAACCACGTCGGCAGGCGACCGCCCTGGGCCTCGCAATAGGCGGTGGCGGCGAACCAACTGACGCGGGTCACCGGCGCATTCTCGCCTGCGCCATCACCCACCGTGAGCTTGGATTGCCAGTGCGACAGGTACTGCGAATCGGCAAAGATCGGTGCCACCGCCTTTCGCTGCCACTCGGGATTGGCCTCGACGAAGGCCAGAAATTCGGCATTGGTGACAGGACGACGCATCAACTCGAAGCGCCCGACCGTGCTTTCCACGCCGGATTCACCCAAGCTCAACACCGAGACGAAGCGACCTGCAGGAACCTCGGCCCAATCACTATTTCCTGCCGCCGGCGCAGTGCCGGCGGCGAGGAGTAGAACGGTGAACAATGCCTTGCGCAGCATGGTCATGCTCCGTCAGTGTGCCGCGCCTTCCGAACGTGGTGTGGCCGTGCGCACGGTCTTGACTTCCTTCTTGGTGATGCGGCCACCGCCGTTGTCCCAACTGCTCTTCACATAGGTCAGGATGTTGGCCACTTCGTCGTCGGTGAGCTGACTCATCGGCGGCATCACCGAGTTGTATTCCGCACCATTGACCTTGATCGGGCCGGTCAAACCATTGAGCACGATCTCGATCAACGAGTCATCGTCCAGCGCCTTGAGGTAATCGGAATTGGCCAAGGGCGGGAACACGCCAGGCATGCCCGCACCATTGTCCTGATGGCAGACCGAACAGGTACCCGCGAACAGCGACTTGCCGGCCGCGATCTGCTCTTCCACCGTCAACTTGCCGGCCCGCGCCGACGCGGCTGCCGTTTGCACCGAAGCCAGACTGGCGGCCTTGTCGCCCAAGTAAACCGAATCGACTTCCTTGCCCGAATAGATCGCCAGATCTTCCGGCCCTTCGACCTTCAGGATGCCCAGTGCGCCCTTGTTGAAGGCGCGGAAGATCGAGTGGTCCACCAACACGTAACTGCCCGGCACTTCGATGTGGAAGTCGGCGATCATGGCGCCACCGGAAGGAATCAAGGTCGTCTGCACGTTTTCCTGATAGCGCGTGCCGCCTTCGTACCAAACGCGGTCGAAGATTTCGCCGATGAGGTGGAAGCTCGACACCAGGTTCGGACCGCCGTTGCCCACGTAGAGGCGCACGTTCTCGCCGGTTTTGGCGGTGATGGCGTTGTCACCCGTCAGCGCGGTTTCAGCGCCGTTGAACAGCACATAGGTCGGGTTCTCATCGATGGCCTTCTGCATGTCGAAGGGCGCTGCACCCTTCTCGCGGTACTTGGTCGTGGTGTAGAAGTCGCCCTGCATCACGTAGTACTCACGGTCAACCGGCGGCAGGCCTTCCGGCGGCTCGACCAGGATCAGGCCGTACATGCCATTGGCGATGTGCATGCCGACCGGCGCGGTAGCGCAGTGGTACACATACAAGCCTTGGTTGAGCGCCTTGAAGGTGAACTGCGAACTGTGTCCGGGTGCCGTGAAGCTGGAGGCCGCACCACCACCCGGACCGGTGACACCGTGCAAGTCGATGTTGTGCGGCATCTTGGAGTCAGGGTGGTTGTTCAAATGAAACTCCACCGTGTCGCCTTGGCGCACGCGGATGAAGCTGCCGGGAACCGTGCCACCGAAGGTCCAGAAGGTGTAGCTCACACCTTCGGAAATTTCCATTTCCTTTTCGATCACTTCCAGGTTCACGATCACCTTGGCCGGTTCGCTACGGCCAGTCGGCGGCGGCACATGCGGCGGACTGGTGAGGATGGCTTCGATCGGCTCACCCACGGGCGGGCCGAAGTCGCCCTTGCGCGAGCCGCCCGTATCGGTGGCAGCGAGCATGGAGGCATGTGCGGTGGCCGAGGGCTCGGTGTTGCATGCCGTCAGGCCAAGAACCATGGCCAGACTGAGCAAAGCCGCACCCAGCGGAATGGAGGCACGAGGAGGATGGATGAAAGTTTGCATGGACTGCTTCTCAAAAGGCCCCTGAGGGGAATGCACCGAATTGTCCCGTTTGCCAGACTCAAAGCCATGACAATGATCAATTCTGCATCGCAGCATTCCGTATCGATTCAGCCAAGCAAATCGGGAAGTCATGCCGCGCCGCATGAAGATCCCGCGATGCGGGCTGTAATACCCTGCAAGCTGTTGATTTCAAGCCTTGTTTCAGTTTGAACGAAGACGCGGAACGCGGCGCCGATCAGATCGCGGTGACGCCCAGATTCCGGATAGAAGCTCGCTCACGGCAACGCAGCAAAATTCACCCTGATCAAAGACCGTTCGAGGACTTGAAGCCTGGTGGCTCACTCAGCACTCGATCACGTTCACTGCCAAGCCGCCGCGACTGGTTTCCTTGTACTTGTCCATCATGTCGCGGCCAGTGTCGCGCATGGTCTTGATCACCTTGTCGAGACTGACCTTGTGCTTGCCATCGCCGCGTAGCGCCATGCGCGAGGCGTTGATGGCCTTGACCGAACCCAT
>CAUJJS010000271.1 GCA_963205415.1 Pseudomonadota bacterium
CTACAAGCCGCCGCTGGCGGGATCCCAAGGCTCGGCACCGACCAGCAACTGCTGCAGGCCTTCAAGTTCCATGGCCGCCAGCTCACGCTGGGCGTGAGCCAGATTTTCAGAAGGCATGGCGTAGCGACGCAGTTCACCGGCATGCATCGGGCTGAAGATCAATAGCACCACACCGTAGGAGGCATCCAACAAGGCGGCTTGCCATGTCTGGCCTTGCGAATCTTCGAAACTGCGCATCGTCGCGACCTTGTGATGACGGCTTCCAGTGTAGTGGGCGTTGCAGCCTGGTGAGCCAATTTGTCGTGCTTCTGCGCCTTGATGGATGAGCGTGAGAAAACCCGCCACGCACCGTCCACGATTGGAGATTCGCCATGAACCGTCGCCTCTACCTCGCCTTGCTCATCGCTGCCAGCTTCCCGCTGACGGTGGCCGCTCAGCAGAGTTTTGGACAACCCAGCAACACGGTCCCACCCGACGAA
Organism: Pseudomonadota bacterium; assembly: GCA_963205415.1. GTDB lineage: Bacteria > Pseudomonadota > Gammaproteobacteria > Xanthomonadales > Xanthomonadaceae > Denitratimonas. The sequence goes on from CAUJJS010000271.1 coordinate 480, forward strand.
CAATCCCCGTACAACACCCCTGCCGCGCAGCAGCCTCAGGACGACTATGGTCGGATGCCAGCACAGGACGGCTATGGCGTGGCGCCGGCACAGGGCAATAATTCGCAAGCACGTCCGCAGAACGGCTATGGATCTGTGCCGACCCAAAGCGGCTACGGGCAAATGCCATCGCAGCGTGGCTATGGCCAAGCGCCGCAGGCCGGCGGATTCGGTGCGGCACCGCAAGCCGGAAACATGGGTGGCAACCCGATGCAGGCCGCACTGGCCGCTGAGATGCAGGACTTCGGCATCGCCCCGCAAGCGCAATTGCAAACCCAGCTGCACGGCCCGACACCAACCTCGATTCCGGGTGGCCAGGTCATTACCACCGATCCGCTGCTGGCGCTGTATCAACAAGGTCAGCAGAACGGGCTTCTGGTGTTCGATGTGTTGGGTTCGGGCTACACCTTGCCCATGGCGCAGAATGCAGTCGGTGCCGCAGAACCGGGTTCCTTCAACGATCAGGTGCAACGCAACTTCGGCCAGTTTTTGCAGCAGGCCACACAAGGCAATACCGGCCGGCCCATGGTGTTCTATTGCCAGGGACCGCATTGCTGGATGTCGTACAACGCCGCCTTGCGTGCCATCAAGCTGGGTTATCGGCAGGTCTACTGGTATCGCGGTGGTGTCGAGGCGTGGCAAAGCTTTCAGCAGATGGCTGCCAGCGGCTCACAGCAGCAACGCGTTCCGGCCATGCAGTACGGCAACGATGATCCCCGCAATCAGGCGCAGGGTTATCAGGAGCAGAACTATGAGCCGCGCCGCTGATCCTGAGTTTTCATCCCATGCGCCACGCTGGCGTACGCGCCTGGAAACCCCGGCGTGGTTGTTGCGCGGTGTGAGCGCGCTGCCGGGGCAACTGAGTCTGGTCGGTGGCATGCTGAGCTTGAGCTTGCACGGCAGTGGCACCGCGTGGCCATGGCAGTTGCGCAAACTCGAACGCGATGCGCATTGCGCCGGTTTCAGCGCCGCACAACTGTGCCTTGGCCAAAGCAGCGTCTTGTTTCGCGAACGTTTGGAGGCGATCCGCATCGCCTCGCCCTGGTACTGGTTTCAGGGTGGCCTGATCGTCCACAGCGCCCACGGCCGTTGGCGCATCAGCTTCGCCAAACCCAACGGCCTTACCGGCACGCAGGGATTAGGCGATGCATTGGATGATCTGGGCGGGTTGGGTGCGGTACGCAAAATGGGTGCGCGCTGGTTGCAGGTCTTGCGTCAGGCCGGAGCGGGGGCGTGAACGAGGGTGGGCCTCAACACGTACAGACACATCCCGACTGCGCCGATCCCAATCACGCCGGGGTGCTGACGACCGCGCCACGTGCGCTGACGATGAGCCCTCGCGATTGAAATCGGCCCTCATGCCGATGTCCGACTTGAGCGCCCGGAGTCGTATAGTGCAGGTCTACGGTGGGCACAGTGCCCGCCGCGCAACAGGGAGATGCAGTCATGGGTTTGATCAAGGCAGTGACGGGTGCAGTCGGCGGCATGTTGGCTGACCAGTGGAAGGACTTCTACACGGTGCCGGCGGGCCTGCCTTCCACCGCCGCTTTGTTTGCGGCCGTACCGCAAGGCAGCAACGCAGGGCGGGGTTCCAACACCCAAGGCTCATCCAACATCATCACCAACGGTTCGAAAATCGTGGTGCCGGAAGGTTACGGCCTGCTGCTTTTTCAGGATGGCAAGATCACCGGCTTTGCGGCCGAACCGGGCGGCTACGAGTGGCGTTCGGACGATGTCAATTCCAAGTCGATCTTTTCCGGTGATGGCTTGGTCGATGCCCTGATCAAGCAGAGCTGGGAGCGATTCAAGTTTGGCGGTCAGCCGGGCGCGCAACAGGCGGCGTTCTTCGTTTCGCTCAAGGAACTGCCGGACAACCGTTTCGGCACCCAGTCGGAAATCTATTGGGACGATGGCTTCCTCAACACCCAGGTCGGTGCCGTCACGCGTGGCTCGTACACCTTGAAGATCGTCGATCCGATCTTGTTCGTGAAGAACTTCGTTCCTGCCAGCTACCTGCAAGC
>CAUJJS010000272.1 GCA_963205415.1 Pseudomonadota bacterium
ACGTCATGTTGCGCTGCGGCTGCTGTTATGTGCCCCGATTCTGACCAGAGGCCCAGGAGGTGCGCTCCTGGCCTCCAAGCACGGCACATAAGAAAACAGGGCACAAAATTCGCATTTTGTGGCGCGCCACAAAATGCGCCATGATGACTGCCGCCGCATTGAGCCGCAGTGCCTGCTTGACCACTTCGCGCGGATACACCGATGCGCTGTCGATCGTGCCGCGGAACATCTCGACGTACTCGATCAGGCGATGCTGCGTATCGAGGAACAGCACAGCGAACACCTCATGCTCGAAGCCGGCCAGCTTGGCGCGCAGGTATTCCTTGACCGCCGCCGGCGAACTGAACGACGCACTGCGCTGCATCTTGTGCTCGATGGCCTGGCGAGCGGCCTCCAGAATCTGGTCGGTGGTCGCCAACAGGTAGCGGCCCTGTGCGTCACGCACCATCAGCGAGGAATCGAACGAGGAAAAGGACAGTTGCGACATGATCGTGCTCCGGTTGCTCGGGCGGAATTGCCCGGAACCGTGGCCAGCACGGCGCAGCGCAAGCAGTCAGGGGTCGAAGACGGCCGCCAGGACGCAAGCGCGCATGGCGCGCGCCGCCCTTGACGGCGAGAACGCCGTGATACGGTGAAGGGAACAGCAAGACCGACCACACCCGCCCACTGCACACACTCGGCTTTTGCGGCAAGCGGAGCGCGCAGGCCCGTGAGGGCCGGAGGCGTCAGGGGTCAAAGCCGGATGGCCGAGATTCGGAACGAGGCTCGGGGCGCAGCCCGCGAACCCGACGGCGGAACGCCGGGACGCCATGTGGTCTCACCTTGCCGTCTGCCCATTAATTCCATAAATGTTGTATTATCGAATCATGAATGAAACCCAAGCTGTTTCCGCCCTGAGTGCCCTGGCCCACACCCAGCGCCTGCGCGTGTTCCGCGCCCTGGTCATCGCCGGCCCTGAAGGGCGAACGCCCAGCGTGCTTGCCGAGCAACTCGACGTGGCCCGCAACACGCTGTCGTTCCATCTGAAAGAGCTGACGCATGCCGGCCTTGTCACCATCGAGCAGCAGGGCCGCAACCTCATCTATCGCGCCGACTTCACCCACATGAACGGGCTGCTCGGCTACCTGACCGAACACTGCTGCCAGGGCGGCGTGTGCGAGGTCACCGAATCCTCCCACTGCGATTGCTGACACCATGACCACCGACACCACCTACAACGCACTGTTCATCTGCACGGGCAATTCGGCCCGTTCCATCCTCGCCGAAGGCATCCTCAACGACCTGGGCCAGGGCCGCTTTCGCGCTTGGTCGGCGGGCAGCCACCCCAAGGGCGATGTGCATCCGCTGGCGCTCGCCACGCTGGAGCGGCTGCACATGCCGGCCACTGGCTATCGCAGCAAGAGTTGGGATGAGTTCGTGGCACCGGGCGCCCCGGTGTTCGACTTCATCTTCACCGTCTGCGACAACGCCGCCGGCGAGGCCTGCCCGCTCTGGCCAGGCAAGCCGGTGTCCGCACATTGGGGCGTGCCCGATCCCGCAGCGGTCGAAGGCTCCGAAGAGCAAAAAATCAAAGCCTTCAAAGACGCCGCCTTGACCCTGCGCCGCCGCATCGAGCTGTTCCTGTCGCTGCCGCTGGCGCGCCTGGACGCCATGTCCTTGCAGCGCGAGCTGCGCGACATCGGCAAGCAGTGAGGCGCCCATGACCGCAGCGACTGAATCGGCCCGCTCCATGCCGGCCGCCCCGACCATGAGCGTCTTCGAGCGCTATCTGACGGTGTGGGTGTTCCTGTGCATCGTTGTCGGCATCGCACTGGGCCAGTTCGCGTCTGGCGTATCCCAGGCCATCGGCCGCATGGAAGTGGCCCAGGTCAACCTGCCGGTGGGCCTGCTGATCTGGATCATGATCATTCCCATGCTGCTCAAGGTGGACTTCGGCGCGCTGGGCCAGGTCAAGCAGCACTGGCGCGGCATCGGCGTCACGTTGTTCATCAACTGGGCCGTCAAGCCCTTCTCGATGGCGCTGCTGGCTTGGATCTTCATCCGCCACGTTTTCGCCGACGCGCTGCCCGCCGACCAGCAGGGCAGCTATGTCGCCGGCCTGATCCTGCTGGCCGCCGCGCCCTGCACGGCGATGGTGTTCGTCTGGAGCCGGCTGACCGGCGGCGATCCGGTGTTCACGCTGTCGCAAGTGGCCTTGAACGACACCATCATGGTCTTCGCCTTCGCGCCCATCGTCGGCCTGCTGCTGGGCCTGTCGGCCATCACGGTGCCGTGGGACACGCTGCTGGTGTCGGTGGCGCTCTACATCGTCATCCCCGTCATTCTTGCGCAGGTGTGGCGCCGCGCATTGCTGCGGCGAGGCCAAGCCGCGTTCGATCGTGCCCTGGAGCGCATCGGCCCGCTGTCCATCGCCGCGCTGCTGCTCACGCTGGTGCTGCTGTTCGCCTTCCAGGGCCAGGCCATCCTGCAGCAGCCGCTGGTCATCGCCATGCTGGCGGTGCCGATCCTGATCCAGGTGTTCTTCAACTCCGGGCTGGCCTACTGGCTCAACCGCAAGGTGGGCGAGAAACACAACATCGCCTGTCCCTCGGCGCTGATCGGCGCGAGCAACTTCTTCGAGCTGGCCGTGGCCGCGGCCATCAGCCTGTTCGGCTTCCAGTCCGGCGCGGCGCTGGCCACCGTGGTCGGCGTGCTGATCGAAGTGCCCGTCATGCTGCTGGTCGTGCGCGTCGTCAACCGCTCGCGCGGCTGGTACGAGGCCGGCCCAAACCCATCAACCCGATAACCACGACATGCCCATGAGCGCCATCACGATCTATCACAACCCCGCCTGCGGCACCTCGCGCAACACGCTCGGCCTGATCCGCAACAGCGGCGAGGAACCCACGGTCATCGAGTACCTGAAAACACCGCCCGATCGCGCCAGGCTGACCAAGCTGCTGGCCGATGCGGGCCTGAGCGTGCGCGACGTACTGCGCGAAAAAGGAACGCCCTATACCGAACTCGGTCTGGACGATCCGAAGTGGACGGACGAGCAATTGCTCGATTTCATCGAGCTACACCCCATCCTCATCAACCGGCCCATCGTGGTCACGCCACTGGGCACACGCCTGTGCCGGCCATCGGAAGCGGTGCTGGACATCCTGCCGCAGTCGCAGCGCGGCGCGTTCAACAAGGAAGACGGCGAGCCCGTGATCGACGCGGAAGGCCGCCGTGTCTGAATCGCGCCTTGATCTGTCCAACATCGACACGACGCTGTTTCAACAACCGGATGCAGCACGGCTGCTGACACCCGAACGCGCCAGCCATGCGCCGCGCTTCTTGCTGCTATATGGCTCGCTGCGGGAGCGCTCGTACAGCCGCCTGGCCGCCGAGGAGGCAGCGCGCATCCTGCGCGCGCTCGGCGGCGAGACGCGCATGTTCAACCCCTCGGGCCTGCCGCTGGTGGATGATGCGCCGGCCGACCATCCCAAGGTTCAGGAACTGCATGCGCTCACGCAATGGGCCGAGGGCATGGTGTGGTGCTCGCCCGAGCGCCATGGCGCCATGACCGGCCTGATGAAAACCCAAATCGACTGGATTCCGTTGTCGGTCGGCGCCGTGCGCCCGACCCAGGGCAAGACGCTGGCGGTGATGCAGGTCTCGGGCGGCTCGCAGTCCTTCAACGCCGTCAACCAGATGCGCGTGCTGGGCCGCTGGATGCGCATGCTGACCATCCCCAACCAGTCCTCGGTCGCCAAGGCGTATCAGGAATTCGACGAGACCGGGCGTATGAAGCCCTCGGCCTACTACGATCGCATCGCGGACGTGATGGAGGAGTTGGTGAAGTTCACGCTGCTCACGCGCGATGCGTCACCGTACCTGGTGGATCGCTACAGCGAGCGCAAGGAAAGTGCCGAGGCGCTGTCCAAGCGCATGAAGCAGGAGGCTATTTGATGACAGTGCCCACCACCACAGAGCGGGACAGCGCCTGGCGGGTTTTTCTGGTGTTCCTGCGGCTTGGGCTAACCTCCTTTGGCGGGCCGATCGCGCATCTGGGTTATTTCCGCACGGAATTCGTCGAGCGCCGCCGGTGGCTGGATGACCGCGGCTACTCCGATCTGGTAGCGCTGTGCCAGTTCCTGCCGGGCCCGGCCAGCAGCCAGGTCGGCATGGCGCTGGGCCTGGGCCGTGCGGGCTGGCCTGGCTTGCTGGCCGCCTGGGCGGGATTCACCTTGCCGTCGGCGATCGCGCTGATCCTGTTCGCCTTTGGCATCGCTCAATACCAAGGATTGGCGGAATCGGGCTGGGTGCACGGGCTGAAGATCGTCGCCGTGGCTGTCGTGGCGCAAGCGGTGTGGGGCATGGCCAGGTCGCTTTGCCCGGACCGTCTTCGGGCCGCACTGGCGATCCTGGCCGCGCTGCTGACCCTGTTCCTGCCATCGGCCACAGGTCAGGTCGTCGCCATCGTCGTTGCGGGCCTGCTGGGCCGCTGGGGACTGAAGCTGTCACAGCCGGCCGGCGGCCAGCCCCATGCCTACCCCGTCTCGCGCAAGCTCGGCGTCGTGGCCTTGCTGTTGTTCATATTGCCCCTTGTCGGCCTGCCGCTGTGGGCGGCGGCCAGCGGATCATCCGTCTTGGCCCTGCTCGAAGGCGTGTACCGAGCGGGCGCGCTTGTCTTTGGCGGTGGCCACGTCGTGCTGCCGCTGTTGCAAGCCACGTTGGTGCCCAGCGGCGCCGTCAGCAACGCCGACTTTCTGGCAGGCTACGGCGCCGCGCAAGCGGTGCCGGGGCCGCTGTTCACCTTCGCGGCGTATCTGGGCGCGGTGGCCCAGGGGCCGCTGCACGGCTGGTGGGGCGGACTGGTGCTGCTGGGAGTGATATTCCTGCCGGCCGTTCTGGTGCTCGTGGGCGCACTGCCGTTCTGGGAGAGCCTTCGCCACCGCCAGAGCATTCAGACCACGATGGCGGGCATCAACGCGGGGGTGGTCGGCATCCTGCTGTCGGCGCTGTACGACCCGGTGTGGACCAGTGCGATCCAGAGCCGGGCGGACTTTGGGCTCGCACTCGCCGCGTTCGGCTTGCTGGTCATCGGCAAGGCGCCACCGGTCCTGGTCGTGGTACTGGCGTCGGGAGCTGGCTGGCTCTTGGCGCGTTGATGGAAGCTACCCGTTCGGCTTGCCCGGGAAGAAGCGCGAAGGCATCAAGCCGAGTCGTCAAGGCGCTGGCCCACCAGGGCCGGAGGCGTCAGGGGTCAAAGCCGAATGGCCGCGACTCGGAACGAGGCGCGGGGCGCAGCCCGCAAACCCGACGGCGGAACACGGGGACGCTCGGTTACTGCTGGAGTTTCTTGGGCTGCTTGGACGTGCGCGATTCCAGCAAGCGCCGCGTAGCCTCCAATTCCTTCTGCAACAGCTCGGCATCCGGCAGCACGGTGCGGTAGTTCGCCGCCATCACCTTCGACGGCAAGCCTTCCAGTGCATACCGCGCCAGCGCATGGCCCTTGTCGGCGCACAGGATCAAACCCACGGGCGGGTTTTCATCGGGATAGGCCCAATGCTCCTTGGCGTAGTTGCAATACATGAGCATCTGGCCCACGTCCGCGTGCGACAGGCTGCCCAGCTTCAAGTCGATGATGACCAGGCAGCGCAGCCGCCGGTGGAAGAACAGCAAATCCACCCGATACCACGTCTGGTCGATGCGCAAACGCCGCTGCCGCCCGACAAAAGTGAAGCCTTCGCCCAGCTCCAGCAGAAAATCCTCCAGCCGCTGGATCAGCGCGGCTTCCAGATCGGATTCGGAATACTCGTCTTTGAGGTTCAGGAACTCCAGCACGTAGGGGTCTTTGATGGCGTCGTCCGGCCTGACGGCATCCTCGGGCCTCGGCGCTGCGCCCTTGACCAGCATCGCCGCCTTGTCCTTGGACAAGGCCGTGCGCTCATAGAACTGGCTGCCGATCTGCCGATCAAGCTGGCGCACGCTCCAGCCGCCGCGCAGCGCCTCGGCCTCGTAGAACTGGCGGGCATGGCCGTCCTTGACCGCCAGCAGCCGCACATAGGCCGACCACGGCAGCGGGAACACCTGCGCCAGCTCGGCCAGGGTGAATTTCCGAGACACTGTCTCGGAAATCTCGGCAGGCAGATCGTCGCCCGATTTCCGAGACAGTGCCTCGGAAATTACGGGCCGGGGGTAGGCGGCGAAGAACCGCCGCATGTTCTCCAGATTGTCCGGGCTGAAACCGCGTCCGAAGCGCGCGGTCAAGTCGGCGGACAGCCGGGCGATCAACTGCTCGCCGTAGCCAGCGCGCCGCTTGCCCTGTTGCTCGGCCTCCACGATGCGGCGGCCAATCTCCCAATAGCTGGCCGTCATCAGCGCATTGACGCTGCGCGCCGCCGCCTGGCGCGCGGCATCGAGCATTTCCACGATGCCGCCGTGGATGCCGGCGTAGCCGGCAGGCAAGGCGACACGTTTGGCGACCTTGGGCGTCCGGGCGTTCATGCCGTGGCCTCCTGGGGCTGGCGTGGCCGCGCGCCAGTAATTGCTTGGCGGCGACTGGCCACCAGTTCGGCCGCATCGCGCACCGGCTTATCCTCGGTATGGACGTAGTGCATGAACTGCGCGACGGTCTTGTGCTGGGTCAGCTCCATGCCGACCTTGATGGGCACGCCCGAATTGGCAATGTCCGTCGCCGAGCGGTGGCGGATGCCATGCGTACCGACGTGCGGAACATCTGCGGCTTTGAGCACCCGACACCAGCCGCCATAGTGCTCGCCAAAGGTCAGGTGCTTGGCCGGGTCGTTGGGCGACGGCAGGACATAGGGGCAGCCCTCCCGTCGCGGCGCTGTCGAAAGGAGCCGAAAGGCTTCCGCGCTCATGGGCTTGGACATACTACCGGTCTTGCTGTCAGGCCAGATCACGCGCCGGCTCTCCAGATCAATCCAAGCCCATTCGAGCGGGCAGATTTCGGAGCGCCGGGCGGCGAACTCGAATTGCAGTCGAATCGCCAGCGGAATGACGTAGTTCTCCAGCCCTTCCGCTTCGAGCTTCTCCAACTGGCGGAAGACGCGCACCAATTCGTCGTCCACGATGAGCCGCGTTTCCTTGCCGGGCGGGTACATCGGAACGTGGCGGCACGGATTCGTGCCGTCCGGGCGGAAGCCCCACACCTCGGCCAGATTGAACATCTTGCGCAGCACGCCGAAGGCCTTGTTCGCCTCGGTGGGCTTGTAAGCCAGCTTCTCCATCAGCCCGGCAATGTCAGGCCGCTTCACGTCGTGAACCTTTTTGCGGCCAAGCAAGGGGATGATGCAGCGGTCGATGACGCCCTGGTAACCGTCCTGCGTGCTGGGCTTGTTGCGCTTCTTGGAGTAGTCCTCCATGAACTTCTTGCACAGCTCGGCCACGGTGGGTGCTTTGCGCGCCTCGGCCTTGGCGCCGCCGGGGTCGCCGCCCCGGCGCACCTCGGCCAGCCAGTCCTGCGCCATGGCGCGGGCCTGTTCAACGGTCAGTTCCCCGAACAGACCTAAGGCGGGCTTGCGGCGCTCTCCGGCGTTCGTGCGGTACTGGAGCATGAACACTCGGCGACCCGCTGGGGTAATCTTGCACAGGAAGCCAGGCACCACGCTATCCCGCAGTTCGATGGCTTGCGCCTGGGGTTGCGCCGCTTCCACAGCGGTCTTGGTGAGCTTGATCTTGGCCATGATGACTCCTTGGAACGACCCGATTCCAGGAGCCAGATAGGAGCGGCGCGAGGGGAAACCGGGTCAGGTTTCAGAAAGCACCGGCATATGATGGACGCGCCTAAGTTATTGATAAACCCGCTGTATCGAGCTGCGGCGCAGTCCAGCGAAGTGCCGGGCTGGAGTCATCGTGAAACAAAAAACCCGGTGCAGGCCCCTGGTCAAAATTCAATCGGCACGCCTGGTCAGATTTGAATCGGCGCCAACAACCTCGCGCGAGATCGACGACGCGATCCGCCTGCGCGGCGTGATCGAGGGCTGCGCCGCGCGTGCGCTGGCCGAAGAAGGCGCATCGCGCCCGCTGCTGCGCAAATTGCGCGATTGCCTGGAGGAAGGGGATCAGATCGTC
>CAUJJS010000273.1 GCA_963205415.1 Pseudomonadota bacterium
TGTGGCGATCGCCTGCTGGCCAATGAAATGGCGCCGCGTGTGCACAATTCCGGGCATTGGACCATCGAAGGCGCCGAGACCTCGCAATTTGAGAACCACGTGCGTGCGGTGCTCGGCCTGCCCTTGGGCGACACCCGTGCCGTGGGTCACGCCTGCATGCTCAATTTCCTCGGAACCTTGCCGGATGCCGCGGCAGCGTTGGCCGTGGCGGGCGTGCATTGGCACGACTACGGCAAGGCGCCGCGTGCGGGTCGCAAGACCGGCCACGCCACCGTGCGTGCCGATGATATCGACGGCCTGATCGTGGCCCTGGAAGCCCTCGGTCGGGCGCTCCATCGAGAGGCGCAGGTAGCGCCGGTCATCGAGCAACTGCGAGGCCGCTGAGACCGTGGTGCGTGCGCGATGCCGCCCTGATCGCTGACTAGTTCAAGGTCAGGCCATCGAGCGCGATGCGGCCATCGGCCAAAACACGCAACACGCTGCCTTGCTCGTACCAATCACCCAGCACGATGCGTTGGCGGGCCATTCCATCCACGACAAGATCGTGAATGGCGGGGCGATGGGTGTGGCCGTGGATCATGCGGCGCACACCGTAGCGTCGAAAGTACTCCTGCACAGCGGTTTCGCTGGCATCACCCACCTCAAGCGATGACATGGCGCTCTGGTGCGCTGCGCTTGAGGCACGCGCTTGGGCGGCAAAGGCCCGTCGTTCGGCCAGTGGACGAGCCAGCAAGGCCGCTTGCCAGTGCGGATCGCGCACCTGTCGGCGCACGGCCTGATAGGCGCTGTCGTCCCAACACAAGAGGTCACCGTGAAGCAGCAACACCGCTTCGCCGGCGAGCATCACCACACTGGGGTCGTTGAGAATCGAAAAACCCGCACGCGAAGCGTAGCCGTGGCCGATCAGAAAATCGCGGTTGCCGCGAATGAAGCTGATGCGAGTGCCGGCATTGGCCACGGAGTCCAGAGCCGTGGCCACCGTCGTGACGAGTGGCGCGTCATCGTCGTCACCGATCCAGGCTTCAAAGAGATCACCCAGAATGTGCAACTCGGCCACGCGCGTGGCCTCCTCGCGCAGGAACTTCAGAAACAGTTCGGTGATGCGGGGGCGGGTCCGATCCAGATGCAGATCCGACACCAACAGGGCGCACACCGCCGCATCATGACCCGCTGTGTGCGCCACGTGGGACTCAGGAACCCGTTGCAGGCGTGGGCGCGGCAGCCGGTTCCGTTGGCGTTGTCGGCGCAGCGGCCGGAGGCGTCGCCGCAGGTGTTGGAGCTGCCAGCACTTCAGCGCGTTCGATGACCACGGGCTGGGTCGGCACGTCGGTGCGGAACGGGCCTTGGCCGCCGGTGGGAATGGCGCGGATCTTGTCCACCACGTCCATGCCTTGCACCACCATGCCAAACACGGCGTAGCCCCAGGTCATGCCGTTCTGGTCGCTGACGTAGTCGAGGCGCGGGTTGTCGACGAGGTTGATGAAGAACTGCGCCGTGGCCGAGTTCGGATCACCGGTGCGCGCCATCGCGATCGAACCACGCACATTCGACAGGCCGTTGTTGGCCTCGTTCTTGATCGGGGCGCGGGTGGGCTTCGCCTGGAGATCAGCGGTGTAGCCGCCACCTTGCGCCATGAAGTTGTCGATCACGCGGTGGAACACGGTGCCGTTGTAGAAACCATCCTTGACGTAGGTCAGGAAGTTCTCGGTCGACAGTGGCGCCTTATCCTGGGCCAACTCGATCACGATGTCGCCAAGGTTGGTGTGCAAGGCCACACGGGGTTTCGGAGCAGCTGGCGCAGCCACGTCTTGCGTTGTGGCGGCAGCGGTGGTTGCTGCCGGATCTTGGGCCAGAGCAGCAAGCGGCAAGAACAGGCCGGTCAGGATCAGTGAGCGCAGAATCATGGGGCGATAACTCCATCGGTGTGCAAAGGCGCGCAATGCGTCGGAACCGCAAATTGTACTCATATGGTGATCCGGTGGCGCTGATGCGCGTTTTCCAACGAACCCAGCGTGTGGATGGCTCGTCGTTCCTTGGTGGCCGGGGTGGAGCTTCGTAGAATCGTCGATCGATTCGATGGAGTGATGCCATGCGGGCGATTCGCGTACAAGCATTCGGAGCCCCCGACGTTCTGGTGGTGGATGAGGTGCCCAAGCCCGAGCCCTTGGCCGGGCAGGTGCGTGTCAAGCTGCAGGCGGCGGGCGTCAATCCGGTGGAAACCTATATTCGATCTGGCCAGTACGCGAACCTGCCGCTGTTGCCGTGGACGCCGGGAAATGACGGTGCCGGCATCGTCGATGCGCTGGGTGAGGGTGTCGGTGGCATGGCCCTGGGTGATCGGGTGTATGTGGCCGGTAGCCTCACCGGAACCTATGCCGAGTTCTGTGTGTGCGAGGCGCAGCATGTGCACCCTCTGCCTGAGTGCGTGAGCTTTGCGCAGGGCGCGGCCATGGGTGTTCCCTATGCCACCGCGTATCGCGCCTTGTTCCAACGGGCGCGAGCAAGAGCCGGAGAAACGGTGCTGGTGCACGGTGGCAGTGGCGGAGTTGGTGTGGCGGCCATCCAATTGGCCCGAGCCGCCGGAATGAAGGTCATCGCCACCGCAGGCAGCGAGCAAGGTCGGGCTTTGGTTCTGCAACACGGGGCGACGCAGGTGTTCGACCATCGTGATCCGCAGCGTTGGGAGGCCATTCGTGACACCACGCACGGCCACGGCGTCGATGTTGTGGTGGAGATGCGTGCCGACGCCAATCTTGGAAATGATCTGACGATACTGGCGCGCGGTGGCCGCGTCGTGATCGTCGGCAGCCGTGGCACGGTAGAGGTCAATCCTCGTGATTGCATGGCGCGCGAGGCCGAAATTCTGGGCCTGTTGCTATGGCAGATGTCGGCCGCCGATTACCGTGCCGTGCATGCGGCCTTGGTGGCGGGCTTGGAAGCGGGAACACTCACGCCGGTGATCGCACGCGAGTTGCCGCTCGATCAGGCGGCACTGGCACACCGCCAGGTGCTGGAACCCGGGGCGCTCGGCAAGATCGTGCTGCGCATGTGAATGCGGCTTGGTCGCCAATCAATAGTCATGGTCTATTGCGACAATTTGAACAATCGATTTTACCTATTCACCTGCCTCGCCTAGACTTCAAACGTCGGCCAGTTAGTGCCAACACGTGTGTTATCCCAACCAACAAGGAGTTGTGCCATGTCGCTCATCAATACCGAAATCCAGCCGTTCAAGGCGCAGGCCTTCCACAACGGCAAGTTCGTCGAAGTCACCGATCAGACCCTCAAGGGCCACTGGTCGGTCGTGATCTTCATGCCGGCGGCCTTCACCTTCAATTG